>JALFGI010000020.1 GCA_022777455.1 Clostridiales bacterium | reverse complement strand
TTCCCGGGGAAAGCCGGGCGGCGGCGTGTAAAAGGGCGTCGGTCTGGGCGTCGCAGGCATCCGGGCCGAAGCTGATGCGCACGGTGCCGGTATCCAGGGTCCCGGCGCTCTCGTGGGCCAGGGGCGCACAGTGCAGTCCCGCCCGGACGGCAATGCCCATTTGCGCCAGCTTCCCGGCCGCCGTCTCGCAGTCGCCCTCCGGCAGGAAGGACACCGTACCGGCCTGATCCGGTCCCGTGAACACCCGGAAGCCCAGCTTCTCCAGTCCCCGGGCACACCGCCGGGCCTGGCGGTGCTCTCTCGCCCGAATGGCGTCCCCATATTGCCGTACATGGCGCATTCCCGCCGTCAGCCCCGCCGCGCCGGGAACATTCATGGTCCCCGCCTCCAGCCGCTCCGGCAGCAGGTCCGGCATATCATGGCGGATGGATTCTCCTCCCGTGCCGCCGAACAGCAAAGGAGTCGCCTCCCCGGCGCACAGCAGCAGTCCGGTGCCCTGAGGACCCAGCAGTCCCTTGTGGCCGGGCATCGCAATGAATTCCGCCCCCAGGGCCTTCAGCTTCACCGGCAGGCTCCCGGCGGACTGGGCCGCGTCCAGAATAAAGGGTACCCCATAGCTTTGGCACAGCTTTGCCAGTTCCTCCACCGGCAGCACATAGCCGAACACATTGGACACATGGGTAAACACCGCCGTCTCTGCCCCGGCGCCCAGCGCTCTGTCAAATTCCTCCAGGGTGTTCTCCCGGTGGAACAGCCGCCGGCCCGCCACGGTGACCTGCGCCCCCAGATCGTACAGGGGCCGCATCACCGCATTGTGCTCAAACCCGGACACCACCACCCGTCCCCCGGGTTTTACCAGGCTGCGGATGGCAATGTTCAGCCCATGGGTGCAGTTGAAGGTGAGCACCACCTGCTCCGGGCGACAGTCAAACAGCTCCGCCGCCGTCTCCCGGCAGGCATACACGGCCTCCGCCCCGGCGGTGGAGGCCGGATAGCCGCCCCGGCCAGGGTTGGCGCAGCGGCGCATGGCCTGCTCCACTGCCCGGTAGACGGCGGCAGGTTTATGAAAGGAGGTTGCGCCGTAATCCAGGTAAATCATACCGTTACCTCCTCCAGCCCCCCATCGTCAAGCTGGACATAAACCTTCCGCAGCGGCAGCTGTTCCCCCCGCAGCATGGAAACCGCCCGTGCAATATTCCCCGTTTGCAGCCGCAGACTGTAGCCGCAGCCCTGTTCCTCCATCCACCGGGGCGTGCGCTGCACTCTGGCCCGCTCCCCCGCCCGGTTCAGCACCCGCTCCCCCCGCTGGGCGTAGGTGACGGAGCGGAACGTAATCAGGTAGACATAATTGGCATTCATACGACAAAACCTCCCGGGACATTCTATGATTCGCGCAGGGCAGGTGTGACGGGCAGAAAATATCCCGTATGGGCGAGATTCCGGCAAACAGGCCAAAGGATTGGCACCTCAATTGTTCGGGGCCGCTTGAAATTTTAAGGGGAATGTGGTAACATAGTCCAAAATTATGTCAGGAGAAGAAAATACCCAATGAAATCAAGAAATCGCGCCCTTTTGCTGGTGTTCCTTCTGGCCGTCATTCTGATTCTGGCGGCGCTGGGGGTCCTCTGGTACTACACGGATCACATGGACCGCAGCGGATGGGTGCAGCAAAACGGTTACTATTATTATTTAAATGAAAAGGGAGACCCGGTTTCCGGCTGGCTGGATGACGGAGAAAACCGCTATTATTTCGGCTACAACTCCGCCATGGTCACCGGCTGGCAGGAAATTGCCGGCAGCCACTACTATTTCGGCGGCGACGGTGTTATGCGCACAGGCTGGCAGGAGATCGAAGGCCAAATGCGCTACTTCCACGACACCGGTATCCCCGCCCAGGGCTGGGAGCTGGTGGACGGGGAAAAGCGATACTTCCTCTCCGACGGCCTGCTGGCCACCGGCTGGCAGGACATTGACGGAATGCACCGCTACCTCTCCGGCGTGGGCACCGTTGTCACCGGCTGGCTGGAGGAAAGCGAGGGCTGCTACTACCTGGACGAGAACGGCATCCCCGTCACCGGAATGGAAACGGTGGAAGGCAGCACCTATTATTTTGACCCCGGAACCGGACTGATGACCCAGGGCCTGATTGAGGTGGAGGGCAGCCGCTACTTCTTCGGCGAAGACGGCGTGATGCAGACCGGCTGGCAGACGCTGGGAGAGGACACCTTCTATTTTAATGAGGACGGTGCCATGCACACCGGCTGGCTCCAGGAGGACGAATACTCCTACTATTTCCTGGAGGACGGCACCATGGCCGTTTCCCCCACGGTGATCGACGGGGAGACCTGCTTCTTCACCCCCGCGGGTATCTATGTCCTGCTGGTGAACTACCGGTACGGCATGCCGGAAAACCGGCAGCCCGATCTGGTTCGCTACGGCGAGTGGGCCCGGGTGGCCCGGGTGGCTGAGCAGAGCCTGCGCCAGATGATTCTGGACTGCCGGGCCACCGGCATCGAATGCTGGCTCAACTGCGGCTACCGCACCAAGGACGAGCAGAAAAGGATTCTGGAAGAGCGCACCCAGGAATATCAGGAGGATGGCCTGGGCTATCAGGATGCCTACAACAAGGCCCTGGAAACCGTGGCCCTGCCCGGCTACAGCGAGCACGAAACCGGCCTGGCCATGGACATCGTGTGTTCCGTCACCCCCACCTGGCTCCATGAGCACTGCTGGGAATACGGCTTCGTTCTCCGCTATCCCGAAAACAAAAGCGACATCACCGGCATTTCCTACGAGCATTGGCACTACCGCTATGTGGGCACCAAAGTGTCCATGGCGATGAAGGACACGGGAATGTGTCTGGAAGAATATGTGGGAGCGGCGTAAATTGCCGGACTTCCCGTAAAAGGAGGATCACCCTATGGGAAAACAATCGGGAAAATACGCAGCTTCCGGTTCCGTACACCGGAGAAGTCACGTCGGGTTGACGGTGGGGCTGATCCTGGTCATTCTTCTCGTCGCCGCCGCCATCCTGGTGTTCTGGCTGGGGAAAACGCCCCAACCTGCATTGAATACGGCGCCGTCCACACAGCCGGAGGTCCAGACTGACGCCACCGCCCCCGTTTCCACCGAACCGGCAGCGGCTCCCGCCGATACACCGGTGGTCACTCCGACCGGGAATAAAACCGATATTGCCTGCAAAGCAAGCTACACCGTCACTCCCGACGCGGGAGACGCGGAGACTATTGTGGCCACCGCCGGTGACAAGCAGCTGACCAACGGGATGCTGCAGATCCTCTACCTGTCCCAGGTCAATGCCTACCGGGCAGCGGAGGCGGAGATTGCCCCGGATTTCAGCCGGCCTTTGGACTGCCAGTCCTGCCCCCTGGAAGAGGGTCTGTCCTGGCAGCACTATTTCCTGAAAAAAGCCATCCTCTGCTGGCAGGCCCAGCAGGCGGCATTGGTCCGGGCCTCCCAGCCCCAGATCATCACCGAGGAAGGCTTCAGACCCAATTATCCCAACGAGAACCTTCACGAAATCAACATCTCCCCCGATCTGCCGCTGAATCACTTCCTGTATCAGGATCTTCCCTGCTACACCCCCAACAAGCTCCACCAGGCCTATCTGGATTCCATGGAGCAGGCCCTGGACACTCTGGCCTCCGGCGCCGGCTTTGACAGCCTCAGTGATATGGCCAGGCAGCTGGGCGTCAGTGCCGGTGACTTCCTTCAAGCCGCTCTGGACTACAACACCGCCTACATGTACTTCACCGAGAAAAGCTACGATTTTTCTCCCACCGACGAGGAAATCAGCAGCTATCTGACCCAGCATCGGGCCGAACTGTCCGGCAGCGTGGAAACCGTGGACATCCGCCACATTCTGCTGATTCCCGAGGGCGCCCAGGTGGCGCAGGACGGAACCGTCACCGCCACGGACAACCAGTGGAACCAGGCCCAGCAGAAGGCGGCGGAGATTCTCGCCGAGTGGAACGCCACTCCCCAGCGGCAGAAGAAGGGCGCCGCATTTTCCCAGCTTGCCGTCACCTGGTCTCAGGACAACGCTTCCCGGGATAACGGCGGCTGCTACTACGGGCTTCTGCCCGGTATGCTGGCGGAGCCCCTGAACGAATGGTGCTTTTCCGACCAGCGAGAGGCCGGAGATTATGTTGTCCTGCGCAGTGATTACGGTGTGCACATCCTTTATTTCTCCGCCCGCGGGGAAACCGGTGCCGTGGCCGCCAAAAACGCCCTTGTCACCCAAGGGGAACGGGAGCTGTGGTGCCAGTGGCTGGAGGAAGTGCCGCTGACCCCGGATTACAGCGCCGTCGCGCTTTGGGCGGACACCACCGCCGCCGCGGTCACTCTGGAGGATTCTTTGTACCCGGACATCGCCCATGAGCGCTTCCCGGAAGCCATCACCTATCTCCAGCAGGACTACAATTACTATCCCTTCGGCAACGGATACATCGGCTCCAACGGCTGCGGCATCACCGCCTACGCCATGCTGGCCACCTATATGACCGATTCTCTGCAAACGCCCGCCATGATGGCGGATCGGTTTTCCCAGGATTTTTTTGACTACACTGGCAAGAGTGTGGATGGCATCATTTTCCGCTATGCTCCCTCCCAGATGGGCTTCTATCTGGACAAGGTTTCCTTCAACATCAACGAGGTGATTCCCGCTTTGGAAAACGGGCAGGTCGTCATCTGTCTGCAGGAGCCGGGGCACTTCACCTCCCGAGGGCACTATCTGCTGCTGATGGAATACTATCCCGAGGACGATTCCATTCAGGTCCGGGACTCCAACATCTATAACTACAACCATCTGAGAGGACATCAGGTGGACCGATTCTCCCGGGAGATCGTGGCCAAAAACGGAATCCAGTATTACATCATGCACAAGAAAGTCACCTCCATCCCCGCCTGCTGCCGCTGCGGCAGCAGTGATGCAGAATCCTCCGCTCTGCTGACCCAGGATTACACCTGTGAAAAATGTGTCGCCGCTCTGGCACGCAGAAACAGCTTCCTTTTCCTGCTGGAAGAGCTATCCCATTAAACGACGAGGTTATCTACATATATGGCAAATCATCCCGAGAACAACAATCAGAAGGTCAAATTCACTGTGGCGATCACCGCCGTTCTTTGCCTGGCCGTCCTTGTCCTGGCTGTGGTTCTGACCGCGCTGGCCGTCCGCCGGGCCAACACGCCCCCGGTCACAGAAGAGATCAACGTCCCTCTGTCCACCGTGCCCGTCACGACCTGGCCGGAGCCCATCGTCACCGCCGACGGCCGCCCCTCCAGCCTGCTTTGCCTGGACAGCTACTCCATCCCCCTCAGTGCTGCCGGGACGGTGACCTCCCAGACGGTGGCCACCTGCAGCGGGGAAAGGCTGACCAACGACGCACTGCAGATCTACTACGTGAATGCCATCAGTACTTACCGGCTGGCGGGCAGCACGCCGGCGCCGGACTTCTCCCAGCCTCTGGACCGGCAGCTGTGCCCTTTGGGTGATGGGAATCTGACCTGGCAGCACTACTTCCTGCAGCAGGCAATCGATGCCTGGCAGCTGGAAACATTGCTGCTTCAGGCCGCCGAAAAGCCCCGGCCCATTCAGGAGGAAGCCTATAAGCCCAACGAAACCGACGACCTTCACGGAAAATACGTGGCAGCCGACCTGCCGGTGAATGGCTTTCTCTACCAGAACCAGCCCTGCTACAAGCCCAACTCCATGCACCAGGCATACCTGGACGGTCTGGAGGAGCAGCTGGAGCAGCTGGTCCGGGAACAGGGCTACCAGGATCTGGCCGACTATGCCGAAACGGTTTTCGGCTCCCCGGTCAGCGCCCAGGAGCTGGTTGACGCTGCGGTCCGCTACAACACCGCCTACATGTTCTTCACCGAGGAAAGCTATGAAACTTCCGTCACCGAAGAGGAGATCGACCAGTATCTCGACGCCCACGGCAAGACATTGGCAGACGCCGGGGAGGACACCGTGGATGTGTGCCATATTCTGCTGATCCCCGAAGGAGCCAAGATATCCGCCGACGGCACCGTGAAAGCCGCCAAGCGGCAATGGGAAAAATGTGAAGAACAGGCTGAGAAACTGCTTCTGAGCTGGGAGCAGGATTACATTACCAACATTATGGGCAAGTGCAGCAGCTTTACCCGTCTGGCAAACCAGCAGTCCCAGGATGCCGGCTCCCGGCTTAGCGGCGGACTGTACCGGAACATCCGGCCCGGTCAGCTGACCCAGCCCCTGGATGAATGGTGCTTCGACGAAGACCGCCAGCCGGAGGATACCGCCATCATCCGTTCCAAGCTGGGGTATCACGTGGTGTTCTTCTGCAGCCGGAACGACGCCAGCCGCGCCGCCGCCCGGGAAATTCTGGAAACGAACAAGCAGCTGCAGCGCTGGCAGACCGCCCGGGAAGAAAACCCTGTGAACGTCAATTACACCGCCGTACAGCTGTGGGCGGACTGCACACAGAAAACCGTATCCCCGGTGGATGTGCTCTACCCGGATGTGGCCCATGAGCGTTTTCCGGAGGTCATGGTCTATTTCCAGCAGGACTACATGTACTCCCGCTATGGCGGTTCTTATGTGGGGCGGGGCGGCTGCGGCATCACCACCATGGCCATGCTGGCCACCTACATGACCGATACCATCCTCTCTCCCGACATGCTGGCAACCAGGTACCCCAATTATCACGATGCCAGTGGCACCCGGGGAGAGATGTTCATCTACGTCCCTGCCGAGCTGGGCTTTTTCCTGGAAAAAACCTCCTCTCAGATTGACGAGGTGATTGCTGCTCTGGAAAACGGTCAGCGCGTTATCAGCCTCCAGCATAAGGGCCACTTCACCAGCGGCGGTCACTTCCTGCTGCTGCAGCAGTATTACGCGGAGAATGATACCTTCCAGGTCCGGGACTCCAACATCTACAACTATGGACGGCTGGAGGGTCACAAGGTGGATTATTTCACCCGGGAAAACGTTCTTTCCGGCGGCGCCATATTCTACATCATGCAAAATAAAATTACCCGCATCAGCGCCTGCTGCCGCTGCGGCGACGGGAGCGCTCCGGAAGCGCTGCTGGAAGAGGACTACCTGTGTGAAAAGTGCATCGCCGCCCTCAGCCGCCGCAACCACTACCTGGCCCTGATGAGTGAATAAAGGAGGAAGCCGTTATGGCTCTGATTCAGGCAACATTGTTTTCCCAATCCCTCATGCGAACCGTCAATGTGAATGTGATTCTTCCCGTGGATAAGCTGTCCGCCCCCGGGCAGGCTCTGCGGCCGGAGCAGCCGCTGAAAACGTTGTATCTGCTCCACGGCGTATTCGGCAGCTACGTGGACTGGGTGGCAGGCACCCGCATCCAGCGCTATGCCGAGGCCCACAACCTGGCGGTGGTGATGCCCTCCGGAGAGAATGCCTTTTATGTGGACCAGGCAGCCGGGCACAATTACTACGGCGAATTCATCGGCCGGGAGCTGGTGGAGCTGACCCGGCGGATGTTCCCCCTGTCCCGGAAGCGGGAGGACACCTTCATCGGCGGCCTGTCCATGGGCGGCTACGGTGCCCTGCGGGGCGGCCTGAAATACAGCGATTCCTTCGGCTGCATCACCGCCTTCTCCGGTGCCTGGGACATCGACGGTATGGCCGCCCGGAAGGAAGAGACCGGCTTTATGCTCACCAGCCGCAGCTATGTTGAGGCCTGCTTCGGAGAGCCGGAGAAGCTCCCCGGCAGCGACATGGACCCCCGATTCCTGGCCCGGCAGCTGAAAGAACAGGGAAAGCCCTTCCCAAAAATCTTTATTGCCTGCGGACAGAGCGACAGCCTGCTCCCCGTCAACAACAGCATGGCCGCCTATCTCAAGGAGCTGGGCGCAGACGTGACCTACGAGGTGGGCCCCGGGGCCCACGAGTGGGATTTCTGGGATGCCTCCGTCAAAAGAGCCATCGAATGGCTCCCCACAGAGGAAAACAGTCAGGGCATCAACAGCGGAAACGTGGGGATCTGACCGATGATTGAAAAAAGAGGCTTTCTCTATTCCCCGAAAGGAAAGAACCGCACGCTGCACATCTACCTGCCCCGGGGGTATGACTCTTCCGGGGAGCGTTATCCCGTGATGTATTTCTTTGACGGGCATAACCTCTACCGGGACCAGGACGCCACCTACGGAAAGTCCTGGGGCCTTGAAACCTTCCTGGACCGGTGGAGCAAGGACATGATCGTGGTGGGCATGGAATGCAGCCACGAAGGAAACGCCCGGCTGGATGAATACAGCCCCTATACCTTCCCCATGGGACACTGGGGGATGGTCCACGGAATGGGCAATCAGACCATGGACTGGATCGTGAATGAGGTCAAGCCCATGATCGACCGGGAGTACCGCACCTATTCCTTCCGGGAGGCCACCGGCATCGCCGGGTCCAGCATGGGCGGACTCATGAGCCTGTACGCCGCCGCAGCTTACAATGAGGTTTTCTCCAAAGCCGCCTGCCTGTCCAGTGCCATCACCCCCTGCTTTGCGGACATGGGGTGGGAAATCCTGGCCCACCGGCTGGATGCGGATACCCGGGTGTACCTTTCCTGGGGCACCGAGGAAGCCGGCGGCACCCACCGGAAGCCCACTGAGGATCTGAAAACCCACACCGCCCGGTGCAACCTGGCCATCCGGGCACTGCTGGAGCAGCAGAACGTATCGGTAAAGACCTTCTGCCAGAGAGGCGGCCATCACTGCGAGGCCGACTGGGAGAAGCAGGTGCCGGTGTTTATGGATTACCTGTGGCTGGATGGAGAATGAACTGCGTTGAAAACATACAAGAACTATCTGTTTGACCTGTACGGCACCCTGGCGGACATCCACACCAACGAGGATTCCCCCGCATTCTGGCGAAACGTCAGCCGATTGCTGGGAATGCAGGGGGTGGATTGGGCCCCGGTGGAACTGAAAGAGAAATACAAAGCCGAAATTGCCCGGCAGGAGGCCCAAATGCGGCAGCACCTGCCGGAGGGGGCGGAACCGGAGGTGGACCTCAGCCCGGTGTTCCGCAGCTTTTTTGAGGACACCGGTGTTTCCGTGGATGATCGGGCCATTGCCGATTTTGCCCGGACCTTCCGGCTGCTGTCCATCCGGCGGCTGAAGCTCTTCCCCGGGGTATTGGGAATGCTGGAATACCTTCACCGTCAGGGGAAGAACGTGTATCTGCTGTCCAACGCCCAGTCCCTGTTCACCCGGCCGGAGCTGATCCTGCTGGGGCTGGACACCCGGCTGGACGGGAGCATCCTCTCCAGCGAGGTGGGCAGAAAGAAACCCGATCCGGCGTTTTTCCATATGATTCTGGAAAAATATGACCTGGACCCCGCCGAAACCGTGATGGTGGGCAACGACGATGTATGCGACTGCTGGGGCGCGGCAAAGGCCGGGCTGGACAGCTTTTATGTCTGCACTCCCCAGTCCCCGGAGCTGGTCAATCCTCTCCCCGCAAACTGCCAGGGGCTTGAAAAAATCGCCGATCTGGCGAACACGCTTTCCGGTAATCGTCTTTCGTAAGAGCATTGCCAAAATGTGATTTGGCGGGCAGATACGGCAGCGCCCCTTGGCTCTCCCTTTGGGAGAGCTGTCAGCCGAACAGGCTGACTGAGAGGGTGCCGCAGTAAGATAATTGCACTCGAAATCAAACCATGCTGCCCTCTCAGGGGCGCCCCTTGCGGGGCAGCCAGCTCCCCCATAGGGGGAGCCAAGGGGTGCAGTCAGTTCCGGTACGTCAAATTACAATTTTTCGATCAGTCATAAAGCAGATGACCGAGACATACTTTCAGTAAAGGAGTCATAACAATGGAATCCATTTCCCGCCTGGTAAGCAGGCTGAACGAGCAGAATCTGGATGCGGCACTGGTGTCCGATCCCAATGCCATCCGCTATTTCACCGGCACCCGGTTTTCCCCCGGAGAGCGGCTGCTGGTGCTGCTGGTGAAGAAAACCGGCGAAACCCGGCTGTTCATCAACATTCTCTTCCCCTATGACGGAAATCAGAACGTTACCTGGTTCTCCGACGCCCAGGACGGCGTGGGGATGCTGGCTCAGGAGCTCAGCGGCACCGTGGCCGTGGACAAAACCTTCCCCGCCCGGTTCCTGCTGGCATTGCAGGCCCACAAGCCGGAACTGAAGCTGGTGGTGGGCACGGTCATCGACGAAGTGAAAGCCATCAAGACCTCCCAGGAGCAGGAGAAAATGATCCGGGCCTCCCAGGTCAACGATTCCGTCATGGCCCAGGTGGCGACGCTCATTCAGGTGGGCAAATCCGAAGCCCAGCTCCGGGATGAAATCGACGCCCTGTTCCGCCAGGTTTCCCAGGGCAACTCCTTCGACACCATCGTGGCCTACGGCGACCACGCCGCGGACCCCCATGGTGTCCCCGGAGAACGCACCCTGAAGGCCGGTGAGGCTGTGGTGGTGGACATGGGCTGCGTGGTGGACGGCTATTGCAGCGACATGACCCGTACCTTCTTTGTGGGGCAGAACACGGAAAAGGAAATTTACGAAACCGTGCGCAAGGCCAACCTGGCAGGCATCGCCGCGGTAAAGCCGGGCATCCCCTTCAAGCAAATCGACCTGGCCGCCCGGAAGGTCATTGAGGACGCAGGCTATGGCGAATACTTCATTCACCGCCTGGGTCACGGCATCGGCATGGAGGTCCATGAGCCCTTCGATGTGTCCGCCACCGATGAGACACTCGTCCGGGAGGGCATGTGCTTCTCCATTGAACCGGGCATCTACATCCCTGGCCGGGTGGGCATCCGGATTGAGGATCTGGTGTGTGTCACAGCCGACGGCTGCCGGGTGCTCAACGCTTATCCCAAGGACCGGGAGGTCCTGTAATCAACCCAAAAAGAATACCCTCGCCGCGCCCGTTTCCGTGGGCGCGGCGGTTTGTTTGCCCGGCTTATTTTTGAACGGAAAAAATGTCGAACAGTGTCGGTTCTTTGTGCATTACGGAGGAAATCACCCGGGGAAGATTGTTTGTGTTGACTTTCGGCGGAAGATGGATTACGATTGCAATATATTTCAAGAATTGCCGATATAATTTCGGATGAATGGCCCGAAAGTTTCTACCGTGACGCCTGCCCAAGTCACGACTATTGGTAACGACCAATGTCTGTCAGACGAATCACGGGAGAAGTATCGTCATGCGTATCCCGGGGGATTCGTCTTTTTTATTTCGATTTTGGAGGTTTTGCCATGGAGCTGATGGAACAGAAAATCCGCGAAGAAGGAAAGGTGCTCCCCGGCGGTATCCTGAAGGTAGGCAGTTTCCTGAATCAGCAAATCGACACGGACTTTCTGGAGGAAATCGGCCAGGAGATCGCCCGGCTGTTTGCCGGCTGCGGCGTCACCAAGGTGCTGACCATCGAGTCCTCCGGCATCGCCATCGGCGCAGCAGCAGGTATGGCCCTGAAGGTACCAATGGTCTTTGCCAAGAAGCACAAAACCAGCAACGTGGACGGCAGCGTGTACTCCACCACCGTCCACTCCTACACCCACAACACCGACTACACCGTGGTGGTCAGCAGCGACTATCTGCTCCCCACCGACCGGGTGCTGCTGGTGGATGATTTCCTGGCCAACGGGAAAGCGCTGATGGGCCTCATCGATCTGGTGCACCAGGCAGGCGCCACCCTGGTGGGCGCGTCCTGTGCCGTGGAGAAGGGCTTCCAGGGCGGCGGCGACGCTCTGCGCGCACAGGGAATCCGGGTGGAATCCCTGGCCGTCATCGAGAGCATGTCCGATACGGACATCACCTTCCGCCCATAAATTTGTCGCAAATACCATTTATATACATCATCAAAAAAGGAGAACAAATCAACATGAAAAAGATTCTTTCCCTGCTTCTGGCCATCGTCATGGTGATGGGTCTGTTCGCCGTCAGCGCAGCTGCCGAAGCTGCCGACGTGAAGATCGGCTTCATCTTCCTGCACGATGAGAACTCCACCTACGACCTGAACTTCCTGAACGGCGCCAAAGAGGCCTGCGAGAAGCTGGGCGTGGAGTACGTGATCAAGACCAACGTCCCCGAAGGCAACGAGTGCTACGAAGCTGCCGCCGACCTGGCGGACTCCGGCTGCAACATCGTCTTCGCCGACTCCTTCGGCCACGAGGACTACATGATCGAGGCCGCCAAGGAATTCCCCGAGGTCCAGTTCTGCCATGCCACCGGCACCAAGGCCCACACCGAGGACCTGACCAATTACCACAACTCCTTCGCTTCCATCTACGAAGGCCGCTTCCTGGCTGGCGTTGCCGCCGGTCTGAAGCTGAACGAGATGATCGAAGCCGGTGAGTTTACCGCCGAGGAAGCCAAGATGGGCTACGTGGGCGCTTTCACCTACGCCGAAGTGGTCTCCGGCTACACCTCCTTCTACCTGGGCGCCAAGAGCGTCTGCCCCTCCGTCACCATGGACGTGACCTTCACCGGCTCCTGGTACGACGAGACTGCCGAGAAGGAAGCTGCCAATAAGCTGATCGAGGGCGGCTGCAAGCTGATCTCCCAGCACGCTGACTCCATGGGCGCTCCCACTGCCTGCGAGAACGCCGGTGTGCCCGACGTTTCCTACAACGGCTCCACTGTGGACGCCTGCCCCAACACCTTCATCGTGTCCAGCCGCATCAACTGGGCTCCCTACTTCGAGTACATCATTAACTGCGTGGCAAACGGCGAGGAGATTGCCACCGACTGGACCGGCACCATCGCCACCGGCTCCGTGCTGCTCAGCGATGTGAACGAGAAGGCCGCCGCTGCCGGCACCGTCGAGAAGCTGGCCGAAGTGAAGGCCGCTCTGGAAGACGGTTCTCTGAAGGTCTTCGACACCGCCACCTTCACCGTGGAAGGCGCTGCTGTGGAAAGCTACCTGGCCGACGTTGACACCGATCCCGCTTACGAAGGCGACACCGAAGTCGTCATCGACGGCGCTTTCTGCGAGTCCACGTTCCGTTCCGCTCCCTACTTCGATCTGAAGATCGACGGCATCACCCTGCTGGATACCGCTTTCTAATCAGAATCCCCCATGACCCCGCTAAGGGCAGCGCAGCGAAAAACCTCTGCGCTGCCCTTTTTGGTTCGGAAAGTAGAAAATTGAAAGGGAAAACAAATTTTTCCTTTTATGCTTATCGGTTTGACTCAGCAATTGGACAAATTGTAATTTGAAGCGCAGATACGGCAGCCCCCCTTGGCTCTCCCTTTGGGAGAGCTGGCAGCCGTCAGGCTGACTGAGAGGGTACCGCAGTAAGACAATGGCAAACAAAATCCATGTGTTGCCCTCTCAGTCTGCCCCTATGGGGCAGCCAGCTCCCCCATAGGGGGAGCCAAGGGGTGCGTCAATCCCCGCCCGCCAAATTACAATTTACCTCTACATTTCCGGATAAAAAACACTCCCCCGGTTCGACAGAACCAGGGGAGCAGCTGTATTTTAGTAGTTCTCTTTTCTCACTTCAAAATAGGCCTGGGGATGGTTGCACACGGGGCAGACTTCGGGAGCCTTGGTGCCCACCACGATGTGGCCGCAGTTGCGGCACTCCCATACCTGCACGCCGGACTTCTCGAACACCTGCTTGGTCTCCACGTTGTTCAGCAGGGCACGGTAGCGCTCCTCGTGGCTCTTTTCGATGGCGGCCACGCCCCGGAACTTGGCGGCCAGCTCGGGGAAGCCTTCTTCCTCGGCGTCCTTTGCCATGCGGTCGTACATGTCCGTCCACTCGAAGTTCTCACCTTCGGCGGCGTGGAGCAGGTTCTCCGCGGTGTTGCCCAGCTCACCCAGCTCCTTGAACCAGAGCTTGGCGTGCTCCCTTTCGTTGTCGGCGGTGGCCAGGAACAGCGCCGCGATCTGCTCGTAGCCCGCCTTTTTGGCTACGGAAGCGAAGAAGGTGTACTTGTTTCTTGCCTGGGATTCGCCGGCAAAAGCCTCCCACAGGTTCTGCTCGGTTTTGGTGCCCGTATACTTGTTTGCCATGATTGATAACCTCCATTGTATTCCCTCCGGGCTTCCGGAGGGGATGAATTTACCTCTATATTATACCACATCCGATTCCCAATGCGCAAGCGAAGATATGGAAAAAAGAGGCTTGTACCCGGGCAGAAAAAAGGAAGACTAAATGCGCAAAAATAAGCGAAATCTCTTGACATTTCCTGCACATGGTGCTATCCTATTATCGGTACGTGAGTACTGATATATCACTCGTGCGGTAAGCCACTCCAACGGCCGTCCGCATAAGTCCTGTATGTGCCTGAGCCATTCCGACGGCAGGGCGCCGACTACAAAATACAAGGAGAATGATTAACATGGGATTCAAATCTGACATCGAAATCGCACAGGAAACCGAAATGCTCCCCATCACCGAGATCGCCAAGATCGCCGGTGTGGACGAAAAGTACCTGGAGCAGTACGGCAAGTACAAAGCCAAGGTTGACTACAACATCCTGAAGGACATGGCCGACAAGCCCAATGGCAAGCTGATTCTGGTCACCGCCATCAACCCCACCCCCGCCGGTGAGGGCAAGACCACTACCACCGTCGGTCTGGCTGACGGCATGCGCAAAATCGGCAAGAAGGTTCTGGTCGCTCTGCGTGAGCCCTCCCTGGGCCCCGTGTTCGGCGTGAAGGGCGGCGCGGCCGGCGGCGGCTACGCACAGGTCGTCCCCATGGAGGACATCAACCTGCACTTCACCGGTGACTTCCATGCCATCGGCGCTGCCAACAACCTGCTGGCTGCGATGCTCGATAACCATATCTATCAGGGCAACGCCCTGAATATCGACCCCCGCCAGGTGGTGTGGCGCCGCTGCGTGGACATGAACGACCGTCAGCTCCGCTTCGTGGTGGACGGCCTGGGCGGCAAGACCAACGGTATGCCCCGTGAAGACGGCTACGACATCACCGTTGCCTCCGAGGTCATGGCTGTACTGTGCCTGGCTTCCGATGTCAACGACCTGAAGGCCCGTCTGGCCCGCCTGGTGGTTGCCTACACCCGGGACGGCAAGCCCGTCACCGCCGGTGACCTGAACGCCCAGGGCGCCATGGCTGCCCTGCTGAAGGACGCCCTGAAGCCCAACCTGGTTCAGACCCTGGAGCACACCCCCGCTTTCGTACATGGCGGCCCCTTCGCCAATATCGCCCACGGCTGCAACTCCGTCACCGCTACCAAGGTGGCCCTGAAGCTCAGCGACTACACCATCACCGAGGCCGGCTTCGGCGCTGACCTGGGCGCTGAGAAGTTCCTGGACATCAAGTGCCGCATGGCCGGCTTGAAGCCCAGCTGCGTGGTCCTGGTTGCCACCGTCCGCGCCCTGAAGTACAACGGCGGCGTGCCCAAGGCAGAAACCGGCAACGAGAACCTGGAAGCTCTGGAGAAGGGCCTGCCCAACCTGCTGCGGCACGTGGAGAACATCACCCAGGTCTACAAGCTGCCCTGCGTGGTTGCCATCAACCGGTTCCCCCAGGACACCGAGGCCGAGCTGGCTCTGGTGGAGAAAAAGTGCAAGGAGCTGGGTGTCAACGTTGCTCTGTCCGAGGTTTGGGGCAAGGGCGGCGAGGGCGGCATCGCTCTGGCCAACGAGGTTGTCCGCCTGTGCGAGCAGCCCAATGACTTCACCTTCTCTTACGATCTGGATCTGTCCATCAAGGAAAAGATCGAAGCCATTGTCAAGAAGATTTACCATGGCGATGGCGTGAACTTCACCGCCAATGCCGAGAAGCAGATCAAGACCCTGACCGACCTGGGCTATGACAAGATGCCCATCTGCATGGCCAAGACCCAGTACTCCTTCACCGACGATCAGACCAAGCTGGGCGCACCCACCGGCTTCACCGTCACCGTGCGCAACGTGAAGGTTTCCGCCGGCGCCGGCTTCCTGGTTGCTCTCACCGGTGAGATCATGACCATGCCCGGCCTGCCCAAGGTTCCCGCCGCCGAGCGCATCGACGTGGACGAGAACGGCAAGATTTCCGGCCTGTTCTAAGAATCAAATTCCCCCTGCACCAAACGACAGGCGGCTGCCGCCGCCTGTCGTTTTTCAGATATAAGACACATGATATAAGATATTTCTGAAATTCGGCATGGATGAAGGATATCTTCAATATCTCATATCTTATATCCGCGAATTATCTGAAATGAAGGAGAAATCTGCTTTATGGATATGACAATGGAATCCTGCCGTACTTTCGTGGAGGTGCTGGCGTCCAATGCTCCCGCCCCCGGCGGCGGCGGTGCTGCCGCTCTGGTGGGTGCCATCGGCACCGCTCTGGGCAACATGGTTGGCTCCCTCACCGTGGGCAAGAAGAAGTATGCCGACGTAGAGGCCGAGATCATCGAGCTGAAGGCCAAGTGTGATGCTCTGCAGAAGGAACTGCTGGATCAGGTGGAAGCTGACGACAAGGGCTTCGTCCCCCTGGCCAAGGCCTACGGCATCCCCAAGGATGACCCCAACCGGGACGCCATTCTGGAGGAGGCCACCATCACCGCCTGCGGCGTGCCCATGCACATCATGGAGTTGTGCTGCGAAGCCATCGACTGCATTGCTGTGTTTGCCGCCAAGGGCAGCCGCCTGGCTGTTTCCGATGCCGGCTGCGGCGCTGTGTGCTGCAAGGCCGCGCTGCAGGCTGCTTCTCTGAATGTTCTAATCAATACCAAGAGCCTGAAGAACCGGGATGTTGCTGAGGATATGAACCGCAAGGTGAACCTGATGCTGAACAAGTATTGTGACATTGCCGATGACATCTTCAATGAAGTGAAGGCTGGCTTCGGACAGTAAGGAAAAATAAGATAGAAGATATGAGATATCGGATAACAAGTCATGTCTCGTATCCAATATCTTATATCTGATAACTCATATCTTATATCTATCAAATAGTGGAGGAAGAATACTATGGCGAAAAGACTGCTGGGCAAGGAAGTTAACGAAGCACTGGTTGCTTCCCTTCAGGCCCGTACCGCTGCCCTGCGTGAAAAGGGCGTTGTTCCCACTCTGGGCATCATCCGTCTGGGTGAGAACCCCTCCGACCTGAGCTACGAGAAGGGTGCCACCAAGCGCGCTGAGGAAGTTGGCGTTACCGTTAAGAATTACATCCTGCCCGAGACTGCCACCAAGGAAGAAGTTCTGGCTGTGATCGATGAGGTCAACGCGGATGCTTCCGTCCACGGTGTTCTGATGTTCCGTCCTCTGCCCAAGCATCTGAAGGCCGACCAGGACGAGATCTGCAACCGTCTGGCGCCCTGCAAGGACGTTGACTCCATGACCCACATGAGTAATGCCGGTGTCTTCGAGGGTCAGGCTCTGGGCTACGCCCCCTGCACCCCCGCTGCTTGCATGGAAATTCTGGACTACTACGGCATCGACTGTAAGGGCAAGAATGCCGTTGTGATCGGCCGCTCCCTGGTGGTGGGCAAGCCCGCTGCCATGATGCTCATGGCAAAGAATGCCACCGTCACCATTTGCCACACCAAGACCGTGAACACCGCTGAAATCTGCAAGAACGCAGATATCATCGTGTCCGCTGCCGGTGTGCTGAACTCCCTGACGGCTGACTATGTCCGTCCCGGCCAGGTGGTCATCGATGTTTCCATGAACTGGAATCCCGAGAAGATTACCGCCAAGGGCAAGGGCGGCATGTCCGGCGACTGTGTGTTCGAGGAAGTCGAGCCCATTGTGGAAGCCATCACCCCCGTTCCCGGCGGCGTGGGGGCCGTTACCACCTCCGTGCTGATGAAGCATGTGGTGGAGGCTGCCGAAAAAGTGTAAAAACCTCAAAGGGGTGTCTCACTTCCGTGGGGCACCCCTTGATATTCCATATCGGTTTTCTATTGGAAATGCAGAAAAGAAAGATGGCAGCGGTGCTGCCATCTGAAAAGGGACTATTTTTTGCTTTCCTGCTTTGATGCGTGGCGGGCAACATGGCCGTCGGACTGATGGGCCCAGTGATGGAATGCTTCCCGGATGCTGATGCCGTCCTTGTCCGGCTCGTGGCGGAATAGGGCGGACAGGGCCAGGCTCACCGCCGCACCCACGCCGGTATCAATGATGCGGGCGATGGTGTAGCTGACGTAGCTGTGCTCCGGCTGGGTGAACATCACCACGAAGTAGACCACGGTGCCGGGCTGAATGGCACTGGTGGCGCCGAAGGCCAGATGCAGGGCCATCACGCAGAACAAGCCTGCCACCATGTAGATTTCCGACGGGATCCAAGGGATGACTGCCGGGGCATTGAGGCAGAGCCAGTAGAAGGGGAGCACCATCAGGCCGCCCAGCAGGGTGCCGATGAACCGGTTGAAGCCGTGCTGAAAGCCCTCTTTAAAGCTGCTGCCCATGCCGTAGACGGCACCGATGCAGGCGAAGCAGGGATTTCTGCCCCCCAGCACATAGTGGTAAACCAGTGCCACAATGAGCACCGAGAGGCAGGTTTTATACACCCGTTTTCCGATGGGTGGTCTGTGAAGTTTCATTGATATCATCTCTTCTTTTTGTATTTGATGACCCAATTATAGCGATTATTCACGCCTTTGACAATTGTCATTTCTAACCATAATTGAGAGGAAATACCATGAAAAAAGTCAACGCTCTTTCCGAAAGCGACTTTCTGAAGGCGCTGTTCGGATTTTTTGTCGTGGCCTTTTTGGCGGCGGCACTTCTGATGCCCGACCGGGGGCAGATGCTCTCCGGGCTGTACCGCATCATCAGCCAGCCCAACAAGATCTCCACCAACTATTTCTCCCTGGGCGGCTATGCGGCCACCTTCCTGAACATGGGCCTGGTGGCCTTTTTCTGCCTGGCGCTGTTTGTGGTTTTTGATGCCACGGCCAACAATGTGTCCACCTTGGCCTTCCTGCTTACCCTGGGCTTCACCTCCTGGGGCATCAATGTGCTGAATATGTGGCCTAGCATTCTGGGCGTGATGCTCTACTGCCTGGTGAAGCGGGAAAAATTCGGAGCCAATGTGAATGTGATGCTGTTTTCCACCGGCATCGCCCCTCTGATCTCCGAGCTCATGGTGCGCTATCCCCACCCGGAAACCGTAGGCTTTCATCTCACCGGCGTGCTCCTGGCTCTGGCGGTGGGCCTTGCCATCGGCTTCTTCCTGCCCGCCGGCCTGGCCCATGCCCCCAAGGTACACAAGGGCTTCGACCTGTACAATGCCGCAGTGCCCGTGGGCATGACCGCCTTCTTCCTGCAGGCGGTGCTGTATAAGTCCATGGGTGTGGCTCTGCCCGCTGCCCCCGCCGCTGAGACATTGCAGGTTGCCTCCCGGCTGACGGTGAATGTATTCTGCGGCACCGTGTTCGGTATTCTGGTGGTGGCCGCCTTCGCCCTGGGCTGCAAGCCCAAGGACTACTGGAATTTGATGGTGGACCCGGAGAATGCCTCCAGCTTCTCTGCCGCCTACGGCAAAGCGGCCTTCCTGATGAACGTGGGTGTGTACGGCCTGTTCATCCTGGGCTACTATAACCTGATCGGCGCCAGCTTCAACGGCATCACCTTCGGCATCATCTTCTGTATGCTGGCCTGCTGCAATTCTGGCTCCCATCCCGGAAGCGTTCTGCCCATCATCTTGGGCTATGTGTGCGCATCCTTTCTGTACCGGTGGCTGTCCGGCCTGGCCGGCGGCAGCTTTACCGGAGCCATCAACGCCCAGGCCATCATGGTGGGCCTGTGCTACGCCAACGGCCTGAGCCCCATTTCCAGAAAGTACGGCTGGGGCTATTCCTTCCTGGCAGGCTGTATGCACTACACCCTGGTCACCACCGTTCCTCAGCTCCACGGCGGCTACTGCCTGTACAATGGCGGTTTTACCGCAGCCTTTGTATGCCTGCTGCTGATCCCGATTCTGGAGCGGTTTGCCAAAACCAAAGCGGAACGCTTGGAAAATAAAACATGATAGGATGATTTTTATGAAGAAAACAATTGCAATGCTGTTGACACTGGTGCTGGTCCTCTCCTCTTTGGCGATTCCTGCCTTCGCCGAAATGGTAAAATGGGACTGGAGCGAGCACCATACGCCCCTGAAGCATCCGGGCCTGATGGTTCTCGCCTGGACCGAAGGAACGGAAATCGGTCGTGAGAACGAGGAACGTACCCACATGACCTTGGAGCAGATGCTGGAAGTGGTCGAGGAAGTTCTGGCCGATGAAGACCAGGAACTGATTGCCGACGATCTGGAGATTTCCCTCGACAGGATTTTCCGCCTGGAGGACAGAACCATCTCCTGCCCAACGACTCCCTTTTCCTGCCAATTCCGGGTGTGGGGCAGTTCAAACCGGGTGGTTCTGGTGTTCCATCAGCCCGAGGATTCCGATGAGTGGACCCTGATCCTGGCCCAGAAGGGCACTGATGTGTATCCCGAATTCCCCAGCAGCGGTATGTACGCCGTGGGCATCGCCTGGTAAATGAAAAAAGAGCACTCCATTTCACCGCAGTGAAATGGAGTGTTTTTATGTCCCATGGATGATATGATTTTGTTGATCTAATGATACGGAACGGCCTGGACGAAATGTGGTTCCATTTTCCGGAAAATCAGACCAGGTCCAAATAACCGCACAGAACCTTCAATGTGTTGAACACACCGTCGATGTGGCTGCGCTCGTAGCCATGGCTGGCGAACACGCCAGCGCCGATCAGGCCGTGGCGGATGTCGTAGCCTGCGCGCAAGGTGGCTTCCACGTCGGAGCCATAGTGGGGATAGACATCCACGGCGTAGTCTGCACCGGTTTTCTTTGCCGCTTCGATGAGCTTGCCTACCACCTGGTAGCTGTAGGGCCCGCCGGAATCCTTGGCACAGATGCTCACCTGCCGCTCGGTGCAGCTCAGTCCATCGCCCACGCAGCCCATATCCACGGAGATGGCTTCGGTGACACCCTGGGGGACGCTGGCGCTGCCGCCGTGGCCAACCTCCTCGTAGACCGTGATGTGGGCGTAGACCCTGCGGGCGGGGACAATGGCCTGGTCTTTCAGGTATTTGGCAAAGCCCAGCAAAATGCCCACGCTGAGCTTGTCATCCAAAAACCGGCTCTTGAGATAGCCGGAGGCGGTGCGGCGGGTGCGGGGGTCGAAGCAGACGATGTCCCCTACTTCAATGCCCAGAGCCTGGGTGTCTGCGGCGCTGTGAACATCCTCGTCCAGCACGATCTCCACGCTGTCCCAGCTGCGCTTTGTGTCGTTGTAGCTGCCGTTCACATGGATGCTGGGGTCGTGGAGCTGGGCGGTACCCTCATAGACCCGGCCATCCCGGGTGTAGATGCGGACATTTTCCGCTTCGGCGTTATTGGCGTTCATGCCCCCCAGGTTGGTGATTTTCAGGCAGCCGGAGCCTTTGATCTGACTGACCATGCCGCCCAGGGTATCGGCGTGGGCCTCCAAAAACAGGCCGTTCTGGCTGTTTGTCCCTCCCAGGTCCACCAGGACGCCGCCCTTGGCGGTGAAGGAAGCGTTGAAGCCCAGAAGCCGGAATTCATTGAAGACCCATTTTGCCGCCTGCTCCGTGAAGCCGGAGGGGGAGTCGATGGCCAGCAGCTGGGCGGTTTTCTCCCAGGCGAAATCTGCGTAAGACTGTGTGATCATACTTTACCTCCCAAAAATGTGGAAATGCCAGACCCCGGCCACTTCCCGCATGGCATGGTTGATGAGCTGGGACAGCCGGGAGGTCTTTGCGGGTACGCCCTCAAATCCGATTCCCAGCTTTTCGGCCATCAGACTGGCGCGGTACAGGTGGTATTCGCTGGAAAGAATCGCCAGTTTTTCCGGGCGGGTGCCTGCTTTTTCTTCGATCAAATCCAGGGAGAAGCGCATGTTCTCGTCGGTGGAGGTGGCTTTATCCTCCATCCAGATGCGGCTTTCATCAATGCCCAGGTTCACCAGCTCGTCGTACATGCACTGGGCTTCGGTGGTGGGTTCGTCTTCTCCCTGCCCGCCGGAGACGATGGCGGTGACTTCGGGGTGCTTTTCCAGATAGTCTGCGGCGGCATAGATCCGATCCCAAAGGGAGACGGAGGGACCGGTGTCTCTCACCTTAGCCCCCAGCACCACCAGGTACTCCGCCGACGGCTCCGGGGTGCCAAAGCTGGCCTTCACGATGTGGTACTCGGTAAAGCTGAACAGCGCCAGGCCGCAGATCAGTGCCAGAGTAAACACAATGGTGCTCACCCGGGCAAATTTCGGGAATACCCGGCCCACCAGGGGCATCAGGGTATAGAACAGAATCACGCAGATGATACCCAGGCACACCAGGGCGGTGAAGCTGTAGCCCCGCAGTACGTATTTGCACACATAACCCAGGGCGGCGAAGGGAACGCAGGCACCCATCCCAATGAAGGGGTGGGCCTTTTTCATGCTGCCTTTGGGCCGCCAGTCCTGGCCGTTTTTCTGCATCTGGCTGCGGATGATGCTGGCCTCCAGTGCTTTTTTCTGTGCGATGGATTTCCTCATGGCAGAACCTTCTTTCCCGTTATTTCACCTTCCGGGCCTTGGCGGCAGCGGCTTTTGCCTCGTCGATCATGGCGCGCTGTTTCCGGTCGGCATAGGGCTCCAGGCGGGACAGATGGTTGTACCGGCTGAACATGATCATCTTCCGCTTGCAGCGCACGGCATCACTCTTTGTGGTGAGGATGATGTGGGCGGATTCCTTGATGATTTTGCAGTCGTTCAGGATGATCTGGTTGGTGGCTCGTTCATATTTCTTCACATCCGGCTTGGCAGGCAGCTTGCATCCGGAAGCAAACAGGGCTCTGCCCCAGGCCTTCTTATCATGCCGACCGCCTAAAAATGCGAGTAGTGACATTCTTTTCCCTCCAAAAGTTTCAAACCCGTCGGCAAATCGCCGACAAATCCTATTTCTTCTTTTCTCTGAAAGAATTATATCACACAATGTGGGAAAAAAACAGGACTAATTTTGTGAACAAGCTGTAAAGGGAAAAGAGAATTGCGAATTGTGCGCACCGGCTTCCCACAGATAAATTGATGTTTAGATAAATGGTACCATGCTGGACGAATTCGTAGGGAACGGCCTGTGTGCCGTTCCAAATCCTACGCGATCTCTCTGTTCGGTTGAATGGTATCGGCGTTGGATGAATCCGCATGGAACGAACGATATACCATTCAACATACCGTGCAATAAACGGGGGCGGGCGGAACGGCACGAAGGCCGTTCCCTACGAAATGGACGAACCATGTGCCGTTCAATCCACCGCGAAACAACACGATTCCGTTCTGCTGCACAGGAAAAACCGCACCCTCCGGTGTGGAGGGCGCGGTCATTGGGGGATGGATTATTCCTGAGTCATGAAGCTCCGGAGGTTCTTGTCTGCGATGTAGGGACCGGCCTCGGGGAAGCCGCCGCATTTCAGGTCGACTTCCAGCAGCTTGGCGGCGCTGCGCTGCAGGTAGCCCAGCTTCAGGCTGCCGTCCTTTACCGCGGTGATGATGTCTTCGATGTTCCCCTCGCTGCCGGGCATCTGCACGTCGTTGCCCGCGTAGACGCACAGGGGGCTGGAGGAGCAGGGATACTTGGGGTTGGGCTTGGCCAAGGCACCGGAGACTTTGGCGTTGCTGGTGAACCAGTCGGTCATCACATAGCCCTGGAAACCGCACTCCTCCCGGGCGTAGCAGGTGATGGAGTCGTAGCAGTTGGCGCCGTGGACACCGTTGATCAGGTTGTAGCTGGTCATGATGGTCATGGGCTGGGATGCCTCAATGCAAATACCGAAGTTCCGCAGGTAGATTTCCCGGATAGCCCGCTCTTTGATGTGGGCATTGCAGTACATCCGGTTGTCCTCCTGGTTGTTGGCGAAGTAATGCTTGATGCTGGTGCCCACGCCGGGGTGCTTCTGCACGCCCCGGACGTCCGCCGCGGCGCACAGGCCGGAGAGCAGGGGGTCCTCGGAGTAGTATTCAAAGTTCCGGCCGCACAGGGGATTGCGGTGGATGTTCATACCGGGAGCCAGCCACACCCGCACGCCGAAGGTTTCCATTTCCGCGCCCACAATGTCGCCGCATTTCTCAATCAGCTCCAGATCCCAGGAGCTGGCCAGCAGCCAGGCAATGGGAATGGCGGTGCAGTACTGATAGTAGTCTACATCGCCCTCCTGCTTGGGAGCAAAGTCCTCGGCCATGCCGCCGATGGCGGAGCCGCCGGGGAGCAGCTTTCCTTCCGCGTCGGTGCGGAAATGAGGGATCAGACGCAGACCGGCGGGGCCGTCGGCGTTAATCATGTCCCGCACGCCCCGGTAAGCAAGGGCAAGGCTTGTCTCGCCCGCGGCACCGGGAACGGCCTTGGAGGCGGAACCGATGACATTCTCATTGTCCCGGGCGGCACCCACGCACCACTCGGCCATTTCCTCCACGCTCAGCTGGGACACCAGCTGCTCCATGGTGTACTTGCCGTCCCGGACCTCCTCCAGGGTGATCATGTGGTCGGTGCCGGAGGGAGCGAAGGGTTCGGGCTCCCCGGCGTATGCGACGGTGACGGTGGGCACCTTGGCGGCGCTGATGGCGAATACGGGAGCGGCGGCCTTCTCGGCGTCCTCATTCTCGGGTTTCCAGCATTCCACACCGGCGCAGGAGATTTCCTCAAATTCCTCATCCAGGGGGCAGATATTCTTGACTTTCTTGGTCTCTACGGTCTCATCCAGCCGCACCAGGGCTGCCACATGGGTATTCCGGCTGTTCACGCCCACCCGGATCACATACTCGCCGGCCTCCAGCACATAGGCGGCCTTGGCGGGATCGTAGCTTTCCAGGTTGGTCAGGTCGAAGGAAACCTTCAGCTCCTGGCACTGCCCGGGCTGGAGCAGCCGGGTCTTGCCGAAGCCGCACAGCACCTGCATGGGCTTTTCCAGACCTGCTCTGGGAGCGGAGCCGTAGACCTGGACCACTTCCCGGCCGGAGAAAGCACCGGTGTTGGTGACCTTTACGGTTACGGAAACCTGCTTTTCGTCAGCGGAAGCGCCCAGGGTCTCCATGGTGAAGGTGGTGTAATTCAGGCCGTAGCCGAAGGGATACAGGGGCTTCACATTGAAGGTGTCGAAGTAGCGGTAGCCGACGAAGATACCGTCGGTGTAGTATTCGTCGTTCCAGTTGCCGTTGTTGTGGCTGAAGGTGGCGGAGGAGGGGTAGTCCATGTATTTTTCGGCCCAGGTGTCGGTGAGTCGGCCGCTGGGGATGCTCTTGCCCAGCAGCACATCCGCCACGATGTGGCCGCCCATGTTGCCGCTCTGGGAGATGAGCAGCATGGCGCTGATGCCGGGGATGGCCTTCAGGGTGGCCGCGTTGATCTCGCCGCCCAGGTTCAGCAGCACGATAACCTTCGTGTAGCTCCGGCCCAGGGCGGTGCGCAGGGCACCCTCGGCCTGGGTCAGCTCATAGTCGCCGTCCTCGGCGTAGCGGTCACTGCCCTCGCCGGAGTTCCGGCCCAGCACATAGATGGCCAGGTCGCCCTCTGCCTGTTGGAAAGGAGCCAGAGCCTTGGGGATGAAATGCTCGTTGAACATCACGAAGAAATCGGGGATTCCCATCGCTTCGGCCCGCTGATGGACGTCGGCCATGTAGGCGCCGAACTCTTCCTGAATCACCCGGTCCTGCTCAGCGAGCCACTGCTTAGTGGTAATTTCGAAGCCGGCCTCCTCCAGACCCTGCTCCACGCTGACGCTGTAGCGGCTGTTGACCTCACCGCTGCCGGTGCCGCCCTTCACGGTGGCTCGGGCGCCGTTGCCGTAAAGTGCCACCTTCTGGGGGCCGGACAGGGGCAGAACGCCGTCGTTTTCCAGCAACACCATGCACTCACCGGCGATCCGGCGGACGCTGTCGCTGTGGGAGCGCTCGCTGGCGGTCACTTCGGGAGAGGGGTTTGCGTGATAGTGAATCATTTTTGTGAACTCCTTTCAGATGGTAGAGGTTGTCCTTTCAGCCTGACGGTGAAAATTCTGGTTTTATTATACAAAATGCTGGTAAGAAAATCAATGATGTTTAGCAAAATTCTTAAAAGATCTCCCCCGGGGATGCTGAATCGACGAATTGTAATTTGGCGGGTTGGCGCGGCATCGCCCTTGGCTCTCCCTCTGGGAGAGCTGGCTGCCCCTTACGGGGCAGACTGAGAGGGTAGCATGCTTTGTGATTTTGGCTGCGCTATTATCTTACTGCGGTACCCTCTCAGTCAGCCTGTTCGGCTGACAGCTCTCCCAAAGGGAGAGCCAAGGGGTGCGGCCGTATCTGCCCGCCAAATTACAATTCATGGGGCGGAGTTGAACCAAAAAACTGCCTCACCGGGGCACGGTGAGGCAGTCGCTGTTATGATTGGAGCTGGCTGGCCTGATAGAGCATATTGGCGCAGTCTCCCCGGGTGATCACCTGGCCGGAAGTCAGGTCAAAGCCGTTCTGTACCGCGATTTCCAGCGGGGTGGCGGCGGCCTCCTCCTGGGAGGAGAGGACGGAACGGTCCTGGGCAGCAAGGTCAAGGGCGCTGCAAAGCATGGCGGCGGCCTCCTCGGCGGTGACCGGTTCGCCGGGTCCGAAGCGGTCCGCGGTGGTCAGACCTTCCGTCAGGCCGGAGCGGATGGCCGCTGCCAGGTAGGGCTTGAGCCAGTCGGGAGCATCGGCGTAGCCGGTTTCGGTGAGGTCCATGTCCGTGGGAATGTCCAGAGCCTTCACCAGCATGGTCACGAATTCGCCCCGGGTTACAGCCTTGTCAGGGGAGAAGCAGGGACTGCCGCCCACATTTTCTCCCACAAAGATGCCGGTGTTCTTCATCCATTCTGCGGCGAAACGGCAGGGCTTCCCGACGGTGTCGGAGTATTGTTTTGCATCCGTGGGCTTGAGAATACTCACAGTGACGGTGGCCTCCCGGGATACTTTCCCGGCGGAGTCCGTGGCGGTGTAGGTGAAGGAGTCAATACCCACCTTGTTCTTCTTCGGGGTGTAGGTGAAGCTGCCGTCTGGCCGGATTTCAATGGTCCCACGTTTGGGAGGCCGGGTGAGGGTGAAGGTCATCTCCTGTTCCTCGGGGTCCCGGACCTTCAGCTGGCCGGTGACTTCCAGATTTTTGTAGGTTTCAAAGGCACAGTCCTCGGCGATGGGTGCCTGGTTCTCCCGCCCCCGGATGGATAGGGTCATGGTGGCCTCCCCGGACAGACCGTTGGCAAACACCGGGAGATACCCGATGGCTGCGGTATGATCCTGCTGGGTGTCATTGGCCACGAAGGTCATTTCCCCCACCTGCTGGGCGGTGAGGACGTCCCCCGGCCGCAGGATCCGGCTGCCCAGCATGACAGTGCCCTGGGTTTTCTCCGGCAGCCGGGTGATGCAGATACCGGCAAGCTCGCTCTCCCCGGGGGCAAAATCCTCCTGGGAGAAGCAGTAGCAATCCCCGCTGTCAATTTCCGCTGCCGCTGCCGGAAGAGCCATTCCGACGATCAGCAGGGCACAGCAGGTCAGGCGAGCAATGTGTTTCATAAATCCATACCTCCAGAAAAAAGATTTCCACAGGTATTGTTTGCCAGCACAGGAAAAAATATTCCGGGAAAACCCGTCGGTGGTCATTCGCAAACTGAGAAAATGTAATTTGGCGGTTGGTTGAATGGTCGCCTGTTGGACGAATCCGTAGGGAACGGCCTATGTGCCGTTCCGCCCTGCCCAATTTATTACATGGCGCGTTGAATGGTACAATGTTCGCCCCATACAGATTGATGGGGCACCGATACCATTCGATCAAACAGGGTGTGATTACATGGGATTTGGAACGGCACACAGGCCGTTCCCTACGACACAAACGCACATGGAATCAATTATCCAAGTGCGCAGAATCGTCACCGGGCACAGCCCAGGAGTCCTGGATCACACACCAGTCCGGTGCGCCATTGTCCGCGGGCCCTGCCCGCCAAAAAATTGGCTCCCCGGTTGGGGAGCCAAGGATTTATTTTCGACATCTGCTGCACCCGCAGCAATTTCCATTGCACTTCGGCTTCTTTGGCCGGAAGATCAGCCACAGGCAGTAGCCCAGGATCAGGGCCAGCAGAATCCAGTCGGCGGGCTTCATACAAAGAAACCTCCAATCTGGTATACCAGCAGGGCGGCCAGCCAGGCAACCAGGCACTGGGCGATCACCACGGCTACGGTTTTCCACTTGGAGCCCAGCTCCCGGCGGATGGTGGCCACGGCAGCCACACAGGGGGTGTAGAGCAGGCAGAAGGTGAGGAAGCTGGCGGCGGACAGGGGGGTGAACAGGCTGTGCAGCGCCACCTGCAGCTGCTCCGCGCTGACCCCCAGAATCACGCCGAAGGTGCTCACCACCGCCTCCTTGGCGGTGAAACCGGACACCAGGGCCGTGACCATTCGCCAGTCACCGAAGCCCAGGGGCGCAAACAGGGGCGCTACCAGCTGACCCAGCCGGGCCAGGATGCTCTGGGTGCTGTCGGATACCACGTTCAGCTTCAGATCAAAGCTCTGAAGGAACCAGATGATTACCGTGGCCATGAAAATCACGGTGAAGGCCCGGGTCAGGAAATCCTTCGCCTTCTCCCACATCAGAAGCAGTACGCTTTTGGCGGAGGGGAAGCGGTAGTTGGGCAGCTCCATCACGAAGGGAACGGGATTGCCCCGGAACATGGTGGTTTTCAGAACCAGGGCCATGAGAATACCCACCACCATGCCGCCGAAATACAGCAGGATCATCACCGGAAGCTCCTTGCCGGGGAAGAAGGCGGCGGCAAACAGGGTGTAGATGGGGATTTTGGCGGAGCAGCTCATGAAGGGAGTGAGCAAAATGGTCATTTTCCGGTCCCGGTTGCTGGACAGGGTGCGGGTTGCCATAATGGCGGGCACCGAGCAGCCGAAGCCGATGAGCATGGGCACGAAGCTCCGGCCGGACAGGCCGATTTTCCGCAGCAGCTTGTCCATCACAAAGGCTACCCGGGCCATGTAGCCGGAATCCTCCAGAATGGACAGGAAGAAGAACAGGGTCACGATCAAAGGCAGAAAGCTGAGCACGCTGCCCACACCGGCGAAAATGCCGTCGATGATCAGGCTGTGTACCACCGGGTTGATGTCGTAGGCCGTCAGAGCCCGATCAGCCAGCATGGTCAACCCGTCCACGGCGTATTCCATCACATCGGACAGGAAGGCCCCCACCACATTGAAGGTCAGGAAGAAAACCAAGCCCATGATGGCAATGAACAGAGGGATGGCCAGATAGCGATTGGTGAGTACCCGGTCGATTTCCACACTGCGCCGGTGCTCCTTACTTTCGGAGGCCTTTTTCACGCAGCCGGCGCACACGCTGTCGATGAAATTGTACCGCATATCCGCCAGGGCGGCGTTCCGGTCCAGACCGGTGTCTGCCTCCATTTCGATGATGGAGTGCTCGATGAGCTCTTTCTCGTTCTGGCTCAGCTGGAGGAGGTTAAAGAAATCCGCTTCTCCCTCGATGAGCTTGGTGGCGGCGAACCGGCGGGAAATCCGGGCCCGCTGGGCGTGGTCCTCGATGATGTGGCACACCGCGTGGATGCACCGGTGCACCGGTCCGTCGGGGCAGAAGTCCTGCACTTTGGGGAGCACCTGGTTCTGGGCGGTGGAGAGGAGGATGTCCACCAGCTCGGAAATGCCCTGGTTCTTCACGGCGCTGATGGGCACCACGGGAACGCCCAGGGCCTGGCTCATTTTCTTTACATCGATGCTTCCGCCGTTGCCGGTGAGCTCGTCCATCATGTTCAGGGCGATCACCGTGGGAATCTTCAGGGACAGTAGCTGCAAGGTCAGGTAGAGGTTGCGCTCAATGTTGGTGGCATCCACAATGTTGATGATGGCGTCCGGCTTGGAGTTCAGGATGAAATCCCGGGTGACGATCTCCTCCTGGGTGTAGGGCCGGATGGAGTAGATACCCGGAAGGTCCACCACCTGATGGTCCGTGCCCCGGATGGTGCCTACCTTCTGGTCTACGGTGACCCCGGGAAAATTGCCCACATGCTGGTTGGAACCGGTGAGGGCGTTGAACAGGGTGGTCTTGCCGCAGTTCTGGTTGCCTGCCAGTGCAAAAATCATAGGGATTCCTCCTTCAGGGTGATTTTTGCCGCATCCTCCCGGCGGATGGTCAGCTCATACCCCCGCACCTGAATCTGGATGGGGTCGCCCATGGGGGCCACCTTGCGCAGCGTCACCCGGGTACCGGGAATCAGCCCCATGTCCAGAAACCGCAGCCGCAGGGGGCCTTCGCCGCCCACTTGGAAAATGGTGCCGGACTGACCGATTTTCAGATCGTCAATGGTCATGATAATCCCTTCTTTTTTTCTCTTTTGTCTGCCATTATAGCGGAAAGAGACGGAGTATGCAATAGGTAATTTGCATAGGCTAACAGCTTTTTGAGTGCAGAAATCTGTTGCATATTATGGGCGGTGATGGTAAAATAGGACTCCCAAACATATTAGAAAAGAAGGGGTTATTATGTGGTTCGTATTTGCGCTTGGCTCCGCCGTGTTTGCGGCGCTGACCTCCATCCTGGCAAAGATCGGCATTGAGGGTGTCAACTCCAATCTGGCCACCGCCCTGCGCACCCTGGTGGTGCTGGCGATGGCCTGGGGGATGGTGTTCCTCACCGGCAGCCAGAGCGGCATCGGCTCCATCAGCCGGAAGAGCTGGCTGTTCCTCATTCTATCCGGCCTGGCCACCGGCGCCTCCTGGCTGTGCTACTACCGGGCGCTGCAGATCGGGCAGGCCTCTAAGGTGGTGCCTGTGGATAAGCTCAGCGTGGTGATCACTCTGGTGCTGGCCTTTGTGTTCCTCCATGAGAAATTCACCTGGAAATCCGGCCTGGGCGCCATTTTGATCACCGCTGGTACATTGGTGATGGTGCTGTAAGAAAATCCGCCGTATCCCTCAGACAGAGAGATACGGCGGAATTTTTACATCCATCGACTTGCAGACAAATTGTAATTTGAAGCGCAGGGCGCTTCACCCCAATGCGTGCTCGGCTGGTGTGTCGTCGATACACTCCTGGGCACCGCTCGGTTCGTTTTTGCACGCCATTAATGGATGGGAAATTATTTTTACTGCGCAGAAACGTTACCGGGCACCCCCCAGGAGTCCCGGATGACACACCAGCCCGGTGCGCCATTGTCCGCGGGCACTGCCCGCCAAATTACAATTTTTCGTTCTGTTATTTTGTGGTATTATTTTCCTTCTTCGCCTTCCGCTTGCGGATCGTGCGCTTTGTGATGCCGATGACGGCCCAGGCAATCAGGGCGATGAGGGCCAGGTAGGGCAGATCAATGATGAGCCAGCTGACAAAGGCCACAATGGTTTCACCCAGGTTCACAACGCTGTCCCACAGACCGCCGGTGATCTTCTCCCAGAAACCGGGCTCCTCCACGGGGGTGTATTTCTCCACCTCGGTGATGTACAGGCTCACGGTGGCGTAGTCCACCTGATTGTCATACAGCCGCAAGGTGGAGGCGTAGCTTTCCAGCTGGTAGCGTACCTCGGTGAGCCGGGCCTCGATCTCCAGCAGGTCGCTCATGGTCTCGGCCTGCTCCATCAGCTCTAAAAGCCGGGCCTGTTCTGTTTCCAGGGCGGTGACCCGGCTTGCGGTGTCGGTGTAGGTCAGGGTGATGTCCTGGACGTTACGGGAACTGGACACCACATTGGTCAGTCCGGCGATTTCCTCTACAAAGCCGTCCACCTGATTGGCGGGCACCCGGATGGTGAGGTTGGCAAAACGGTGCCGTCCGCTGCCAGAACTGCCGCCGGAGACATTCTGCCCCTCCACATAACCCTCCAGAGCCTGAATCCGGGCGTCAATGGCTTCCAGGGCGGCATCCAGGTCATCGGTTTCGGCGTTGAGGTTCATGGTGATGATCCACTTCCGGTTTTCCGGAAGGGTTTGTGCGGACTTGGCAGTTGCCCGGTTGGCGCTCAGGGCCATGGTCTCGGCAGCCATTTCCGCACTGGTTTCATAGGTGACGCCGCCGTCGTACAGGCTCTGGTCGGCGTAGGCCTCCGTCCGGTCCTGCTTCGCGCCGCAGCCTGCCAGACTCCCTGCCACCAGCGCGGCGGCCAGCAGGGAAACGATCCACTTATTTCTCGTCATAATTCTTTCCTCCTGTTTTTCGTTCAGTATAGCAGAGCCTTTTTGCAATTGCAACGGATTTGGTTCACCCTATATGTGGGAATTTCTGGGAAAAAGGTTGCAAACAAAGTGAGATTTTTGTATAATGTTTTCAAACAGGAAGGAGATAGATATGGCCAAGCTTTATTTCAAGTACGGCGCCATGGGCTCCAGCAAAACCGCCCAGGCGTTGATCACCAAATATAACTATGAGGAAAACGATCTTTCCGTCTGGCTCTTAAAGCCCAGCGCCGACACCCGGGACGGGAAGAAGATTCTGCGCAGCCGCATCGGATTGGAGGCGGAGGTGGAGATCGTATCCCCGGAGACGGATATTTTGCAGTTATTCCGGGCCGCCCGGCTGGGGAAATGCGATGTGATCATTGTGGACGAATGCCAGTTCCTCACCCAGGCGCAGATCGACCAGCTCCGGGCCATTGTGGACGAGCACAACATCCCGGTGATGTGCTTCGGCCTGCGCACGGATTTCCAGACCAAGCTCTTCCCCGGCAGCCTGCGGCTGATGGAGGTGGCGGATACCATTCAGGAGATCAAAACCATCTGCGACTGTGGCGCCAAGGCCACCGTCAATGCCCGAATCGACGCAGAAGGCCATATTGTCACCCAGGGCGCCCAGGTGGTGCTGGGAGGCAACGACAGCTACATCGCCATGTGCCACAAATGCTATATCCGAGGCATCCGCGACCACCGGGTCATCCGCCTCCACGGGCAGAAATAGGAGTAACTATGAGCTTAACCGTAAATATTTATTACACCGGAAAAAACGGGAATGCCCGGAAATTCGCGGAGGAAATGACCTCCAGCGGGCTGGTGGAGCAGATTCGCGGCGAGGAAGGAAACGAAAAATATGCCTATTTCTTTCCGGCGGAGGACCCGGAAACGGTGCTGCTCATTGACCGCTGGCGGGATCAGGCGGCCCTGGACGTACACCACAAAACGCCTATGATGGAGCAAATTGCCGCCCTTCGGACCAAATACCAACTGAAAATGCGTGTGGAGCGTTTTGTGGACGCTCCCCGGGAATAAGGAGATGTTTTCATGGAATTACAGGAAATTTTATCCAAATGTGACCACACCCTGCTGGCGCAGACCGCCACCTGGGCGGAGATTAAGGCCATCTGCGATGACGGCATGAAGTACCGCACCGCCTCCGTGTGCATCCCTGCCTCCTTTGTGAAGCAGGCCAAGGAGTATGTGGGTGAGAAACTCGCTATCTGTACCGTCATCGGTTTCCCCAACGGCTACGACACCACCGCGGCCAAGTGCTTCATGGCCTCTGATGCCGTGGACAACGGCGCCGACGAGGTGGACATGGTCATCAACATCGGCTGGGCCAAGGAAGGAAAATGGAGGGAAATCACCGCGGAGATCGCCGCCATCAAAGCCGCCTGCAAGGGCAAGCTCTTGAAGGTGATCATCGAGACCTGTCTGCTCACCGACGAGGAGAAGATCGCTCTTTGCAAGTGCGTTTCCGATTCCGGGGCGGACTTCATCAAGACCTCCACCGGCTTCAGCAAGGCCGGCGCCACCTTCCACGATGTGGAGCTTTTCGCCTCGAATGTTGCTCCCCATGTGAAAATCAAGGCCGCCGGCGGCATTTCCAGTTTGGAGGATGCGGAGAAGTTCATCCAATTGGGCGCCTCCCGCCTGGGCACCTCCCGCATCGTCAAGCTGGCCAAGGCCATGGAGGCGGGGAAGCAGGCCCAAAACGACGGTTCCTATTGAGCAGAGAAAGCAGAACTTAGTGGACTAATTCGACCGCCCCTTGGCTCTCCCTTTGGGAGAACTGGCAGCCGTCAGGCTGACTGAGAGGGTACCGCAGTCGGCTGAAAACCCTCTCAGTCTGCCCCGCAAGGGGCAGACAGCTCCCCCAGAGGGGGAGCCAAGGGGTGCGCCGGTACCGGTATGCTAAAGCACAATTTACAAAAACATCATCACGAAAAGGAGACGGTTGTTTGAAAACTTATCATAAGGTATCGGTAATTGTGGCCTGACCGGGAGGTTTGCCAGAATCACCGCAGGCCTCCCGGAGGATTTGTACCATAAATCTTTCAGGAGGTAATCCCATGAATCGGGATAATAAGAAAAAATCATACACCAAAGGCTACTATAAAGATCATCCCTGCAGTGATACATTTGAATGTAAGCATTGCGGAAGAACCGTCGTCCCCCAGGGCGCGGGGAGCGACCACCGAAACCATTGCCCCTACTGTTTATTCAGCCAGCATCTGGACATCACCCCCGGCGACCGGGAAGCGGATTGCGGCGGCGTGATGGAGCCCATCGCGGTCTGGGTGCGGAAAAACGGCGAATGGGCCATCATCCATCGCTGCAAGGTCTGCGGCGCCCTCAGCTCCAACCGCATCGCGGCGGATGACAACCCCATGAAGCTGATGTCCCTGGCCATGAAGCCGGTATCCTCCCCGCCCTTTCCCCTGGAGCGGATTGAGGAAATGACCCGGCTTATGGGCGGCGACGGTGAATTCACTTGGTAACGATATTTCAACGATTTTGGAAAGGAGAAATGTACGATGTTTCCAACTCCCACCCCTCATATTTCCGCCAAGCCCGGTGATTTCGGCAAGACCGTGCTGATGCCCGGGGACCCTCTGCGTTCCAAATTCATTGCGGAAAACTTCCTGGAAAACCCCGTCCTTGTGAACAATGTCCGGGGCGTCCAGGGCTACACCGGCACCTACAAGGGTGTGAAGGTCTCCGTCATGGCCTCTGGCATGGGTATGCCCGCCATCGGCATCTACTCCCACGAGCTGTATAACGGCTACGGTGTGGAGAACATCATCCGTGTGGGCTCCGCCGGTTCCATTCAGGAGCACGTGAAGCTCTATGATCTGGTCATCGGCCAGGGTGCCTGCACCGATTCCAATTTTGCCGCTCAGTTCCATCTGCCCGGCACCTTCGCCCCCATTGCCTCCTGGGAGCTGCTGACGGAAGCGGTGAAGGCCGCCGAAGCCAACGGTGCCCGGTATCATGTGGGCAACCTGAATTCCTCCGACGTGTTCTACGGCGACCACATCGGCGTGCCTGAGGGGCTGGACAGCGTGTACGGCCTGCAGAAGATGGGCGTGCTGGCCCTGGAAATGGAGGCTGCCGCATTGTATATGAATGCCGCCCGGTACGGCAAGCGAGCCCTTGCCATCTGCACCATCTCCGACTCTATCGTCACCGGCGAAGAGACCACCTCCGAAGAGCGGCAGACCGCCTTCACCACCATGATGAAGGTGGCATTGGACGTGGCGGTAGCCATGGAAGGCAAGTAATATGAAAAAGCGCGTCTTTTTGATTGTTCTGGATTCCTTCGGCATCGGCCAGATGCCGGATTCCGAAAGCTTTGGCGATGTGGGCGTCAACACCCTGGCCTCCTGTGCAGCCTCGGCAAAGCTTCATATCCCCAATATGATCGCCGCCGGACTGGGCAATATCGATGGGGTTTCCTGCCTTCCCAAAACTGCAGCCCCCACAGGTGCGGTGGCCCGGCTGCGGGAGGCCTCCATGGGTAAGGACACCACCATCGGCCACTGGGAAATCGCGGGCCTGGTTTCTCCCTCGCCCCTGCCTACCTACCCGGAGGGGTTTCCCAAAGAGGTTCTGGATGAATTTGAAGCGGCCACCGGCCGAGGGGTGCTTTGCAATGCTCCCTATTCCGGCACCGACGTGATCCGGGACTACGGTGAGGAGCAGAAGCGCACCGGCAAGTGGATCGTCTATACCTCCGCCGACTCGGTGTTCCAGGTGGCGGCCAATGAGAATTGGATTCCCCTGGAAGAATTGTACGACGCCTGCCGCAAGGCAAGAGAAATTCTCCGGGGCAAGCACGGTGTGGGCCGGGTGATTGCCAGACCCTATGTGGGGGAGGATGCCGCCGGCTTCAAGCGCACCTCCAACCGCCACGACTTCTCCCTGGAGCCCCCCGGAAAAACCATGCTGGATGCCGTCAAGGAGGCGGGCCTGGACTGCCTGGCTGTGGGCAAGATTCACGATATCTTCGCCGGGCAGGGGGACACGGAGCACGTGTTCAATCAGTCCAACGCCGACGGGATGCAGCACACGTTGGACTACGCAAAGCGGGAGTTCCATGGCCTGTGCTTTGTGAATCTGGTGGACTTTGATATGCAGTTCGGCCACCGCCGGGACGTGGACGGCTACGCAAACGCTCTGTCGGAGTTCGATGCCTGGCTGGGCAATTTCATTCCCCAGCTGGGGCCGGAGGATGTGGTGATGATTACCGCTGACCATGGCTGTGACCCAGCCTACACCGCCACCACGGACCATACCCGGGAATATGTGCCCCTGCTGATTCTGGGCCAGCAGGTGCGTCCGGTGAACCTGGGCACCCGAAATAGCTTTGCCGACATCGCAGCTACGGTGACGGAGCTGCTGGGCGTAGAATTCGAGACTCCCGGCCAGAGCTTTGCGTCGGAGATTCTGTAAGGAGGAATGGAAATGACCCCTGAAAAATTGGCGGAGCTTGCCATAGAGGCCATGGCCCACGCCTATGTGCCCTATTCCGGCTACAAGGTGGGCGCGGCGCTGCTGTGCGCCGACGGCAGGGTGTACCAGGGCTGCAACATCGAAAACGCCTCCTATAGCCCCACGGTCTGCGCCGAGCGGACGGCCTTTTTCAAGGCGGTGTACGACGGCCATCGGGACTTTACCGCCATCGCCGTCTGCGGCGGCAAGGACGGCGTCATCACCGGGCCCTTCCCGCCTTGCGGCGTCTGCCGTCAGGTGATGCGGGAATTCTGCCGGGACGATTTTATCATCTATCTGGTGGGAGCCAATGGAAGCATCGAGCCGGTACCCCTGGCCGAGCTGCTTCCCCACAGCTTCTCCGCCCAGGAGCATATGCAGTAACCAAAACCCGGCTGCGTCAGCGGCTGATGTCATTTCGATAACAGAAGCTGGACCTCACAGGAATGTGGGGTCCAGTTTTGTGTTTGTTCAGCAAGGAGGGGAAAGCAATGCTGGGGTGTTTTTCTCTTCCGAGTCATACCCTTTGGACAGAAAAAGTGCATCCATTTCTGGATGCACTCATTCTTTAGTCTATGGCACAAGCGGTACTCATTTCCTGACGTTGGCTCAAAGTTCCAGCTTTTGCTGAGGTCAGATCATGAGCTGGGGCGTGTTGACGGACAACCAGGTGATGAACGCCGCGTTAACGGCGGAAACCACATAGATGTTGCCGGTTTTCTTGTAGAAGGAATTGACCACCTTGGCTACCACGAAGTACAGCAGCAGCATACCCATCATGGCACCTTGGGCGCGGGACATCTCCCGTCCGTTGATGGGGGTTACATGGGTGAGAATCAGCTTGCCGTAAAGGGTGCCCAGGAACAGCACGGCAGGAAGCGCGTTGACCAGCAGGGTAATCCAATAGTTGGTGCGGTCGGAAACGCCCTTCAGCCGGACACCGTCTGCCTGGAGGAAGGCGTAAACGCTGAAGAGGATCATGAACAGTACGTAGTATACCGCATACTGTCCCACACGGCCCGCGGACAGGGGAGCCAGGTAGGTCTGGAAGATGCGGCCGTACCAGCCGGTCAGACGCTCGGCGGCCACTGCAAAGCCGTAGGGGACGGCGATGACAGCCAGGGAAAATACCACAGCCAGGGCGATGTTTGCAACGGAGGTTCTGGCGCGGAGTTTATCAGCCTGACGGTCGATGGTCTTGTCCACAAAGCTTCGGATCACATAGAACACGACGCCGATCAGCGCGGAGAGGAAGAACCACCAGATAAAGCCGTTGGTGCTTTGGACGTTGAACAGCCAGGGCAGCTTGCCCATGATGGTCTGGCCCTGAATGACGGTGGATTTGACGATCAGGGCGGACAGAATGCCGGGCAGCAATAGGAACACCCAGAATTTCAGATCGGATTTTGCCGTGGCAGCGGGAACTTCCCGCTTCAGCCCGGAGAAGAGCTTGGTATCCAGCAGCATTGCACCCACCGGGAAAATCATGACGCACAGGCTGATTGCCATAAACAGCACGGCGAATTCCTGCCACACATAGACGAAGGAATTGTCCGCCAGGGTGGAGGTGTTGCCGTCCAGGGTGTCGTCAAAGAAACGGATGATGTTGGTGACACTGGAGGGCACCAGATTGGACATGGAGTGGAAGGTATTGGGGGTGTACAGTACCCGCAGACTGCCGTCGTCGGGGCTGCCGTAGTAATGGCCGACTTCCATATGGTTGGTTTCCTCGCCGGCAAGGGTGGCCATTCCGCCGTAGTTCAGGCTGTCCTCATGGTACACATCCCAGAAGGTGCCCTGACCGCATTCGTCCAGCTCGCCCCAGATGGCCATGACGTTGACACCGTCATAAATGGTGGGGTCCGTGGCGGGAACACCGCAGCCCACAAACACCACACTGCGTTTTTCTGCGGAGGCGGCGTACTCGCTGAGAATTGCGGCAGAGGCCTGACCGCCGCCGTTGGAGTGCCCGGTGCTGCCCAGTCTGCTGCTGTCCACGAAGGACAGGCCGGACAGGTACTTCATGGCGGCCAGTGCGCCGGAATTACCCTGTGTGGTCATGCCGGAGCCTACAGTGCCGTAGTAGTCGTAGGCCAGCACCACATAGCCCCGCCGGGCCAGCTCAATGCTGTAGCTGGCGTAGAATACATGGGGCGTATTGCCGCCGGGAGCGATTACGATGCCTGCTGCCGGCGTCTCAGCGGTGGCGTTCTTGGGAACCCACAGTGTGGCGGAGAGATTGACGCCTTCGTCCGTGACGAAGTTCACATTCTGCACGCAGACCGAGAACCCTCCGGTCAGGCTGGCACGCAGAACAAACGCGCTGACCACGAATACGGCGATGGCCAGGATCAGAGCCAGACAGCGTTTTGAAACGGGATGTTTTTTCATGATATGTTCCTCCTTCTCTGTTTCTCTTTGGTTTTGGGAAATCATATGTTTCCAAAGGTCACAAATAGTATAGCAAAAGAGGAACGGGATTGCTATTCGCCGAATTTACAGAATACTCACACATTACTTATGGGCAATTCACAATGATTTTTTCATATGAAAATTCAGATGAAAAGGATCACAGCGGGCAGTCCGGGTCGGAGGAACGGCGAACCGTGAAGCGGGGAGAGATATACACATGCTTCACGTTTTCCCGCTCCTTCGGGGACTGAAGCCGGACCAGCATTTCCACTGCCTCGGTGCACAGCGTCTGGTTGGGGTAGGAGATGGTGGTCAGCGGCGGACAGAGATAGGGCGCATAATCCTCGTTCATGGTAATAATTTTTACATCTTCCGGAACCCGCTTGCCGATTTCATAGAGATACCACAAAATTCCTGCCGTGTAAGAATCTACCCAGCCGATGATCCCATCCAGATTGGGATCCCGGGTAAAGGCCTGCCTGGCACATTGATATCCCGCTGCGTTGAAGGTTGGATTTTTCCAGGGGAATTCGCAGACCATACAGTTATCCGGCCAGTCCGCCTCCTGGGCATACTGCCGAAACGCCGCCTGCATCAGGGCGGCGGATTTGCTCTGGGTGGGTGGTGGGGTCAGCAGAGCCAGTCTGCTGCAGCCCTGCTCCCGCAGATGAGCAACAGCCATGCCGATACCCTGATCAATGTTGTTGATGATGCTGTTAATCCGGGGATAGGGGTGCAGAAACTCAGACAGAAACACAATGGGCGTCTCAGACTCCTGAATGAAGCGTTGGGTCTGCCGGTCCAGCTCCATCATGGGAACCACCGGAATCAGGATCCCGCTGGGATGGTCCTCCATAATCTGGCGCAGTACATCGGTCAGAGTCCTTTCGGCAAGGTTTGCCGGGTAGACTCTGGTAGAATAGCCCCGGGATTTGGCTGCATCGGAGAAAAAGGAACTCATTGCCGCGAACTGCATATTGGAGCCGGGAATCAGGGGCGGACTGAGAAAGACAAATACCCTGCGGTTTCTGCCCCGGACGGAAGGAGGCTCCTCTTCTGGACGCGCCTTCAGTTCCTGAAGCGCCCGGGAAATCGCGGCGCATTTTTCCTGGGACACATAGCCGCTGGCGTTCAGATACCGGGACACTGCGGTTGGGCTGACCCCGGCTTTGGCTGCGATGTCGCGAATGGGAATTTTTCTGCCCTGTTGATCAAGCATGGGAATTTCTCCTTTCGGAATTTCGGCTGGCCACTGTGGTCAGAATGATCAACCCCAGGACCGCCAGCGCGGAAAAAACATAAAAGCTGTGGGCCAGGCTCAGACGGATGCACAGCAGCTGCACCAGAAGGTTTGCCGCCACGGTGCACAGTGCCATTTGAATGCCAGTCCAGATGGCCACCACCCGTGGTCGGAGGTCATCCGGCACGGCCTGGGCCATGAGCTCCATGATGGCTGGTTGGAGCAGGCCGTAGCTAAAGGACTCCAGAACCTGAGATACGGCCAGCATTTCCGGCGTCCGGATCAAGGAAATCAGGGCCAAGCGAAGAGCCATCACCGCGCTTCCGGTACATAAAAGCCATCGGAGGGAGCATTTCCGGCGGAAAACCGGATAGAGCATCAGAACGGGCATGGCGCTGAAGCTCATCAGAGACATGGAAAGCCCCTGATGGGCCGCACTGCCGCCCCGCTCCACCAGCAGGACGGGAAGATAGGTCAAAATAGCCCGCCAGCCCAAAAACACCAGCCCGCCGCCCAGCAGAAGCGGCAGGAAAGCGGTCAAAGCTCCGGACCTGCCGGACTGTTGGGGGGTCTGCACGGGAGGGGATTTGGGAAGCAGGAGCGCAGCCAGAACAGCCAGCGCCATCAAGCTGCCGTGGAGGGGAAACATCAGGCCGGTGCCCCGGGAGGCATAGATGCTGCCAAGAACCATGGTGGCGGCAGCTCCGGTGAGGCTGCCGATGGAGCGCATGACACTGTAGCGGACGGAGGGGTCCCGGACTTGCAGTGCGAGGGTATAGCTGTCCAGCTGCCCGATCAACGAGAAATCCAGGAGCGTCACAGGCAGCACCGCCAGGATCACCGCTGCCAGATTCCCATGAAACAGGTACATAAGGAACCCCGTGGGAATGGCTCCGATCATCAGCAGGACCAGCAGCTTCCGGGGGGAGTGGGTTTTGGCGGACAGCCGTCCCAGGGGAAACTGAATCAGGAAATTACCCAGGGCTGTACAGGTGGTCAGCACTGAAATGGCACTCTTGTCATAGCCAAGTTCCGTGAGGTAGATGGTTTGAAAGGGAAAGAGGGACATATAGGCAAGGTAAAACAGTCCATAGGTAATTCCCAGACGAAGGGATGTATTTGCTTTCATGGAATGAGCCTCCTGGAAATATTTTGGAATAACCATATGAAAATATTCATAAGAATACTATACTGCTCTTTCCGGGAAATGGCAACTGAAAAATTGCCGCGTAATCAGGGATTGACCCAGGCGGACAGCCCCCTGACGATTATCATCGGATGGACTGCTTTTTCAGACATCATAACAGGATGCTCCTTGCAGGGATTCAAAATGCAGTGCTGGAAATGATTGCTGTTCCAATTTGGAAAAAATATGGTATGATGGAAGAAAGGAAGTGAGAAAATGGCGAATTTGCTGCACAAGAC
>JALFGI010000278.1 GCA_022777455.1 Clostridiales bacterium | reverse complement strand
AAGTTCCACGGCCTGACCGACAAGGAGACCCGGTTCCGTCAGCGCTATGTGGACCTGATGGTGAATCCCGAGGTCAAGCGGAACTTTGTCATCCGTTCCAAGTTCATCAAGTTCATGCGCTCCTATCTGGACAGTCGGAATTATATTGAGGTGGAAACCCCGGTACTGAATACCATTGCCGGCGGTGCCGCTGCCCGTCCCTTCATCACCCACCACAACACCCTGGACATTGATATGTATATGCGCATCGCCACGGAGCTGCCTCTGAAGCGGCTGATTGTGGGCGGTATGGACCGGGTTTACGAAATCGGCCGCATTTTCCGGAATGAGGGCATGGACCCCAAGCACAACCCGGAATTCACCACTGTAGAGCTCTACCAGGCCTACGCCGACTTCCACGACATGATGGACATCGCCGAAGGCATCATCTCCGGCGCTGCTCAGGAGATTCTGGGCACCTACGAGGTGGAATGGATGGGCGAGCACATCAACCTGGCCCCCGGCTGGCGCAGACTGACCATGGTGGATGCCGTTAAGGAATATGTGGGCATCGACTTTGGTGCCATCACCGACGATGCCGAGGCCGTGGCCGCCGCCAAGGAAAAGGGCGTAGAGCTGGCCGACGCCGCCGAAAAGACCTGGGGCAACGCCCTGTACGCCTGCTTCGACCAGAAGGTGGAGGAGAAGCTGATTCAGCCCACCTTCATCACCATGTATCCCGTGGAAGTGTCCCCGCTGACCAAGCGTTCTCCCAAGGATCCCCGGCTCACCGAGCGGTTTGAGCTGTTCATCTGCCATAGCGAACTGGCCAACGCCTACTCCGAACTCAACGATCCCATCGATCAGCGCGCCCGCTTTATGAAGCAGGTGGAGCAGCGGGAGCGGGGCGACGACGAAACCGAAATGCTTGACGAGGACTTCCTCAACGCCCTGGAGTACGGCATGCCCCCCACGGGCGGCATGGGTATGGGCATCGACCGCTGTGTCATGCTGCTCACCGGCGCCGACACCATCCGGGAAGTGATCCTCTTCCCCACAATGAAACCCACCGATATGCCCAAGGCTGATAAACTCCCGGAAAAGCCCCAAAATCCTTCTGTTTCCGCTCCTGCGGTTCCGGAAGAAAAAATTGACTTCTCCAAGGTGGAAATCGAGCCGCTGTTTGCTGATTTTGTTGACTTCGAAACCTTTAGTAAGTCCGATTTCCGGGCTGTGAAGGTGCTGGCCTGCGAAGCAGTGAAGAAGTCCAAGAAGCTCCTCAAATTCACTCTGGACGACGGAACCGGCGTGGAACGCACCATTTTGAGCGGTATTCACGCCTATTACGAGCCGGAAGAGTTGGTGGGCAAGACCTGCGTGGCCATTACCAATCTGCCCCCCAGGCCCATGATGGGCATCGAGTCCTGCGGTATGCTGATTTCCGCCGTTCACCACGAAGAAGGCGAGGAAAAGCTGCACCTGCTGATGCTGGATAGCCACATCCCCGCCGGCGCGAAGCTGTACTGATCACCCAACCATCGGAAGGGGCTGCTTGCTTTTGCGGGCAGTTCCTTCTTTCCGAATTCTCTGTCCAAATGTCCGGACAGAGCCCCTGTCCAACCGGTGGCAATTGATCTGCCGGATTGGACTGGCATCGATTATCACTTTTTGCCTGTTATTCCACCGAAGGAGAAGCATAGATGGACGAGAAAAAGACCATATCGGACAAAGTCAAACCCATCCTGGGTAAATTGAAACCCGTGTTGGACAAAATCAAACCCGTGCTGGATAAAATCAAACCCATTTGGAATAAATGGAAAGAAAAATCCGCCAATTTGGGGCGCTGGGTGCTGATTCCCACAATTTGTTATCTGGAACTGCTGTTTCATTACTGGATCGGCGGAGCGTTCACTCCTGCTCTTTTCCTGACGCTGATCGGCTTTGCCCTCTGCCTGGGTGGTCTGCTGAACATCATCGCCGCCGCACTGCCCCGGAAGATATCCCGCTGGTTCACGGGGATTGTTATTTTCCTGTGTACCGCAATGATGATGACGGAATTGCTCATCGGCGACGCTTACTTCAACTTTATGCGTCCCGCTCTGGTGTTCTCCAGCGCGGGAGGTGTCGTTAACGACAGTGAATTCAGCGGCATCATGGTGAGTATGATCATCAACAATCTGGGCCGCATTGCCATTGCGCTGCTTCCCCTGTGGCTGCTTCTGCTGTCCGGCAAAACCGAAACCTTCCGCAAGAAGCGCTGCGTTGCTGCCTCGCTGGCAATCACCCTGGTCGGTTCCGTTGTGGGCTTTGCCGCGCTGAATGTCTCCGCCGGCGGCCTAAACACCGTGATCCCCTACTATAATTTCAACAACTCCATGAAGCGTAACGGTCTGACCGTTTCCATGTTTATAGAACTGTCCGGGCTGTGCGGCCAGGCCGACAGTCTGGTTTTGGATGATTTTGAGTTTGTTTTTGAGCCTGAAGTGCTGGAAAACGTCACGACTGCCACCACCGAGGAAAACACGGAAGCCACCACGACCCCCTCTGCCAAGGAAACCACAAAAGCCACCACGGCTCCTGCAACCGAGTCCACCACCGAAGCTGCCACGGTTCCCTCTTCTGCAGCTGTTTCCGTGACCGAGGCCACCCCGGAACCCTCCGAAGCAGCCTCCGCACCTGATGCAGTGCTTGCCGAGGAGCCCACCACGAAATTCACAGAGGAAGCTACAACCGAAGCTGCCGCCGAACCTTCCACCGAAGCCGTTCCTGAGCCGTCCGAAGAAGAGGCCACTAAGTCTTCCACGAAAGTGGTTATCAAGTCTTCTGAAAAAGGGGCCACCAAGTCCTCCGCGGGAGCGGTTGCCGAACCTTCCGAAGAAGAGACTGCCGAGCCCATTCCCGAAGAAACGGAGCCGAAGGTATACCAGCCCCACGTGATTTCCGGTCTGGACTTCGGCGAACTGGCAGAAGCGGAATATGACCACACCCTCAAAACCCTTTACTCCTACCTGGACTCCCTGACCCCCGCTCTGGAAAATGAATATACCGGCCTGTTTGAAGGGAAGAACCTGATCCTGATCACCGCGGAATCCTTCAACTACGCCATCATCGATCCGGAGCTTACCCCCACGCTGTACCGGCTTTCCACCCAGGGCATTCAGTTTAACAATGCCTTTGTTCCCCTGTGGACCGGCAACACCAGCGGCGGTGAGTTGGCTGTTTTCTCCGGCCTGGCCATGAACTGCGAAATGACCATCTACTCCAACCAAAAGCCCTTCAATACCATCAGCCGGCAGTTGATGAATCAGGGCTATTTCTCCCGTGCCTATCACAACAATGAGTATTGTTTCTATAACCGGCAGCTGACCCATGAAAATCTTGGTTACGAAGATTACATTGGCATGGGCAACGGTCTGGAGAAAGGCGTGGAGAATGTCTGGCCCGCCAGTGACGCGGAGATGATCGATTTCACCCTGCCGCAATACATCGACCAGCAGCCCTTCAGCATTTATTACATGACCGTCAGCGCCCACTGCCGCTACAATTTCCGGGGTAACGCCCAATCCAAGAAGAATCAGGAACTGGTGCAGGATCTGCCCTACTCCGAGGCTCTGAAGGCATACATTGCCTGCAATCTGGAGCTGGAAAAGGGACTGACCTCCCTGGTTGCCCAGCTGGAAGAAGCCGGAATCGCTGACGATACCGTCATCGTTATGACCGGTGATCATTTCCCCTATGGTCTGGGCACAGCCTGGGACAATGATCATGACTGTCTGGCAGAGCTCTATGGAGTCGAGAAATACGATGAAATCGAACGGGACCGGAACACCCTGATCATCTGGAGCGGCTGCCTGGAGGACATGGACATTGAGATCGATGCCCCCGTGTGCAGTCTGGACATTCTGCCTACCCTTTCCAACCTCTTCGGGCTGGAATATGACTCCCGCCTGACGGTTGGCCGTGACGTGCTGGGTACGGAAGAGGCAATCGTTCCCTGGCCTGACGGCACCTGGGTCACCGAGCTGGGCAAATATGACTCCTCCACCAAAAAGTTCACCCCCTATGTGGACGAAAGCCAGATTCCCGAGGGCTATGTGGATCGGATCAGCGCCATCGTCCAAACCCGGGTCAATTTCAGCCGATCCGTGCAGCGCTGTGGTTTCTTCACCGCCCTGCAAAACGCAATGGCGAAAGTCCTGCAAAACGATATAGCGAAATAACATTGAAAAAAGCCTGAAATTCCGAAATGAATTTCAGGCTTTTCCGTTATCTTGAACCAGTGTCCCAAGGACAGAAATTCGACGGTGCATTATATGAACCGGAATGCAATTGTGACGCCGGATAAAAATCATCGCCGGCGGTATGTTCCGCCGGCGATAATCAGGCTTATTCTTCAGGGTCTTTGGCTGCTTCCCGGAAAATGGCGGCGAGAATCTCGGAATCGTATTCCGGTTCCTCTTCCACTGATGGTTCCTGGCGGGCAAAGCGGGGGCGATAGGGCTTTTCGCTTGCCGGAGCGGCAGGGGCACTCTGGATGGGTGCGCTCTGGGGCTGCGCCGGCTTGGGATTCCGGAATGCGGGAGCCGCAGGCTGCTGCTGAACAGGAGGCGTCTGCCGGGGATAGCCGGCGGTTTCCTCTGTGTCATAGGACGTCCTGGGCCGGGGTGCCTGCTGGTTTGCACCGGGGTCACTCTGGGGCCGGGAGGATTGAGGTCTTGCCTGCTGGCTGGCCACCGGGCCGCGCTGGGAAGCGGGCGTTTCTCCGGAGGGTCTGGGAGCAGCAGGACGCTTGGCACCGCAGACCGTACAGTAGGGGCCGGTATTCCGGCTTCCGTCCCTGGCGCAGACCCACATGCCGCCGGCATTACGGGGGGCAGAAGTGCTCACCGGGCGGGGATTGGAGGGTGCGGCAGGTTCAAAATCGTCATAATCGTAATCCGGCGTCCGGACCACCCGGGAACGAGGCTTCTCCGGGGGCAATACCCGCTGCAGCACCAGATAGACAACGCCGGAGGTGGCAGAAAATACCGCAATAAACACCATCACGATCACCGCGATCCAGACACCTGTATTGGAGCTGCTCCCCGATGTGGCAGAGCTGACACCGGACAGGGAACGATAGCAGTCGTCACATACATATCCAGCGTCGGTATTGTGGCCCGAGCCGCGAATGGTCTTGCCGCACCACACGCATTGCTTGCTGCCGCAGCCTGCCAGCAGCGAAGCCAGAAGCAGGACCGCCAAAAGCAGAGCAGCAATTTTTTTCGTCTTTTTCATTTCTGCACATCCTTTCTCCCGAGGGAGAGCATTGTTTTTTCTTATTTTACCACATTCCCTGTCCCAGCGCAAGTGTCTCTTTCCCCGCCGCTTGGGAGGAATTATCCGTTGACTTTCCCACAAGACCGGAATATAATGAAAAAACAATTCGGCACTTCGGTATGATCCTTCCCAGGCAAGCCGGAGCTCTGCGGGATTGTTTTTCTGAATGCAATGATTCAAAGGTAAAAAGAGAGCTATGAACAAGCACACAGTAAAAAACGCATTTTTAGACACCATTCCCGTTATGACGGGATATCTGTTCCTTGGCTTCGGCTTCGGAATTATTATGCAGCAAAATGGCTACGGCATTCTCTGGGCCGTCGCCATGAGTCTGTTCATCTATGCCGGTTCCATGCAATACGTGGGCGTGGGCTTGCTCACCGGAGGGGTCAGCCTGCTTACCGCCGCCCTGACCACCCTGATGGTAAATGCCCGACACCTGTTTTACGGCATTTCCATGGTAGATGCCTACAAAGGCACCGGGAAGAAAAAGCCCTACCTGATTTTTGCCCTGACGGACGAAACCTATTCCCTGGTTTCCCGGAAGCAGCCGGAGGGTGTGGACCAGGCAGGCTACTGTTTCCTGGTATCCGCCTTTGACCAGTGCTACTGGGTACTCGGCTCCGCACTGGGCGCTCTGGCAGGAAATCTGCCCCTGGATTTTACCGGCATCGACTTTGCCCTGACCGCCCTGTTCGTCACCATTTTCGTGGAACAGTGGCTGAGCGCCAAGAATCATCTGCCCGCCCTGGTGGGCGTAGGCGCGGCGGTGCTCTGTCTGGTGTTTTTCGGGTCGGACCGCTTTTTGATTCCCACCATGATCCTCATTGCGGCCATTCTGATGATGCTGCGCAAAACCGGAAAGGAGGAAGAAACCAATGCCTGAATTTCTCTCCGCCACCGCGGAAGCCTCCAAACTGCACAGCGCCGCTCTGATCGCCGTGATGGCGCTGGTCACAGCAGGGCTACGTTTTCTCCCCTTCTGGATTTTCGGAGAAAACCGGAAAACGCCCAAGGCCATCACCTATCTGGGAAAGGTCCTCCCCTATTCCATCATGGGCATGCTGGTGGTCTACTGCCTGAAGGGCGTCACGCCATTGCACTTCCCCTATGCCCTGCCGGAACTGATCAGCTGCGCCGTGGTGGTGCTGCTGCACATCTGGAAGCGGAATACCCTGCTGTCCATCGGCGGCGGCACGGTATGCTACATGCTGCTGGTACAGGTGGTATTTCGGTAAAGCATCCCAATTTCGGCTGCCCCTTGGGGCAGCCATTTTCATTCCAACGCAGTGCGGAGTTTCTTCAGCGCCCGCTTTTCAATCCGGGAGACATAGCTTCTGCTGATGCCGGTACGTTCCGCCACCTCCCGCTGGCGCAGGGGTGTTTCCGTGCCCAGACCGTATCTCAGCTGAATGACCTGGCGCTCCTGCTCCGTCAGGCAGGTATCCACCGCCTTACGGAGCTGCTCCACCGTCTCCTTCCCTGCCACCTGCTCCATCAGGTCCACGTCCTCGCTGACCACGTCCATCAGTGCCAGGGGCGCACCGTCCGTCCCTGTATCGATATAGTCCGACAAGGACACATCCTGAGCGCTCTTCCGCCCAGCCCGGAAATACATGAGGATTTCATTTGCTATCCTCACGCCAAGAGGTTTTGCTGGCGTCATCGGCGTATTCGTCGTCAAATTCGCCGTAATCGACATCAGAATACGCTTCAAGGGGCTCTTCTTCCATACTTTCGTCATCCATGTCAGTGTATCGACTCACCATATCGGGGTATTCGATCTCCCCCTCCTCTGCGCCAAACAGCACCACATGGGCGTTGACACCGTCCCAAATCACCTTGCGAACCACGGTTCGGATGGCGGCGCGTTTCTCCTCCACGGACATTTCGTCGATATTCTGCCGGAACATGGACAGCATCTGCCGCAGCAAATCAAACTCCGTGTCACTGAGGGCGTTGGCAGAGGTCAGCCCTTCCAGCTCATGAATGCGATTCTCGATTTCCCGGTTGATCTCCGTCAGCTCTTCGATTCGTTTCGTCACATGGACTCTGGCAACGGACTCACCCATGGAGGACAGAGCATCCACCAGTCCCGCGACCTTCTTTTCATTTTCGGCATACTCTGTCCGCAGGTTCGCCAGCTGGGTTTCATACTGCTCCCGATTCCCGGTGTAGAACTGGCGGCTCTTTCCCAGTTGGGTCAGGAAGCTGCTGTCGTGCTCGGTCAGAGCCTTGATCTGCTCGATAATCGCCGCGTCCAGAAGATTGCCGTTGGCGTTGCGCTTGTTGCACCGCTGGCGCTTGCTGCGCTCTTTCATCTTGCAGACATAGGTGTAGATCGGCTTTCCATCCGCCGTCACCCGCTTGGACAGCTTGGGGTACATCCGCTCGCCGCAGGAGCAGAACAGCAGGCCGGTCAGCAGCGCCTCGTTGTTCCGGGGCTTCCGGTAGCCCTTGGATTTGTTGCGTTCCAGAGATTCCTGCACCTTGATCCACTGAGAGGATGGCACCAGTCCGGGATGCTGGCCCAGGGCGATGATCCACTGGCTGACCGGCAGCAGAATGGTGGTTTTCCCCTTCTCCTGATCGGTGCGGTTGTAGGCCATGATGCCGCGCTTGCCGTCAAAGGCTTCTTTCGGGAAGCACACGTCCGCCTGCCTTTGGGTGAAATAGTCGTAGGCCGCCTCATCCGCCGTCATATACACCGGGTTCTGCAAAATGGCCTTGATGGCAAACCGGGTGAAATCCTTCCCCTGCTTGGTCTTGATCCTCCGGCGAAGCAGCTCCGCTTCCACGGCGGTCAGAGAATCCGTTTCCGTATACAGGTCGAAAATCAGTTTCGGGATTTCCGCTTCCTCGGGGATGGGCACCAGCTTAAAGGACTTGCGGGTTTTCCCGTCCACCGTGACCTTGCTGACCGCCTCGGACTTAAAGCCCGTGGGAGCGTTGCCCCCCAGCCAGCGGCCGGTTTTGGCCAGCTCGTGCATATTGTCCCGAATTCGCTCGGCGATGGTTTCCCGCTCCAACTGAGAGAACACGGAGATAATGAACATCATGGCCCGGCCCATGGGGGTGCTGGTGTCGAACTGCTCCCGGATGGACACGAAGGACACCTCCAACTTGGTCAGTTCATCGATCAGGCTGGTAAAGTCGCTGATGTTGCGGCTGATTCTGTCCAGACGGTACACGACGATCGCCTTGAACCGGTGCTTCCGCACGCCCTCCATCATATCCCGAAAGGCGGGCCGGTTCAGATTGCCGCCGGAAAAGCCCTCGTCCTCAAACACCACACAGCGGTCAACGTATTCCTCTCCAAAGAAATTGCGCACATACTCCCTGCACAGCTCCACCTGATTGCCAATGCTCTCGCCCTTGCCCGTAAACTTGGACTTCCGGGAATAAATGGCGATGGATTCCGCGTTTTTCCGCATATCTTTCTCCTCCTGCTTGATATGTGATTGTTTTTATGCTATTATAACACAGCGTAGCCAATATGTAAACAGAAGAATCGCAAACTTCTGGCAGATGTGTGACCATTTTTAGTATAGGAAAGGATGTCGCGAAACGCGACACCCCTGTAAGAATCAGAGGAGGACAGACGATGAATACAGAATTGACCTACATCCGCTGCGGAGACTATTTTATCCCCAACCTCAAGCTGGAAACCACCGAGGAACGCCCGCTGAACAAGTATGGCCGGATGCGCCGCACCTTCCTCCGGGAGCACAGACCCATCGAATATTCCATTCTTGCCATGGAGCAAAAGCTGTTCCCCCATCTCTGGGAGACTCAGGAAACAGCGCAGCGGAGAGCAGAACAGATCATGGACGGATTGCTGCGCACAAATCCCGCACCGGACAAGGCCACAGACCCGCTGGGCTGGGTACAGCACATGAATAGCCTGAAAGCACAGGCGGAGGAAATTATCTTCTCTGAGCTGATCTTCGTATAAGAAAAAAGCAAGGGTGTCGCGTTTCGCGACACCCTTTTGCTTTTCGGCTTCAATCCGCCAACAAAATATTCCGCACATCCACTGTCTGTGCGGAAATTTTTGTAATCTCCCATGATGATAACATAGTCTGATGGCACCTATGCAGGAAGCAAGGAACGGGTTCACCCCCGTTCCCCGCTTTCCTTTTTCCTGGTTTCGATGACCGCATCCAGCAGCGCCAGCTTCTGACTGGTGGGGCAGTTCAGGGACTTCAAGCGCTGATTGACCGCTGCCGCGTGGACATCGGCTACCCGCCGGGCCAGTTCTTCTTTGCCTTCTTCGGTTTTGGGATAGTAAACAATCACATTGACCGGAGCCATTTTTCGGATAGCGGCCACCTCCTTTTACTGCAAAATTCTATTCCGAAACTGCTGCTGATATGAAGCCGCCAGAACATCTGGCTCAGAGCAGGGGACGGCTTCTGAATATACTTATGGTAATGGAAAATAGGGAAGAAGTTTTGTAATCGTTTGATTACCTCTCCCTCCGTTTCTGCCAGACGAGGTCGTACCCCATCACGTCTGCCAGCTGGACTGCTTCGCGATAACGCAGGGAACCTCTGGCCAGCTTGTTGGAGAAATTGGAAATGCTGTCGCTCCAGCCGTTCGTCGTCACAAACTCCATATCCCTCGCCCCGCTACGCAAGCAGCAGGGCTCACTCATTTCGTTGCTCCTCCTCTCCCCAAAAAGTCTGCGACTTTTCGGGGTCCCCATTTGAGAGAGCAGATCTACCACCTGCTGCATGGTCATACCGGAACGGACGATGATACTCTTGATTTCATTTTTCACATTCATAGTCATACCTCTTTCATTGTAAATTCGGATTTGGAGCCAATAGAAATGGCTCCCATGATGTCTGCATCGATGATGCCAAGATTGGTTATACGGTTTTGGTACGGAATCTTCAGAATTGGATAGAAAAACACGAAACCGTGCAGTGGCTTCACCCTTCTCAACAGCGCGATTGGGTGAAATACTGCTGCGGTTTCGTGTATCATTTTCCCGTTTCCACAAGCCTTGGGAAATCCGTTCCGTTTTCCTGTGTTTCCGGTGGCTGTTTTCTGCTTTCATACCGCCGGCAAGAGAGCAGCTCTGCCCGGAAGCTCTGCTTGCAGAGGTTTCGGCAGCTGCGGCATACGGAATTGAACTGGACGCAACCTGCCCGGTTGCGGAAGAACGACCACTCCTGCCCTGTGTACTTTTTCATATTCTTTCTCCTTCATTTTTCTGTTGAATCCAAAATCCTCTATCCCCATCCATCCTATCTATCCCGGGGATGCTTGGGATGGATCGGGATGGATGTTTTCCACCTCAGAGAATTATTGGGGAGGTCAGCGCCTGAATTCCCCAGAAGCCGTTGACCTGCTTGCCGGATTTGTTGATGATCTTGTTGCTGGCTTCCAGATTGTAGTCTTCCAGATGGCTTTTCAGGTAGCTGCTCACAGACCGCTGGGCAATGGCACGGCAGCCGTTATCCTCG
>JALFGI010000312.1 GCA_022777455.1 Clostridiales bacterium | reverse complement strand
TGCCACTGGTAGCGGTTTTTGTGTTCCTCCGGAAAGAGATGTGCCATGATGCAGGCAATCACGCCCCCGTGGGTGATCAGCACCGTTGGAATGTTTTCTGCCTCCAGGCGGCGGAAGGCGGAGAGGACCCTTTCCTCCATCTGCTCCCCGCTTTCTCCCCCGGGAGGGATGTTGCGGTGGTTGTCCCCGGAAATCCAGGCCAGGTAGTCCGGGTCCTCCTTCAGTTCCTGGTAGGAGCGCATTTCAAAGCGGCCAAAATCGATTTCCCGGAATTCCGGTGCCTGATTGTGAGGCACTTCTCCAAAGAGCAGGGCAAGGGTCTGCTCCGTGCGTGCCATCCCGCTGGTGAGAAAACGGGCAGGGGGCAGACAGTAGCGCAGCTGCTTCAGTGCTTCCTCCCCGCCGGGGGACAGGGACAGGTCCGTGCTGCCGCAGTACAGATGCGCCTCGTTGGCCCGGGTGCGCCCGTGGCGGATGAGATAGAAAACGCTCATTTCAGCCGCTGCTCCAATCCGCAGAAAATCCGGCTTACCTGGCTTGCTTCCCTCGCCAGGTACTGGCACAGCCGCCCCGTCTCCTGCCGCCATTGCCGCAGGGTATCGTCAATGGGGACCACGCCGCAGAAAATGTCCTGGCAGATCAGCACTGCATCTTTCCACAGGGGTTCATTTCTTTGAAATTGTTCCACAGGGTCCTTCCCCGCCTTCACGCAGGCCAGAGAGAATTCCTCGATTTTGTCAATGCAGGGGGCGGAAAAGTCCATCTTCTCCCCGGTGCAGGTGAAAATATCGGATTCCGTCAGGGAAAAAGCGGCCTTGGCAAAATCCCGTTTGCCCTGATAGGCACCGCCGATGATCAGTTTCATGGGAACCTCCTTATCGGTATAGAATCGCCAGCACGGCCAGGCCTGCCAGCTCTCCCAGGGTCAGGCAGTAGCCGGAAATGTCTCCGTTCATCCCTTTCAGGGAGCGGAAAGCCCGGCACAGCGCCAGAGCGCATCCCGCTGCGCAGCCCAGCAGCGCCAGGCCGAATTCGGGCTGCATCCAAAAGCCCCAGCCAATGGCCAGAAGCAGCATCACCAGAGGCAGCGCCCCGTGGGATTCCCGGTTTGCGTATTGGCTGGATTCCATGGGAGGCAAAAGCTGGATGGCCAGCACGCTGCAGCACCGGCTCACCACCGGAATGAGAACCAGTCCCTGCAGCGCTCTGCCGGGCTTCAGGGAGACGCACAGGGCAAACTGGGCAAGAATCACCAGCACCACGCCGATGACGGAAAAGCTGCCCACGTGGGAATCCTTCAGAATTTCCCGGCGGCGCTCCAGACTGCGGTAAGAGCGCACGGCATCCGTCACATCCATCAGCCCGTCCAGGTGCATAAAGCCCGTGAGCAGGTAGGGCGCGGCGCACAGCGCCAGGGCACGAATGGCCTGGGGCAGTCCGATCCAGTCGCACAACCATCCCAGCCCCCACCAGATCAGGCCGATTTCCAGCCCGATCAGGGGCAGGCACATTAACATCCGGTCCCTGGCCTTTTCTTCCCAGCCGTGCCAGGGGAAGGGAAGGGCGCAGAACATACTCTGGCACATTCCCAGGGCGTATAACCAAAGCTTCATGGCTGAAAATCCCCCTTGTGGACGATGACGTTTCCGGCGGAGAGCTCCAGCACCACGTCGCTGATGGCAGCCAGCTTCCGGTCAATAGCCGCCAGGGCTTTGCGGTAGACTTCGGTTGTCTCGTCATACCGGGCCGCATCGGAAAAAATGTAGTCGCTGACCACCACGATGTTGGCCACCGACCGGGCAAACGCCGCCACTTCCCCGGCGCACCGGTTCCCGGCTTCCGGGTCCAGGTGATAGTCCGGGGGGACGAACAGCTCGTTCATCAGCAGGGCGGTGGTGCTGTCCAGCAGGAAGCTGCCCGATGGATCCACCTTGGGAAGACAGGAGAGAATGTCCCTGCCGCACTCCACCGTTTCAAAGCCCAGCCCATCCCGGTCGGCAATGTGGCGGCGGATCCGCTCCCGGTCCTCCTCGTCCACGGGAATCATGGTGGCAATATAGTAGCGGGGCCCGCCTTGCGCCAGCCGAACCGCCAGGCGCTGGGCGTAGGAGGATTTTCCGTTTTTGGCTCCGCCGGTGATGAAAACGATCATTGCTCCACCTCTACCGTGAACTTGTCTCCCTCCCGAATCTCTTCCAGATAGCCGTCATCGATGCCCGCCTGTTCAAAGGTTGCCATGTCGTTGATGATGGCGCAGGCGGCCCGAAGCACCTGGAAAGCCAGGGGGCACCCGCTGCCTTCTCCCAGCCGCATGCCCAGCAGGAAGATGGGCTCCAGACCCATGGCATCCATGGCCAGCTTGTAGCCGATCTCAAAGGAGGCGTGGCTTGGCACCAGATAGTGGCGCACCAGAGGATTCAGCTTCACGGCGCACAGAGCGGCCACGGCGGAGATGAATCCGTCGATCACCACCGGCCGTTTGGTTGCTGCCGCTCCCAGAAAGCCGCCGCACATGGCGGCAAGGTCAAAGCCGCCCACCTTGGAAAGAACATCCACCACGTCGTTTTTGTCGGGACAGTTGATTTCAATGGCCCGGCGGATGACATTCTTTTTCACCTGGAAGGCCTCGTCGGTAATTCCGCCGCCCCGCCCGGTGACGGCCTCCACATCCGCACCCAGCAGCACGCTGAGCACGGCTGAAGAGGTGGTGGTGTTGCCGATGCCCATTTCACCGATGCCCAGGGCATCCGCTTCGGTATGGATGGCAACCCCTGCACCGGTGAGGATGGCAGTCAGGGCCTGCTCCCGGGTCATGGCGGGGCCCTTGACCATATTGTTGGTGCCGAAGGCGATTTTCCGGTTCAGCACCGCCGGGTCGTGAATCTCTGCGTTCACCCCCACGTCGCATACGGTGATGCCCACGCCGAATTCCTTGCACAAGGTGGAGGCGCCGGTTTTCGCCCGGGTCAGGTTGATGGTCTGCATCAACGTGACGGATTGGGGCGCGCTGGAAACCCCTTCCTCCACCACGCCGTTGTCCCCGGCGAATACCAGCAGGTGGGGATGCTCCATTTTATTATGTACCTTCCCGGTGATGCCGGCCAGCTGAATGGAAAGGGTTTCCAGCCGGCCCAGACTTTCCGGCGGCTTGGCCAGCTGATCCTGGCGTATTTTTGCTGCCTCCATGGCCGCCTGATCCGGCGCTGTAATTTTTTCAAGCAGTGATTGTAGTTCCATTTCCATCATGGGTTGCTCCTTTTTATGTATTTGCTTCCACCAAAGTTTCACGCGGTACACAGGCAAATTGTAATTTGGCGGGCAGATACGGTCGCACCCCTTGGCTCTCCCTCTGGGAGAGCTGTCAGCCGAACAGGCTGACTGAGAGGGTACCGCAGTAAGATAATAGCAGCCGAAATCACGCAGGCTGGCCCTCTCAGGGGCGCCCCTTACGGGGCAGCCAGCTCTCCCAAAGGGAGAGCCAAGGGGTACGTCGGTCCCGGTTCGCCAAATTACAATTTGACATATTACGGCGAGAGAAGGGCATTTTCTGTCAACCATGAAATGCTCTCCCCGATTTCCGGCAGCTCCAGGGTGGCGGTGGCGTTCTGGGGCAGGGCAGCAATCAGAGCATTCATTTGTAGGGTGCCCTGATTCAGGGCGCTGTGGGTGTCGGCGGTGCCGTCGTTGTTGTGCAGGTGGACGTGGGACAGGAATTCTCCCCAGCAATCCATCCAAGCCCCGGCGCTGACGGCAGAATAGGCATTCACATGCCCCACATCCAGGCAAAGCCGCAGCCGGGGGTCGCCCACCTGGGAAACAATGGAGCGGAGCAGCTCCGGCTCCTCTTCCAGCACATTTTCCAGGCAGATCTCATAATCCCCTGGGTGGCTTTCCAGGAAGCTACGCCAGAAGATGATGGACTGCTCCACATACCAACAGGGATAGTACATTCTGGGATTGTAGCCGCCGTGGAGGATCAGCTTCCCGGCCCCATAGGTTTTGGAAAGGGCCAGGGCCTGGCCAAAGCGGTAATCCGCCAGCCTCCGGGCCAGCGGGTCGATGGCACAGGGGAAAAGCTCGTTGAAGGGCCCGTGAAACAGCCGCCGGGACACCCCCGTCAACCGGTCCCGGAGGGCAGCGTCTGTGGCTTCAAAGGATTCGTCCATGTTCATTGCGGTGCAGTAGTCCGCAATTTCCACCCCCAGGCCGTATTTCCGGGCCAAAGCGCCGGCCCCGGGGTCGATGGTGGACAGGTAAAGCTGATTGCAGTTCATATCAAAGCTCCGG
>JALFGI010000303.1 GCA_022777455.1 Clostridiales bacterium | reverse complement strand
ATTACTGTCAGGTACAGGCTGGGTGTTATTTCCTTCCCGCTTTGGCGGCGGCTTCCCGCTGGCGGCAGGTTTCGGCCCAGCTGGGGATGGTGGTGAGCTTTTCGGCCAGTTCCTTCAGGGCCCTGGGGATGTCGATGTTCTGGGGACAGCTCCTGGCGCATTTGCCGCAGGCGATGCAGGCGGTGGGCTTCTTCTCCTCCGGCAGGAACTCCACCCGCATGGCGGCGTTGACGGTGGGGGTCACCCGGAGCTCATTGTAAACCGCCAGCAGCGCCGGGATGTCCAGCCCCTTGGGGCAGCCCTCGCAGCAGTAGCGGCATGCGGTGCAGGGGATGCTGTCCATCATGCCTCGGGCAATGGAGAGCAGCAGCTCTGTTTCCTCCGGGTTCAGGGTGTCCCGCCGGGCAAAGGTGGCCAGGTTGTCCTGCATCTGGGCCAGATTGGACATACCGCTGAGGACCATTTTCACATTGGGCAGCCCCTGGAGGAACCGGAAGCCCCAGGAGGCATCGGTGGCTTCCGGACGGATGGCTTTCAGCCGGGCGGAATTTTCTTCCCGCAGGGATGCCAGCATACCGCCCCGAACGGGCTCCATCACCCACACCGGAATCCCCCGGGCGGTGAGCAGCTCGTATTTCTCCTTGGCCTTTTGCAGCATCCAGTCCATGTAGTTCAGCTGAATCTGGCAGAATTCCATATCCTGTCCACAATAGTCCAGGAATTTTTCCAGCCCCTCCACCTGGGCGTGGCTGGAAAAGCCCAGATGGCGAATCCGGCCCAGCCGCTTCTGCTCCTTGAAATAGTCCACGATGCCCCACTGGGGGTCCATGTACACCTCCATGGATTTTTCGTTTACGTTGTGCAGCAGGTAGAAGTCGAAGTAGTCCACCCCGCACTTTTCCAGCTGCTCCTCGAAAATGGCGGCGGGGTTGTAGCCGTCGCTGAGGATCTGGTGGCCGGGATATTTGGTGGCCAGGTTATAGCTGTCCCGGGGGTATTTGGAAAGCACCCGGCCCATCACCCGTTCGGACTGACCGCCGTGGTAGGGGTAGGCGGTGTCAAAATAGTTCACCCCGGCCTCCATGGCAAGGCGGGTCATTTCGGCCACCTGATTTTCGTCAATTGAGCCGTCCGCCAGGCACGGCAGCCGCATGGCCCCAAAACCAAGAAGGGATAATTTTTCATTTTGAAAATCGCTGTAAATCATCCTGATTCCTCCGTTTTTCATTCGTGCAAATTGTAATTTATAGGGATGCCATCGTAGGGGCGGCTACCAGCCGCTCGCCAGCTGACGGACTTGAGTGTTCGGTTGAATGGCACCATGTTGGGGATCGTACGAATTCGCCCGCTCTGGTTACTTACTGTGGGTTTGTACCGCGCGGGAGGCTACGAGCCTCCCCTACAGTTTCGTCGCGGTGCTGTGGGAATTCGCCCAACCCGTTTCATCATTTTGGGCTTGTACCGCACGGGCGGCTGGTAGCCGCCCCTACGCTGGCTGGGCGATTGTTGTAGCCTGGTACACAGAAACGTTACCAGGCACTGCCCAGGAGTCCCAGATTACACACCAGCCCGGTGCGCATTGGGGTGAAGCGCCCTGCGCTTCAAATTACAATTTACCGGTTCCCCTTATTTTTACAAAAGGGGATGCCCCAGGCGAGGCATCCCCCAAATCGGATTAAGATTTATTTGCCGCAGAAGTCCTTGGCGACTTCCACAATATGCTCCTCGCTCAGGCCGAACTGCTTCAGCAGGGCGGCGGCGGGGCCGGAATGGCCGAACTCGTCGTTCACGCCGATGCGCCGGACGGGAGTGGGCAGCTTCTCGCTGAGCAGACTGCATACCGCCTCGCCCAGACCGCCGATAACGGAGTGCTCTTCGCAGGTGATGACCTTGCCGCATTTTTTGGCAGCGGAGAGCACCAGCTCCTCGTCCAGGGGCTTCACGGTGGCCATGTTGATGACCATGGCGTTGATGCCCATCTCTGCCAGAGCCTCGCCAGCCTGGATGGCTTCATAAACCAGCAGGCCGTTGGCGATGATGGCCACGTCGGTGCCGTCGCGCAGGACTTCACCCTTGCCGATCTGGAAATGGAAGCCCTCTTCATGGAAGACGGGAATGGCCAGACGGCCGAAGCGCAGGTACACGGGACCGTCCATTTCGTAAGCGGCCTTCACAGCGGCTTCCGCCTCCACCCCGTCGGCGGGGCAGATCACGGTCATGCCGGGGATGGAGCGCATCAGGGCGAAGTCCTCGCAGCACTGATGGGAAGCGCCGTCCTCGCCCACGGAGATGCCGCCGTGGGTGGCGCCGATCTTCACGTTCAGGTGGGGATAGCCGATGGAATTACGCACCTGCTCGAAGGCACGGCCGGAGGCGAACATGGCGAAGGAAGAGGCGAAGGGCACGAGACCGGTGGTGGACATACCGGCGGCCACGCAGATCATGTTGGCCTCGGCGATGCCGCAGTCGAAGTGCCGGTCAGGGAAAGCCTTCTGGAAGGTCTGGGTTTTGGTGGCGTTGGCCAGGTCGGCGTCCAGAACCACCAGATTTTCGTGCTCGGCGCCCAGGGCTGCCAGAGCCTTGCCGTAGGCATCACGGGTAGCAACTTTCTTTACATCTGCCATAATTACTTACCCTCCAGTTCTGCCAGTGCGGCCTTCAGTTCATTCATGGCGATTGCGTATTCCTCGTCGTTGGGTGCCTTGCCGTGCCAGGAGGCCTGACCCTCCATGTAGGACACGCCCTTGCCCTTCAGGGTCTTCATCAGAATGGCGGTGGGCTGACCCTTCACGGTCTTGGCGGTGTTCAGGGCGGCTTCGATCTGGTTATAGTCGTGGCCGTCGATGACCTCCACGTGGAACCCGAAGGCCTTCAGCTTCTCGTCGATGGGGTAGGGGCTCATGACCTTGTCCACGGGACCGTCGATCTGCAGACCGTTGTTGTCCACGATGACGCAGAGGTTGTCCAGCTTGTAGTGAGCAGCCAGCATGCAGGCCTCCCAGACCTGACCCTCCTGAATCTCGCCGTCACCCAGCAGGGTGTAGACCCGGTAGGTCTTGCCCTGGTGCTTGGCGCCCAGGGCCATGCCGGCGGCCACGGAGATGCCCTGACCCAAAGAGCCGGTGGACATATCCACGCCGGGAACGGTATTCATGTTGGGGTGGCCCTGCAGGTAAGAGTCAATGTGGCGCAGGGTGGGCAGGTCTTCCACGGGGAAGAAGCCCCGGTTGGCCAGTGCGGAGTACAGGCCGGGAGCAGTGTGACCCTTGCTCAGCACGAAACGGTCACGATTCTCGTTCTTGGGATCCTTGGGATCGATGTTCAGCTCTTTGAAATACAGGTAGGTGAACATATCCGCAGCGGACAGGCTGCCGCCGGGGTGACCGGCCTTGGCGCCGTGGGTGCCTTCGATCACGCCCATGCGAACCTTGCAGGCGGTGATCTGAAGCTGTCTGATTTCCTGTTCAGTCATTGATCGTTCTCCTTATTCGTTTATGCCCAGGGGTTCTCGGTGGGATAGGGCAGACTCTTGGGCTGGTTGTAGGCGATGTCCTGGACGCCGAAGTACTTCAGCACCTCAAACAGACTCCTGCCGCAGTGGGCAAAGGCCACGGCGCCGTGGTGGGGATACCGCTTCTGAATCAGCACATGGCGGTAGAACCGGCCCATCTCGGGAATGGCGAACACGGCAATGCCGCCAAAGCTGCGGGTGGCCACGGGCAGAATCTCAC
>JALFGI010000293.1 GCA_022777455.1 Clostridiales bacterium | reverse complement strand
GACATTTCTGTCCTCGTTTTTTTGTTTTTCTGACGAAAATCTCCCCTCTGTCCCCTGTTCCGCCCCCGCCCCGCCTCCGCGGAGCGGGATTGTTGTCTTGGGAAAACGCCACCGCCGGATATGCAGAAAAATTGGAATTTGGCGGTGTGTTGAATGGAACCATGTTCCGTTAATTGCCAGCCAGCGTAGGGCGGGGTCTTGACCCCGCCGACCAGGTAGCGAAACCTGCCAGGGAGGATAAATTGAATCAAATGCCGGTATTATGACATTTTCCCATTGTTGTTTCGAAAATTGTTTCATTCAACGCACCATTCAAAAAATCTAACCGGGTCGGCGGGGTCAAGACCCCGCCCTACGAATGGCGTGTGCAATAAATTACAATTTGCCCACCTACTGCGTTAAACCGATAAGCACATTCTGCAAAATGCTCTTGCATTTTCCATTTTCTGTGGTAAAGTTTTACTGATAAAAAGGAAAGGGCGTCATCATGGATCAGAAATATCAGCGCACCGTCTATGCCTGTTTTGTGGGCTACATCGTGCAGGCCATTGTAAACAATTTTGTTCCCCTGCTGTTTTTAACCTTCCACGATTCCTTTGGAATTCCCCTGATCCAGATCACCTTTCTGGTGACCCTGAATTTCGGTGTTCAGCTTCTGGTGGATCTGATCAGCGTGGCCTTTGTGGACCGGATCGGCTACCGGGCGTCTCTGCTGATCGCCCACGGCTGTGCGGCCCTGGGTCTGGTGCTGCTGGCATTCCTGCCGGACCTGCTGCCGGATCCCTATGTGGGCATTCTCATCAGCGTGATCCTGTATGCCATCGGCGGCGGACTGCTGGAGGTGCTGGTGAGCCCCGTGATGGAGTCCTGCCCCACTCCCAACAAGGAAGCGGCCATGAGCCTGCTCCACTCCTTCTACTGCTGGGGCCATGTGGCCGTGGTGCTGATCTCCACCGCCTTCTTTACCCTGTTTGGCATTTCCAACTGGCGCATCATGGCCTGCATCTGGGCCATCGTTCCCCTGGTGAATTTTGTATCCTTCTCCCGGGTGCCCATCGCTCCCCTGATCAAAGAAGGGGAAACCGGCATGACCCTGGGCCAGCTGCTGAAAAGCAAGCTGTTCTGGATTCTCATGCTGCTGATGATCTGCGCCGGCGCCTGTGAGCAGGCGGTGAGCCAGTGGGCCTCCACCTTTGCCGAGGAAGGGCTGGGGGTGAGCAAGACCCTGGGCGATCTGGCCGGGCCCATGCTCTTTGCCATCCTGATGGGCACCGCCCGGGCCATCTACGGCAAGCTGGGGGACCGGCTTCCCCTGGAAAAATGTATTTTCGGCTGCGCGGTGCTGTGCCTTTGCTCCTATCTGGTAATTTCCCTGTGCCCCATTCCGGCCATCAGTCTGATTGCCTGCGGCATCTGCGGCTTCTCCGTGGGAATCTTCTGGCCGGGCACCTTCTCCATGGCTGCCGCCGCCCTGCCCACAGGAGGCACCGCCATGTTCGCCCTGCTGGCTCTGGGCGGCGATATCGGCTGCAGCGGTGGACCCACCTATGTGGGTGCCATCTCCAGTGCCATGGACGGTGATTTGAAAAAGGGAATCCTGCTGGCTGTCCTATTCCCCATTCTGATGCTGGTTGGGTTGGGGCTGAAAAAGCGCGCAAAACAATAAGGTGCCGATTGTCCCACAAATTGTAACTTGCTGCTCCGCTCCAACTGTAGTGGAGGCTATTAGCCTCCCGCCAAGTAACTGAGTGTTCGGTTGAATGGCACAATGTGGGGCGCTGTACGAATTCGCCCACCCTGGTTCATTATTGAGGGCTTGTACTGCGCGGGAGGATGATATCCTCCCCTGCAGTGGCTGGTGCGATTCATCACAATATACCGAAAAATGCCGCAGCTCGGAAATGGGCTGCGGCATGTTTTATCTCTTTTCGTCGTCGCTGACGATGCCATAATAGGCACGGGCGGTGAATTTGTAAATGATGACATAGAACAGGCAAAACACCAGAAACGATGCGATGTTGGTCACAATCACCAGCTTCAGATTTCGCAAATTGAACATTTGCAGCAGCTGCCACACCATGGGGAAGGCGAAGATAAGGTGCATCCCCGCCATGAGCAGCGGAGCGAAAAACACCGTGAGAATTTGGGAATTGATGCTCTTTTTGATGTCCGTTTTGGTCATGCCCACCTTGCGCATGATGGCAAAGCGGGACTGATCCTCATACCCTTCGCTGACCTGCTTATAGTAAACAATCAGCGCCGCCGCGGCGATGAACACCACGCTCAGCACAATGCCGATGAAGAACAGGCCGCCAAAGGTGATGTAGAAATCCTCCCGCTCCTGGGCGGGGCATTCGTCCAGCCAGCCGTAGCCGTGGTTCTTGCCCAAAAATTCCACCCGCATAATTGCCTGCTTCTGCTGCTGGTGCAGCTGGATAATCTGCTCCTCCGGCAGGTCAAAGTCACAGCCGTAGTAGTAGCGGGTTTCCAGCATTTTCCTGCCCCTGTAATCCGCCAAACTGTCCAGGGGCTCGATCTCCGACAGATCCGCCACCACCAAGGTCATGGAAGGAACCACAGATACCGCCGATTCCCCGGTGCTCACATTCTCAGACAGCTTTCCCACGATTTCCAGGCTCACGTCTCCCAGCCGGAAGCGGAGCGCATCATAGTCACAGCGGAAGCAGCCCACCAAAGCCTGCCCCGATTCCAGGGTTAAGGCGGTACCGTTCAGGGCGTTGTAATCCGCCACCGGGATGAAGGTAATCTGCCGGAGAATGCTGTAATCCAGGGTGGAAAGGCTTGCATCCGAGGCATCGGGATTGATTTCATCCCCATTCAAAACCCCGGTGATGGTGGCATAGCGGTACTGCTCCACATTTATGGGCTCCGCCCCATTCTCCCGAAACACCTGCTCAAAGCCTTCCCGCACCTGGCAGACGTGGGCATCATCCAGATATTCCAGCCGCTCCATGTCCACCCCGAAGCCGCTGTCGTGGGGATACCGGGCTTTGATGGAATCCTCCATGCCGATGTACAGGCTGGAGGTGGAGGAGATCATCACCAGGACCATGGTGGAAAGCACACAGATGGAGGCCAGTCCCGCCCCGTTGCGCTTCATCCGGTAGGCCATGGAGGAAACGGAGACGAAATGCTGCTTCTGATAATAGTAGCTTTTGTTCTTCTGCAGCAGGCGGCACAGCACCACGCTGCCGGAGATCATCAGAAGATAGGTGGCCAGAATCACCATGATCACCGCCACAAAGAACCAGGTAAAGGCGGCCATAGCATTGGAGCTGCTGACGGACAAATAGTAGGCCCCCGCCAGCAGAACCAGCCCCGCCACCCCCAAAAGGTAATTGGCCTTGGGGGGCTTCTCCCCGGCGTGTTCACTGCGCAAAAGCTCCAACGGCTTTGCCCGGCGGACCTGCCAGACGGATTTGACCATCAGCAGGGCGAAAATGGGCAGAAAGACGCAAAGGGTAAATTTCACACTCTCGGCAGAGACGGTGAAGGAATAGTCCACATTTCCATGAATCATGTTCACCAGGCCCAGCTCTGCCAGCTTGTATAGCCCGATGCCCAGCAGGAGGCCGCACCCCAGGCCCAGCACCGCCACCAGGATGTTCTCCCAGAAGATCACCCAGCTCAGGGCGGTTTTGTCCATGCCCAGCACGTTGTAGAGGCCAAATTCCTTGTTTCTCCGGCGAATCAGGAAGGAATTGGTGTACAGCAGGAACAGTCCCGCGAACACCGCCACCACCACTTTGCCCAGAGAGAGGATGAATTCCATCTGACTGCCGCCGCGCATGGCGTGGAGCGCGGGGGAATAGCTCAGGGATTGGAGGATGTGGGACATCATCACCATACCGATGCAGGTGAGGATGTAAGGGAAATAGAGCTTTTTGTTCTTGCGGATGCCGGACACTGCCAGGCGGAAATAGAGAAGGCTTTTCAAGCGTCCTCGCCTCCCGTCTGAAGCATGGTCAGGGTGTCCGAAATCTTCTGGTAGAGCTGCTCGTTGGAACAGATCCCCCGGTAGAGCTGGTGGAACACCTGGCCGTCCTTGATGAACAGCACCCGGTCGGCGCAGCTGGCGGCCTTGACGGAGTGGGTGACCATCAGCACCGTCTGTCCACCCCGGTGAATCTGGGAAAACAGCCGCAGCAGCTCGTCGGTGGACTTGGAGTCCAGAGCCCCGGTGGGTTCATCCGCCAGAATGATTTTGGGTCTCATCATCAAGGCTCTCGCCACCGCCGCCCGCTGCTTCTGGCCGCCGGACACTTCATAGGGGTATTTCTTCAGCAATTGGGAAATGCCCAGCTCCCTGGCAATGGGGGTCAGGGCGTCCTTCATCTGCTGATGAGGGATCCCCGCCAGCACCATGGGCAGGTAGATGTTGTCCTCCAGATTGAAGGTATCCAGCAAATTGAATTCCTGGAACACAAAGCCCAGATGATCCCGCCGGAAGTCGGCAATGTCCTTTTCCCGGATTTTGGTAATGTCCTGATCTTCCAGCAGCACCGTGCCGGAGGTGGGCTTATCCAGCGCCGCCAGAATATTCAGCAGGGTGGTTTTGCCGGAGCCGGACTCGCCCATAATGGCCACGTACTCCCCCTGCTCCACAGAGAAATTCACATCCCGCAGGGCCTCCACGCTGTGGCCCCCAAAGCGGGTGGTGTATACCTTTTTCAGATGCTCAACCGTTAATAAACTCATTGTTTGCCGCCTTCTTCCTCAGTTTCTTCCAGACCCATCACGGTCAATGCAATAAAAGCCATCAGGCACATGGCGCGATTCATCTTTTTCATATTATCGCTTCCTTTCCTTTGATGGCATGATTATACCGCATCAAGACGAACCCCGCCTGTGCTTTTCCTTACAGGCGGGGCTCCAAAACGAACAAATCTGTCACAATTGAGCTGGGCGCTTGCCGGTTTCGTTCCTGGGAACGCAAATTGGTATTTATTGAGCACCTTTCGTAGGGGCGGCTACCAGCCGCCCGCAACGTAACGAAACCGCGCGCTTGGTTGAATGGCATGCAATCCGTACCCATTGTAGGGGAGGCTCTCAGCCTCCCGCTTTTGTTCCGGGTTCTGCGTGTTCGGTTGAATGGTACCACGTCCGACACAGTACGAATTCGCCCAAGCTGATTCGTGATTGTGGGTTTGTACCGCGCGGGAGGCTAAGAGCCTCCCCTACAGTTTTATCGTGGTGCTGTGGGAATTCGCCCAACCCGGTTCATCATTTTTGGCTTGTACTGCGCGGGCGGCTGGTAGCCGCCCCTACGGTGGCTGGGCGGGAATCTGCCCGCCAAACACCAATTTGTGAAAGCCGGTAGGGGCAGCGTTTTATTCAAACCTTCCCCGGGTCTGGTTCAAATCCAGCTTCATCAGGGTGCCCACGCCGGGCGTGGATTCGGCGGTGAGGTTGTGGCCCAGATTGTTGCAGATCCTGCGGCACAGGTAAAGCCCCAGTCCGCTGGCCTTTTTGTCCGAGCGGCCATTGCAGCCGGTATAGCCCCGTTCAAAAATGCGGGGCAGATCCTCCGGGGCGATGCCGATGCCGGTATCCCGGATGCACAGGCTGCCGTCTTCCAGATAGATGGAAACCGTCCCCTGGGGGGTGTATTTCAGCGCATTGGACAGCAGCTGCTCCACCACAAAGGACAGCCATTTTTCATCTGTGACCACGCTTTTCTGGGTGGGGGTATAGTCCAGCCGGATGCCCTTGCGGATGAACTGGGCGGCGAACTTTCGCAGAGCGCCCTTCACCAGCGGGTCCATGGGGCACTCCCGGAACACATAGTCCGTGTCCACGCTGTCCAGTCGCTGGTAGGTCAGCACCATCTGCACATACTGCTCGATTCGCTGCAGCTCCTCCCCCAGGCTGCGGCTCAAAGGCGAATCCTCATTCTCCAGAGATAAGTACATGGAGGCGATGGGGGTTTTGATTTGATGTACCCAGGTGGTGTAGTAATCCGCCCGGTCTGCCTCCCGCCGCTGCTGCTCCCGCCGGAAGTCCTGCTCCCGCCGGGACAGATTGCGGATGATGGTTTCGTAGGCTTCCTCCAGACTGCCGGGCGCCTCCTCCAGCCGCTCCGTCAGGTCATCGGGCAGGGCTGCCAGGTGGGTGAGCCGTTTTTTCTTTTCCCGCTGCTTTCGGTAATCCGCCAGAAACCAGCCCAGCACCAGCGCGGCACACAAGGCGCTGGGATACAGCACTGCCGCCAGGGGCAAATGGTAGAGCAGGAAAGAAACCGCAAACACCAGAACACAGCAAGCAAGCAGCAGGAGCCATTTGCGCCGCTGTTTCAGATATTTCCCCATGCTCATCACCCCACCAGATAGCCCACGCCGAATTTGGTTTCAATGAATCCCGCCAGACCCGCTGCCTCCAGCTTCTTGCGCAGACGGCCCACATTCACCGTCAGGGCATTTTCGTCCACAAATTCGTCGGTCTGCCACAGCGCCTCCATCAGCTTTTCCCGACTGACCACCTTGCCCTTGTTTTTCATCAATACCAACAGAATCCGGTATTCGTTTTTGGACAGGCTGATTTGCTTTCCCTCATAAGTCAGGCTGTTGTCTCCGGTGTTCAGCAGGGCTCCCCGGTGCTCCAGCACAGGCGCGCTCTCCCCAAAGGAATAGGTCCGGCGCAGCAGCGCCTGAATTTTGGCAATGAGCACATTGCCGTCAAAGGGCTTGGGAATGAAATCGTCCGCCCCCATGTTCATGGCCATGATGATGTTCATATTGTCCGAGGCCGAGGACAGGAAAATAATGGGCACTTTGGATACCCGGCGAAGCTCGCTGCACCAGTGGTAGCCATTCATGAAGGGAAGCCCAATATCCATCAGCACCAGATGGGGCTGGCAGGCGGCGAACTCCCCGGTGACATTCCGGAAATCGGATGCGATCACCGCCTCCATTCCCCAGGAGCGGATCAGCTGCTCCACGCCCCGGGCAATGCCGGCATCGTCCTCCACAATCAAAATACGATACATATTTTTCACCTCTTGCGCCCCATTATGGGGCATTTCCCACAGCTTGTCAAGGCCGCTTTCCCCAAAGAACAACCGCCCAACACGGATGCGTTGAGCGGTTGTTCTTATTTCCTGAAAATAGCCTCCACCATTTTCAGGTTTTCCCGGATTTTCAGATGCTGGGGGCATTTGTGCTCGCATTTGCCGCAGTCCAGACAGGCATCCGACAGTTTTCCCTCTTTTTCCAGGTACTTGTCGAACATCTTCCGGGCATGGTCCTTCAGGCCATAGACATTGTAATAGGTGTACATATTGAAAATCTCGGGAATCACAATACCGGCGGGGCAGGGCTGGCAGTATTTGCAGCCGGTGCAGTACAGGTCGCTGAATTTCTTCAGGTCTTCCATGGCGTCGCCCAGTTTTTTCCATTCCTCCCGGGAGAAGGAAACGCTGCCCGAGGCCAGGGCGGTGTTCTTTTCCACCATATCCGTATTCTCCATACCGGACAGGGCGCAGCAAAGATCCGGATGGCCCAGAACGAACTTGAAGGCCAGCTCGTAAGTAGGGATGGAGGCGCCGCCGGTGAGCTTGGCATACAGCTCCGTGGGAGCCGCCAGCCGTCCGCCGCCCACCGGGCCCATGGCCACGGTGCCCAGGCCCTTGGAACGGGCATAGGAGATCATCTGTTCGTTGCTCCGGTCCAGCAGGTTATACTGGCAGAGCATGCTCTCCATGGGCACGCCGTGGGCCTCGGAGGTATCGATGATGTACTTGATGGCAGAGGGGGCATCATGGAAGGAGAAGCTGATGTGGCGGATCAGGCCCTCCTCCTTGGCCTGCCGGGCTTCTTCCAAAAGATTCTTCTTCAGGATAATCTCGTCATAATCTTCTTTGTCGATGCCCCAGAAATGGTAGAAATCAATGTGGTCAGTGCCCAGCCGCTCCAGGCTGCTTTCCAGCTGGCGGCGGTAATCCCCGGGCTTTTTCGCCACCTCCAAGGGGAACTTGGTGGAAAGCAGAATCTTATCCCGGAAATTCTTCACGCCGTGGCCCAGAGCCGCCTCGCTGTTACTGTTGCAGTAATAGGGAGCGGTATCGAAATAGTTCACACCCCGCTCAAAGGCACAGGCCAGCATTTCGTCCACCTTGTCGGTGTCCACATATTTTTTGCCATTCTTTTCATACTCGGGAAAACGCATGCACCCAAAGCCCAGGGCAGAGATTTTCTCCCCGGTATTGCCAAACTGACGGTAATTCATTTCATAGCCTCCTTTTCTTTTTCTGCTTGTTCCGCTGCCGGTGAAATAAGATCACCCACAATCAGAGCTTCCTTTTCCTCTTTGGTCATAGCCTTTACCTCCAATTCCCGTTTCAGGGCATCGGAATGATTGGTGCAGATTTCGGTGTACACCAGTTCCAGGGGTCCCCTGCCCCGGGTGTACTTTGCCCCTTTGCCCCGGCGGTGCATCAAAAGCCGTTTTTCGGCATCCAGGGCGATGCCGGTGTACAAGGTGCCGTCGCCGCAGCGCAGCAGGTAGAGCTGCCAGGGTTTTTCCACGCTACCCCACCTTCCTCCGG
>JALFGI010000263.1 GCA_022777455.1 Clostridiales bacterium | reverse complement strand
GCACGCCTGCGAAGTCAAAGAGGGGCAAACTTGGGTCGCCAACGGCTGGTGCAAGCCGGAGGGCTTTTGCGACAGCGCCTGGGACAGCATTTCTCCCTTTGTCATGACCCTTGCCCACGGCGGCGGGGATTTCTATGACGGCTGGATGAAGAACCCCAAATCTGCCATGATTTCCTGCAACGACGGCTTCCGGCCTGTAAGCTTTTATCTGGAAGCGCTGGACGAGGACGCGGACTGAACAGGGCGGAACTGGAACGCTATATCGCGGAAATCTACAGTACCCAGGGGGAAAACCCCTGGGCGCAGTCGCCGACAAACACCGTGTTCCGGCATCGCCACAATCGGAAGTGGTTTGCCCTTATCATGGACATTCCCAGAGAAAAACTGGGGCTTCCCGGCGAGGGAATTATTTCCGCGGTGAATGTCAAATGCGATCCCCGGCTGATCGGCTCCTTCCGGGAAGAACCGGGAGTTTTTCCAGCGTATCACATGAACAAAGCCCATTGGCTGACCATCGCGCTGGACGGCAGCGCGGATGAGGGGAAGCTGAAATTCCTGCTGGATATGAGCTATGAGCTGACAAAGTGAGAGATGCAAAGGACAAATTACCTCACCCGGAACCCTAAATCCCGGTGAAGTTCCAGCGCATAGATGCTGGTTTGGGCACCGTCGCTGACATACCCCGGCTCTACCCACGGAAGAAACCTGTTGGCAAAGACGTAGCCCCAGAAGTGAGCCAGTTTTTGCCCAGCCACTGCCAGATAGATGTAGTAGCTCTGAATGGCATCGTCATACTCGCTCAGGGCATCCTTGTATGTTTCCCGGAAAGCGGCGATGGTTTTCTCCGCCGCTGCCCGGCAGGGGAGCGTCTGCATGATATGCTCCCGGAGGAAAACATCATAATCCAGTTTGGTGAACTGGCTTGCCATAGGATTATGGAAGTTAGCTAGATTTGCCTGAAAGCCAAGGTAAGCGGTGTAGACCAGATCGGACAGGATTTGCCTCTCTTTAGATGCAAGCAGCTTTTCGGCTTCCTCTTTTCCGATTTTGGACGCAAGTGCACAGACGGCTTCCTGGAATGCGGTTTCAACCGACGGATACTCCGGGTCCTGCTCTCTCAGCACGGCTTTCACATCTGCAACAAGGGCGTCGGAGGTCAACAGGGTCAGGATGGATTCGATTGTATTCATTTGAATTTTCCTTTCTTTCGCTATTTTAGAACTAGTAACTAGTTCTATTAGAATTAGTATATGCACAAGAAAAGGAAAAGTCTGTCGAATTATGGGAGAAACGAAAAAAGAGGGCTGGAAAACCGACCCTCTCACAGCTTATTCCGTTAATGCCCGGACGGCATTGAGAATCCGAATCTGCTCCTGCTGGGGCAGGCGTCCAATGGCTGCGGAAAGCTCCGACATGACGCTTTCGTTGGCGTGTTCCACCACATCCTGCAACAGCGCGTCCGCGGAGACCCCCAGCGCGTTGGCAATCCGCACAAAGGTATCCAGCTTCGGCGTTTTCACACCCCGTTCGATGACGCTCATGTGGGTGGGACTGATGTCCACAATTTCTGCCAGCTGCTCCTGCGTCAGATGCGCCCGCTCTCTGGCGGCCTTGATTCTGCTCCCGATTGCTGCCTGATCCATGATAACCCCTCCTTATAGAACGAGTTTTCGTTCTAAAGTTAGTATATCCAGGAAGCTATGTGGGAAACAGAATCTAAAAGAACTGCTTAAATCGTTCTTTAGAACTTATTTCAAGGTGTACGCAAAAAGAAAATGCTGCGCTATTCGTAACGAATAACACAACATTTTTGTGTGGGCAAGTTTGTTGTTGGTGCTTGTCAGGGCTGAATGACGACTTTTTGGGTGGACAGGGTGCTGCCCTCCACCGTCAGAACCGCCAGCGTAATCTCCTGATCGAACCGCCGCTTGCCGCAGCTGCCGGGATTCAGCCAGAGCCGCCCATCAATTACCTGCTCAAAATACTTGTGGGAGTGCCCGAAGATCACCGCGTCAATGCCGGTCAGGTCTTTGGGGACTTCCTTTTTGTTGTGCACCAGAAAGAACCGGCAGTCCTCAATCCGGAAGGTCAGCGTTGCGGGGATGCGCTCTGCCCACTCCTTATCGTTGTTGCCCCGCACCACATAAACCGGGGCAATTTCTTGCAGTCGCTCAATGATTTCCGGCTTGTTGATGTCGCCGCCGTGGATGCTAGCGTCACAGCCGGAAATCGCAGACAGCACCTCCGGACGGAGCAGCCCGTGGGTGTCGGATAGGACAGCAATTTGCTTTGCCATTTTTCTCACTCCAATTCTTTTTCAATCAACGCCACCGCAATTTCAAAGGCTCCCTAGGGGTTCAGCGTCCAACCGTTGTCGCCGTGGTAGATCATCAGCCGGGTCTGACCGCCATCGATGCAGATGTTTTCGCCGGTGATGAAACCGGCTTTGCCGGAAGCCAGGAACAGCACCATGTTGGCGATGTCCAGGGGATTGCCCACCCGACCGGCAGGCTGCTGGATGGCATCGGGGCCTTCGTAGACGGTGTAAGCCGTGTCAATCCATCCGGGAGAGATGGAGTTGACCCGCACCTTTCCGGCGAAGCTGACCGCCAGCGCGTGGGTTAGCGCGGAGATTCCGCCCTTGGCAGCGGTGTAGCTTTCGCTCTGGGGCTGGCTCATCCTGTCCCGGGAGGAAGAAATATTGATGATGCTGGCACCCGGGGCGAAGTAAGGCGCAAACAGCTTACTCAGATAGAAAGGCGCGGTAACACCGATTGCCATGGACTGCTGGAACTGCTCATAGGTGCATTCGTCGATTCCCAGAAACAGGGGTGGTGCGTTGTTCACCAACACATCCACCCGACCATATTTCTCGGTGACTGTCCGGGCAAAGTCCTCCAGTGTGGCCTTGTCAGCGAGATCGCCTACATAGTGGTCACCTTTTGCCCGGTCAATGACGCAAACATGGGCGCCGTTCTTCTGAAATTCCTCAGCGATACACTTGCCGATGCCATTGGCACCGCCGGTGATGACGATTACTTTATTTTGGAACATACCCGTGTTTTCCTTTCGAAGGTAAGGAATTACTTTTCTCCAATCTTCAATTTGATTGGTGAGATCCGTACTCTTTTTACGATTTCGGTTCAGCGTACCCATAGCACCGCAATGCGCAAGTGCAAATATATGGGCAGTGTCGCCGTTCTCCAAGGTAACGGGAACCGGATTGTGTGTGCTTTCGATAAACTCATTGTAATCCGTGATGGAGCAGGGAAGCTTTGCGTCAAAGGCAGACAGAACACCTTCAAAGGTTGACTTGCCAAGGCAGAGAATCACGCTTGGTTGAATGATGTCTGTCAGTTCTTTGAAGTAGCCTTTGTCATGCTTCTCCCAAGCCTTTTTGTATCCGCCGCTGGTGCCTTTATTGCGATATCCAAGAACAAAGTTTGTGAAGAAAAGATCGGAGTGAGGTTTTGTAATATCATAGCCAAGTTCACTAAACAGCCGTGTCAGGTTCGCATCGGTGGGACTGGGATTGTTGTGCAGGTAATCGTAGGCACGACCCTCATTTGCTTTACGCACTTCATCCATCGTAGACTGAGAACCGCCATCCCAAGGACAGCCCCAGTCCTGCCCAACCAGCAGGATTTTCGCATCCAGATTCCCTTTGCCCTGCCAATATGTCCACAGATTGATTTCTTTGCAATCATCACACCAGTAAAGGCGCGGTTCCTGCCCTTCGTCCGAAGGATTCCGTGCCGGATAGCTTACCTTGACTCGTTCGATCAAATCGCAGTATTTTCTC
>JALFGI010000153.1 GCA_022777455.1 Clostridiales bacterium | reverse complement strand
CTCCACGGTGATGGGGCACTCATACAGGCCTTCGCCGTAGGCAGCCACGATGTTCTTGCGGCGCTGGGTGGAAAGGGCGATGGGGAAGCAGTCACGGGACACGGCAATGATGCCCAGCTTTACTTCAGGAATGTTGTTCATGATCGGTACTCTCCTTCGTCAGTAATATCGGTATATTGCGTTCGGGCGGGGAAACAGCCTTGCCGCAGCGGGCAACGCAAAAAGGCCCTGAATCACATTTTCCATTATAGCTCCAAAAAGGAAAAAAGTCGATAGCTTTACAGTTGACAATATCGCCAAATTATTTAGACAAATATGCGATTCCGCCCCGGGAAAATCTGGCGAAATTGTGGAATACGGCGAAGGCTCCCAGGGCTTTCCGCCCTCCTGTTCCGAAACGGCGGAGATTTTTTCCCGCCCCTGCAAATCGGGATTTACATTGGAAAGGGCCTGTGCTATAATGCAGCGGTTCAAGGGAAAATAACTTCTTTTTTCTTCCTGGAGGGAATGAAAAATGGCACAGACAAAACGTGTGACCGACATGACCGAGGGCAGCCCCCTGCGGCATATTCTTCTGTTTACCCTGCCGCTGCTGGTGGGGAATCTGTTTCAGCAATTCTACAATGTGGTGGATTCCGTGGTGGTGGGCAACTATGTGGGCGCGGACGCCCTGGCGGCCGTGGGCACCTGCGGGTCGCTGGGCTTCCTGTTCTTCTCGTTGAGCTCGGGCCTTGCCATTGGCATCGGCATTCTGGCCTCCCAGTATTTTGGGGCCAGGGATGACGCCCTGATCCGTGCCACCATTGCCAACTCTACGTATATTCTTCTGGCGGCGGGCAGTGCCGTCAGTTTGCTGGGCTTTTTCCTGGCCCCCTGGATGCTGGGGCTTTTGCAGGTGCCAGCGGAAATCTTCCCCCTGTCGCTGACCTATCTGCGCGTCACCAGCCTGGGCGTTGCGGCGGTGGCGCTGTACAACGGTGTGGCCGCCCTGCTGCGGGCCCTGGGGGATTCCAGATCGCCCCTGTATTTTCTGATCCTCAGCTGCGTGATGAATATCGTCCTGGACCTGGCGTTCGTGCTGGGAATGAACTGGGGGGTGTTCGGCGTTGCCCTGGCCACGGTGATCTCCCAGTATTTCTCCTTCCTCGTCAGCGCGGTGTATGCCTGGCGGAAGGTCCCCTATTTCCAGCTCACCCGGGGGGAGTGGAAGCCCCGGAAGCACATCATCTCCCGCTGCATGCGGCTGGGCATTCCCATGGCGCTGCAAAGCTCCCTGATCTCCGTTTCCTGCCTGGTGCTGCAGGGGGTGGTGAACTCCTACGGCCAGACGGTGATGGCGGCTTACACCGTGGTGGTGAAAATCGAGCAGCTGGTGCAGATGCCCTTCACCTCTTTGAATACCACCCTGACCAGCTTTGCCGGACAGAACAAGGGCGCGGGGAAGATCGACCGGGTGAAACGGGGCTATTGGGCCTCCAGCCTGGTGGTTCTGGTGCTGAGCCTTTTCATGATTCCCTTCTTCTGGCTGCTGGGCGGCTGGACGGTGGGCTGCTTTGTCAAGGAGCCGGAGGTCATCGCCATGGGTGCCACGGCGCTGAGAATCGACTGCTTCTTTTATTTCTTCCTGGGCATGATCTATGTCCCCCGGGGTATCCTCAACGGCTGCGGCGATTCCCGGTTCAGCCTGATTAACGGCATGACGGAAGTGGTGTGCCGCATCATTTTTGCCGGCGTGCTCACCCGCATTGCCGCCATCGGCTATTGGGGCGTGTGGCTCACCCAGGGCCTGACCTGGATGGTGACGGGCCTGGTGTGCATCCGCCGCTACCGCCAGGGCCGCTGGCAGCATCTGACATTGGTGCAATAATCAATGCGCTGGGGTTTACACAGCAGCACCCCTTGGCTCTCCCTTTGGGAGAGCTGGCAGCCGTCAGGCTGACTGAGAGGGTGCCGCAGAGAAGACAACAGCATCCTTACACACTGTGTTGCCCTCTCAGGCTGCCCCATAGGGGGAGCCAAGGGGGCGTCGGTTCCGTTACGCCAAACAACAATTTACCCGGTAGCTGCATCATCATGAAAATCCCGCCTCTGAAAATGAGGTGGGAAATTTTGTTATTACCCCCGCTGCCCGGAAATGATGGGCTCCGTTACCGCCCGGAAATAGTCGTCCAGCTCCTGGGGGGTCTGCACCCGGCCGCCCTCCAGCCACCACTGGACCATTTCCACAAAGCTGCCGGCAATGTGGTTGATGAGAAATTCCCGGGGCACCCTGGTGGTGAGTGCATTCTCCTGAAGCATCTGGGTGCGCACCAGCTCCTCCATGCCGGATTTGAAATAACGCAGGAAAATAGGGCTGCTTTCGCAGGAGAGCAGGGTGAGGATGTTGTTGTCATTTTCCTGCAGATGCTGCAGAATGTGGCAGATCACGGAGTGGGGGGCATTGGTGCAGGTGTAGAGGCCGTGGGTGTCCTGCTTGTCCAGGGCGGTGCCGATGATGTGGTCGAACAGCTCCCGGCACATCTGCCGCAGCAACTCGTCCTTGGTTTCAAAATGGGCATAGAAGGTACTGCGGCCGATATTGGCTTCATCGATGATGTCCTGAACGGTGATGGAGCCGTAGCTGCGCCGGTCCAGCAGAGTGGTGAACGCCCGGAAAATGGCGGTGCGGGTTTTTTGCTGTCGTCTGTCCATGGCTGCCTCCTGAACAAAATTGGGTTTTTGTCCTGTATCTTACATTGGGACAAAACTGGTTGTTGTATTTTGACGAAACGGAATTATAATAGTTACAGAACAAAGTGTTCGATAACAGATACATTGTATGCTAATTGCGTTGAGAAGTCAATGGGCAAAAGGAGGAACGCGCCATGCAGGAACACCGTCATGACCATGCCGATATCATTGGTCGGGACCATGGATACGGCCGACGGGGCCGTCATTATCACAAGCAGACCACCGCCGGACAGGAAGCGTGCCGGGAAGAAGAGATCGTCGCCCCTCTGGATGGGTTTGAGACCCGGGTGTACCTTCTGGACGGACTGGACTGCGCAAACTGTGCAGCAAAAATCGAGGCCAGAATTCAGGCTATGCCGGAGGTGGAGTCCGCTACGGTGGTATTTGCCGCTAAGCAGCTGCGGGTATCCGCCCGGAGCCACGAGGGACTGCTGGAGAAAATGCAGGAGCTGGTGGATGCCGTGGAGGTTGGGGTGACCCTGGTGCCCCGGCAGACCAATCGCCCGGCCCCCAAGACCCATGCACCGGAAGAGGGGAAGGAAGAGAAAAGAGACCTGGTCGCCATTTTGCTGGGCGCGGCACTGTTCCTGGCCGGGGAGGCAATGGAGCTGCTGGGGGCGCCGCTGCCCGCCATGCTGCTGGTGCTGATTCCCGCCTACCTGATTCTGGGCGGCGAGGTGCTGATGACCGCCCTGAAGAACATGGTCAAGGGTCAGGTTTTCGACGAGAATTTCCTCATGTCCCTGGCCACCCTGGGTGCCTTCGCCATTGGGGATTGCCCGGAGGCCGTGGGCGTGATGCTCTTCTACCGGGTGGGCGAGTATTTTGAGGAACGGGCGGTGGAGCGCAGCCGGAGCCAGATTATGTCCGCTGTGGACCTGCGGCCGGAGACCGTGAATCTGGCCCGGGGAGAGAAGATTCAGGTCATTCCCGCGGAGGAAGCCCAGGTGGGGGACATTCTGCTGGTGCGTCCCGGGGACCGCATCCCTCTGGACGGCGTGATTGTGGAAGGCGAAAGCCGGATCGACACCTCCCCCGTCACCGGCGAGCCGGTGCCCGTGGGGGTGGGGCCGGGAAGCAGCGTGATTTCCGGCTGTGTCAACACCTCCGGCCAGCTGAAAATGCAGGTGGAGAAGCCCCTGTCCGAGTCCATGGTGACAAGAATCCTGGACTCCGTGGAAAATGCCGCCGCCAACAAGCCCGCCATTGACAAATTCATCACCCGTTTCGCCCGGGTGTATACCCCCGCCGTGGTGCTGGCTGCGCTGATCGTGGCCCTGGTGCTGCCCTGCATCCTGCCGGGCTGGCACTTCTTTGTGGACGGGGTGAAATACGCGGGAATGGACACCGTCCTCTTCGGTGAAACAGGCACCGCCTCTGTCTTTACCGCTCTGACCTTCCTGGTCATCTCCTGCCCCTGCGCCCTGGTGCTCAGTGTGCCCCTGGCCTTCTTCTCCGGCATCGGCGCCGCCTCCAAAAAGGGCATTTTGTTCAAGGGCGGCAATTCCATCGAGGCTCTGGCCCAGGTAGGCGCCGTGGTCATGGACAAAACCGGCACCATCACCAAGGGCGATTTCAAGGTGCAGAAGATCAGCAGCGTGTTTGAAGGGGAAATCCCGGATGCCCAGCGGGAGCTGCTGTGGCTGTGCGCAAGCTGTGAGCAGCGCTCCACCCACCCCATTGCCGTGAGCATCGTGGCGGAAGCCGGAGAGCAGGGACTGGCCCTGGCTCAGCCCCGGGAGCTGGAGGAGCTGCCCGGCCGGGGCATCCGGGCAACGGTGGAGGGAGCGGAAATCCTCTGCGGCAATGCTCGGTTGATGAAGGAAAACGACGTGGAATTCGATACGTGCGATGAATACGGCACCCGGGTGCTGGTGGCGGTAAACGGTGTTTACCAAGGCTATCTGCTGATTGCCGACACCCTTAAGCCCGGGGCGGAGCAGGCTGTGGAGAAGCTGCGCAGCAGCGGCATCAAAACGGTGATGCTCACCGGCGATGCCGAGGAAGCGGCAAAGGCCGTTGCCAAAACCGTGGGCATTGATCAGGTGCACGCCAGACTGCTGCCGGAGGAGAAGCTGGAACGGCTCCAGATGGTTCGGAAGGAAGCCGGACGGGTGATGTTCGTGGGCGACGGCATCAACGATGCCCCGGTGCTGGCCGGAGCGGACGTGGGTGCCGCCATGGGCAGCGGCGCGGACGCGGCCATTGAGGCGGCGGACGTGGTGTTTATGAATTCCGATGTCTCCGCTATCCCGGAGTCGGTGGAGATCGCCCGGGCCACCCGGCGCATTAGCTGGCAGAACGTTTACTTTGCCCTGGCGGTGAAGCTCATCATCATGGTTCTGGGCCTTTGCGGCTATGCCAATATGTGGCTGGCGGTCTTTGCGGACACCGGCGTGTCCATGCTGTGCCTGCTGAACTCCATTCGGATTCTGTACCGGAAATAATGCCTTTGCCAAAGGAATGAAAACAGGCCCTCCCGCGTCCGGATGATGCGGGAGGGCTTTTCATGATGTTGAAGTTCTGCATTCTTTACAAGGAGACAAATTGTAATTTGGCGACCGGAACCGACGCACCTCTTGGCTCCCCCGCTGGGGGAGCTGTCTGCCCCGTAAGGGGCAGACTGAGAGGGCAGGCATGTTTGATTTCGGGTGCTAATATCTTACTGCGGTACCCTCTCAGTCAGCCTGTTCGGCTGACAGCTCTCCCAAAGGGAGAGCCAAGGGGTGCTGCCGTATCTGCCCGTCAAATTACAATTTGAAGGACAAACAGACATAATAACAGCTGCCCCACGTTTGGTGAGGCAGCTGTTTTTTAGGGGTTATTTAGGAGTATCTGCCGTTGCCGGTTTTCTTGCGGTAGTAGTAAACGCCGTAGGTCACGGGAATGGCAATGGCGATCACCACGGTCAGGAACAGGATCATGCCCCAGATGCCGTTGCTGCTGCTGCCGCCGGAGGCAGCACCCTGCTTGATGGTGAAGCCGGTGGTGGCTTTGCCGTCCTTGGCCACGATGGAGATGGTGTGGTAGCCCAAAGACAGGCGCTTCAGGTAGCTGGCGTTCAGCTCCACAATGGTGGAGCCCTCGCTGACGGAGTAGTTGGTGACGGCCACGGTGGCACCGTCCACCTCCACCCGGTCGAACTGGCTGTAGGCCGCGTTGGAGCGGATCACCAGGCCCTGGTTGGAGGTATTCAGCCAGGTGGACTCTCCGCCTTCGGTGATCTGGTATTCCACGGTGTTATCCAGCCGTTCCTTACACACGTCGCAGCGGCCGTTGTTGTCCTTGTCCACATGGCCCAGGGCGGGGATCACCACGCTCTGCTGGTCGGTGATTTCGCTGGTGGTGGAAGAATCACTGAACCATTTGCCGCAGTCACAGATGTAGTAGGCGGTGTTGCCCTCCTGGGTGCAGGTGGCAGCCTTGGCGGGAACCCGGGACAGGTGGCTGGAGTGGATGTGGGACTCTTCCTTGGAGTAGCCGCACACGGTGCAGCTGCCGGAGGTGTTGAAGGTGTGGGCGGTCAGCTCGCCTCTGGCACCGCAGCGGGAGCAGATGTACCAGTGGTAATTCGCGTCCTTGCCCCAGGTGTTGGAAGCGGTGTGGCCCAGGGCGCTGCCGGAGGTAAAGGTACGGGTGGTGTCCTTGGCGCCGCAGGTGCAGCTGTAGTAATAGGTGGCGGGGCTGGTGCAGGTAGCGTTGGAGGCCAGGTAGGCGGAGGAAGCGATCTGCTGGTTGTAGGTATGGGTCTGGGGCACGGTTTCCGTCTTCTGGATGCCGCAGACGGTGCAGGTGTACAGCTTCTGGCCGGCGGTGTTGTGGGAAGCCACAGAGGTCACCACACCCTCGTTCCAGGTGTGCTCTCCCAGACCGCTGACCACATTGGTGTGCTCGCAGGTGGCGGGGTGCCAGTGGTAGGTGGTGTTGCCGGCCCAGGTGGAGGCAAAGGTGTGCTCGTGCTGGGAGGGTTCCACGTCCTCGGTCTTGGTGGCGCCGCAGATGCTGCAGGTGTAGGTCATCACGCCCTTGGTGGTGGCGGTGGGCTGGGTGGTGATCTGTCCGGGATTCCAGACATGGTCAGCCACGTCAATCTTTTCTCCCGTGTGCTCGCAGGTGGCGGCATGCCAGTGCTGCAGCTCGTTGCTGCTCCACTGGTCGGAGTAGGTGTGTCCCTTGGCTTCGCCGTAGGAGAAGACCTCGCTGCCCTTTTCACCGCAGACACAGGCGAAGTAATAGGTGGCGGGACTGGTGCAGGTGGCGGGGCTGGCCAGGTACTGCTCCAGAATCACCATCTGGTTGTATTCGTGGGGCTGGCCGGGGATGGTCTCGGTCTTGGTGGCACCGCAGGTGGTGCAGGTGTACAGCTTCTCACCGTCCACATTGTGTCCGGCATCCTTGATGATCTTGCCGTCGTCCCACTTGTGGGGGCCGAAGTCCGTGGTCTCGCCGCTGTGGCCGCAGGTGGCGGCGCGCCAGTGGTCGGTGTCGTTGCTGCTCCACTGGTCGGAATAGGTGTGGGGCGCGGGGTTGCCATAGATGAAGGTTTCGGAGCCCTTTTCGCCGCAGATGCAGCTCTTATAGTAGGTGGCTGCGCTGGAGCAGGTAGCAGGAGAGGCCAGATACTTGTCGTCCACCACCTCCTGGTCGAACACATGGTCAGCGCTGGCGGGAATGGCTTCGTCATAGCCGGTACCGCAGATGGTGCAGGTATAGTGGATGCTGCCCTGGGTGGTGTGGGTGGCGGGAACAGTGACCACGCCGCCGTCCCAGACGTGCTCACCCGTGGCATCACCGGAGACGAAGGTCTCGGTACCGACCGCGCCGCAGACGCAGCTGTAGTAGTACTGAGCGCCGCGGGCACAGTTGGCGGGAGCGGCCAGGTAGGCATCGCTCACCACCTGCTGATCGAATACATGGGCGTTCAAATCCGCGGCGATGGGCTCATCGTAGCCAGTACCGCAGACGGTGCAGGTGTAGTGGGTGTTGCCCTGGGTGGTGTGGGTGGCGGGAACGGTGACCACGCCGCCGTCCCAGATGTGCTCACCCGTGGCATCACCGGAGACGAAGGTCTCAGTACCGACCGCGCCGCAGACGCAGCTGTAGTAGTACCGGGCACCGCTGGCACAGTTGGCGGGAGCGGCCAGGTAGGCATCACTCACCACCTGCTGATCGAACACGTGGGCGTTTCCGTCAGCGGGGATGGTCTGGTCCATAGTGGCATTGCAGATGGTGCAGGTATACCGCACAACGCCCTCGGCGGTGTGGCTGGCAGCCTGGAGCACCGTGCCGCCGTCCCAGACGTGCTCCGTGTGGGGCGCTTCGGTGGGAGCCTCGGTAGGCGCTTCCGTGGGGGGCTCGGTAGGCGCTTCCGTGGGGGGCTCGGTAGGCGCTTCCGTGGGGGGCTCGGTGATGGTCTGACCCGGGACAAACTCATAGAGGATGGGACCACTGTGGTCATAGACCAGGGAATTGGGATACTGGGTAACGGTGGAGGCGGAGGGATTCACGCACACCAGACCGGTTCCTACACCCTCGGTGAGCCAGCCCGCGCTCTCCACAAACGCGAGGGTATCAGTCAGATTCCCGGCGGCCTGGGCACCCATGCCGCTGTAGGTTACCGCGGCTGCCAGCCGGAAAATTCCGCTGGTGTAGCCGATGGTGGTACCGGCTTCCACGTAAGTGCCGGAGGGAACCGCGGCATCAGCGCTGACGCTGCCCATCAGGATGTAGTAGGATAATCCGGAATCCACCGGCAGCTCCAGTACAGCCGCATCTCCCCATTTGGAATCCGGCTGGGAGGAACGGTACAGGATGCCGTCTGTCGGGGCGTATACCGGCTGGGTGGAACTGACATTCACCAACAGCGCAGCGCTGCCGTTGGGAAGGGCAGCGTGCTCTTCGTCGGCACAATTGTAGTTCGGAGTTCCATACAGGGCGTCGTCATTGGCGCCCCGGCATCCGGCGAAGTCCACGATGTCGTCGAAGAATTCCTCCGGAAGCGGGAAATAGCAGCTGAGCTGCCCGTTTGCCTGGTACTCGGCGGCGTGGCTGTCCAGAGGCAGAACCCCCAGAATCAGGACCGCGCAGAGCAGCAGGGACAATGCTTTCTTAAAAACAGTCTCTCTCATAGAGCACAACTCCTTTCACATGCCGCGGCT
>JALFGI010000112.1 GCA_022777455.1 Clostridiales bacterium | reverse complement strand
GTTGGACGGCAAGACGGATCTGACAGCCGAGGATTTGCGGGTGGTCAGCCCCTACAACACCTATACCAACACAGGACTGACCCCGGGCCCCATCTCCAATCCAGGTCTTTCCAGCCTGCGGGCAGCCCTGGAGCCTGCGGATACCAATTACTATTACTATGTGTTGGATCCCGCTGCCGGTTCTCATATCTTTGCAACCACCCAGGCCGAACACGAGGCCAACCGGGCCAGAGTTGGAGGATGAGATGAAAAAACTGGAGCTTCTGTGCCCTGCCGGTGATGCAGAGCAGCTGAAAATGTCCGTGCTCTATGGTGCGGACGCAGTTTACCTTGCCGGAACAAGCTTCGGAATGCGCTCCTTTGCGGGTAATTTTCCCCCGGAGGAGCTTCCCAAGGCAGTCGCGTTCGCCCATAGCCACGGGGTGAAGGTTCACGTCACGGTAAACACCATGCCCAGAAATGACGAGGTGGCCGCTCTGCCCGCCTATCTGGAGCAGCTGGACAGCGCCGGCGTGGATGCCCTGATTCTGGCGGATTTGGGAGCATTTACGCTGGCCGGGAAGTATGCTCCCCACTGCCAGCGCCATATCTCCACCCAACAATCCATTGCCAACTACGAGTGCGCCCAAGCCTGGCACGACTTGGGTGCACAGCGGGTGGTCCTGGCCAGAGAGCTAAGCCTGGAAGAAATACGCGCCATCCGCCAAAAGGTATCCCCTGCTCTGGAAATTGAAACCTTTGGCCACGGCGCTATGTGCGTCAGTTACTCCGGCAGATGCTTACTCAGCAACTATATGACCGGTCGGGATTCCAACCGTGGCGCCTGTGCACAGCCCTGCCGCTATCAATATGCGCTGGTAGAGGAAAAGCGCCCCGGGGAATACTTCCCCGTGTTTGAGGACGAAAAAGGAACCTATATCCTGAATTCCCGGGATATGTGCACCATCGACCATTTGAAGGAACTGATGGATGCGGGCATCGACTGTATCAAGATCGAAGGAAGGGCCAAATCTCCTTACTATGCTGCCATTGTTTCCGGTGCTTACAGGCATTGCATTGACGATGTTCTGGCTGGTCGGGAGCTTGATCCCGCTTGGCGGGACGAAGTGGAGCATGTCTCTCACCGGGTTTACTCCACCGGTTTTTATTTTGGTTTCCCTGGTCAATATACCGAAAACTCTCGTTACATCCGTCAATGGCAAATTTGCGCTATTGTGGAAAGCTGTGACGAAAACGGCCACGCTGTTTGCAGCCTGCGCAACAAATTCCATGAGGGCGATGCTTTGGAGGTTGTTGGCCCTGATTTGCGCCCCTTTGCCATCCGTGCGGAAGGGATGGCAAACGAGGAAGGTACTGCCATTGACGAACCCAGAACACCTCAAATGAAGTTCACCATGAAACTTCCCAAAGCAGTTCCTGCCCATTCCATCCTGCGCAGAAATGTGGACCTCTCCCCCAAATAATCTTCCGGCTGCTGCATGATTCATGCGGCAGCCTTTCCAGCGTCCCAGGAGGCGATTTTTATTTCAAACTACATATCCCAAAAAAGTAACAGCAAAGGGCAGCAGCGTCTGATTCTCGCGATATGCTGCACTGCCATCGGTATCATTCTCGTTGTTTTGATCTTGCTGCTCCTTCTGCCTTCAAAAACATCGGAACCGGAATGTCCTGTTCAGGAAAATCAGACTCCCTCCGAGAGCACAATTCCCGTCACTCTTCCTGATCCGAAGATTGCCAGCGGCGTATCTGTTTCCGGCATTCCTGTGGGAGGAATGACTGCAGAAGAGGCAGCGGATGCCATCCGTCTTGCGGTATCTGATGTATATGAGAAGGAGAGCATGGTGCTTTCCGTAGGTGAGCAGACACTCACGCTGACGCCGGACAAAACCAATATCCACTGGGATATTGACAAAGCAGTTAACGAAGCGCTAAGCAGCGGAAAAGAAACGATTTCTTTGGGCTTAGCACTGGACAAAGACCGTTTATTGGCCGAGTTGCAGGAATTCTTCGATTCTCTGGGCGGCGTATATATCCCTTCCGGATACTGGCTGGAAGGTGACGCTCCGGACATGGAAGCGCAAATAGGTCCCTGCCAGACTCTGGTGATAAACGTAGGTTCTTCTGGTTATCTGGTAGACTTGCAGGATGTATATGACCAGATATTGGGCGCCTATGAGCGGGAGGAATTCCAGGTTTCTATGGAGTCTCCCGAAGAAATGAGAGAACCGAAAGAATTGAGTTTGAAGGAAATCTCCAAACAGGTTTCAATCGACGCCCAGAATCCCACCATTGACCGACAGACGTTGGAGGTAATTCCCGGGAAAATGGGCTACGGCTTTGATCTGGAAGAAGCTGCCATTCTTCTGGAAAACGCCGACCCGGGAGATACACTGCGCATTCAGATGATGTTTACAGAGCCCCTTGTCAGTGAAGACGATGCGTGGTTCCAGGATACGCTGGGCTATTGCAAGACGGAATACGATGCAGATAATGAAAACAGAACCGAGAACCTGCGGCTTGCCTGCTCCAAGCTGGACGGTATCATCCTGCAGCCAGGAGAAACCCTTTCCTATAACGATACTCTTGGAAAGCGAACCACGGAGGCCGGCTACAAGCCCGCTCCGGCATACTCCGGCACGGAACTGGTGGATGAGGTTGGCGGCGGTATCTGCCAGGTCTCCTCTACCCTGTACCTCAGTTCTCTTTTTGCAGAGCTGACCACCGTAGAGCGAAAGAACCACGGTTACCCTGCAAACTACATACCCCTTGGATTGGATGCCACCGTCAACAGGGTCACCACCGATCTGAAAAACCGCAACGATTACGAGCTTCCCTTGAAAATTCTGGAGGAGGTATCCGACGGCTATGTAAAGGTTCGGATCTAGGGTGTGGAGCAACGGGCTTTTTACGTC
>JALFGI010000073.1 GCA_022777455.1 Clostridiales bacterium | reverse complement strand
TCCCTTTGGGAGAGCTGTCAGCCGAACAGGCTGACTGAGAGGGTACCGCAGTAAGGTAATAGCACCCGAAATCAAACCATGCGGCCCTCTCAGTCTGCCCCGTAAGGGGCAGCCAGCTCCCCCAGAGGGGGAGCCAAGGGGGTGCGTCGGTTCCGGTCGCCAAATTACAATTTACCATTCTGTTTCCCCTCCATAAAAAACGGGTGCAGCGTTCTCACTGCACCCGTGTCGCATGATATCAATAGAAAAGCAGATCGGAATAGGTGGGGAAGGGCCAGTAGCTCTTGGCGGTGAGCTCCTCCAGCCGGTCGGCGCTGGTGCGGATGGCGTTCATGGAAGCGATGATCACATTGCGGCAGTAGCGGGCTGCTTCCTCCGGTTCTGCCGGAATGGCGGTGAGCTCCCCTTTCAGCTGCTCCACCCGGTCGTACAGCGCATCCTGATTCTCGGAAAGCTTGGCAATCAGATCCAGCTCGCTGCGGCAGGAGGCGCCCATCGCCTTTTTGGCAGCGGCAGTGTCGCACAGCGATCTGGTGTAAGCGGAGGCAGCGGGAAGGATCTGATGGATGGCCATATCCACCATGGTTCTGGCCTCGATGTTCACGATTTTCCGGTAGGACTCCAAATGGATGGCATGGCGGGCCCGGAATTCTGACTCATTGAAAATGCCGTGGCGCACCACCAGATCGATGTTTTTCTCGCTGACATAGGCAGGCAGTGCCTCAGCGGTGGAAGCCAGATTGCTCAGGCCCCGGCGGGCTGCCTCCTGCTTCCACTCCTCGGAATAGCCGTTGCCCCCAAAAATCACCCGCTGGTGCTGGGTGAAAGACCGGCAGACCATCTTCTGCAGCGTGGCGTCAAAATTCTCCGCCTTTTCCAGCTCGTCGGCGAAGCGGCACAGCTGCTCGGCCATGATGGTATTCAGGGCAATGTTGGGGCCGGCTACGGATTGTGAGGAGCCCGCCATGCGGAACTCAAACTTGTTGCCGGTGAAGGCCAGAGGGCTTGTGCGGTTGCGGTCGGTGGTGTCCTGGGGAATGGAGGGGATGCCGTCCACGCCGATGCGCAGCAGACTCTTGCCAGGCTCCTGATAGTTGGTACCGTCGATGATGGACTGGACAACGGCACTGAGCTCATCTCCCAGGAAGATGGACACAATGGCCGGAGGCGCTTCGTGGGCACCCAGGCGGTGATCGTTGCCGGCATAGGCCACGGTGCACCGCAGGAAGTCCTGATATTCATCCACGCCCTGAATGAAGGCGGCCAGGAACACCAGGAACTGGGCATTCTGCCGGGGGGTCTTGCCGGGGCTGAACAGATTCTTTCCGGTGTCGGTGGCCAGGGACCAGTTGTTGTGCTTGCCGGAACCGTTGACCCCGGCAAAGGGCTTTTCGTGAAGCAAGCAGACCAGATTGTGCTTGGCGGCACACTTTTTCATGATCTCCATGATCAGCTGGTTGCTGTCGCAGGCGGTGTTGGCATCGGAGTAGATGGGAGCCAGCTCGTGCTGACAGGGGGCGCCCTCGTTGTGCTTCGTCTTGGACAGGATGCCCAGTCGCCAGAGCTGCTCATCCAGATCCTTCATAAAGGAGGAAACCCGGGTACGGATGGTGCCGAAATAGTGGTCATCCAGCTCTTGGCCCTTGGAGGGCTGGGCGCCGAACAGGGTGCGGCCGGTGATGCGCAGGTCCTCCCGCTGGGCGTACAGGTCTTTGGGCAGCAGGAAATACTCCTGCTCCGCGCCCACGCAGGTGATGACCCGCTTGGTGTCCTGATCCCCGAAGAGCCGCAGGATGCGGATGGCCTCCCGGGACACTTCCTCGATGGAACGAAGCAGGGGGGTCTTTTTATCCAGAGCATCACCATTATAAGAGAAGAAGCAGGTGGGGATGTACAGGCTGCCGTCCTTCACGAAGGCGCAAGAGCTGGGGTCCCAGGCGGTGTAGCCTCTGGCCTCGAAGGTGGCCCGCAGGCCGCCGGAGGGGAAGGAAGAAGCGTCAGGCTCGCCCCGCACCAGTTCCTTGCCGGAAAACTCCATGATCACCCGACCGTCACCGGTGGGACTGATGAAAGAATCGTGCTTTTCGGCAGTAATGCCGGTCATGGGCTGGAACCAGTGGGTGTAGTGGGTGGCACCCTTTTCCGTGGCCCAATCCTTCATGGCCTCCGCAATGGCGTTGGCAGTGGAAAGCTGCAGCTCTGCCCCGGTATCGATGCAGGTACGCCAGGCCTGATAAACCTCGGAAGGAAGCCGCTGCTTCATGGTAGCTTCGTTGAATACATCACTGCCGAAAATCTCAGGAACGTTGATGACTGCGTCCATATCAGAAAAATCCTTTCTTTTTGCCCAAAACAGGCAATTCATAATCAGGCAATTTCACATAGCAATCATTCTATGATAGGTTCGAAAAAAAAACAAGCCTTAAATCTGGAAAAAAAGCCGCAAAAAATTTCTCTGTTTTGTCGAATTGGCCGAAGTCCCGGCGGGCTGCTGCCAGGCGGAACGTTTTCCTTTTGCGGGAATGGGAAAGCATTTTCTGATAATTGACAATTCTCTCCCTTTTCGGTATGATAAATATAGGTATATCCAAACGGGCAGCGCCTGTTGCTCGGCAAATCAATTTGAGGAGGATTATCCCATGAACGAACTGCAGCAAAAGGTAAGCGCCATCGGCGTGGTGCCTGTGATCAAGCTGACCAACCCCACCCGGGACGCCGGTCCCCTGTCCGATGCCCTGTGCGCCGGCGGCGTACCCGTGGCCGAGATCACCTTCCGGGCTGCCGGTGCGGATGAAGCCATGCGCATCATGCTGGAGCGCCATCCCGACATGCTGGTGGGCGCCGGTACCGTGCTCACCACCGAGATGGTGGACAAGACCATTGCCGCCGGCGGC
>JALFGI010000030.1 GCA_022777455.1 Clostridiales bacterium | reverse complement strand
AAATACGGCAGCGCCCCTTGGCTCTCCCTTTGGGAGAGCTGTCAGCCGAACAGGCTGACTGAGAGGGTGCCGCAGTAAGATAATAGCAGACGAAATCGATGTATTGCCCTCTCAGTCTGCCCCTTACGGGGCAGCCAGCTCTCCCAGAGGGGGAGCCAAGTGGTGGTCGGTTCCGGTACGCTAAATTACAATTTCCCGCTTTGCCGGCGAAAGCCGGCAGGGGCAAAAAACAGGAGCCTGGGGTGGCTCCTGTTTTGCGCTTCTGATCAGACCGCGTGGCCCTTGCGGCGGATGACGTCCACCACCTGGTCCACATATTTTTCGCAGGTTTCGCGGCTTTCCGCCTCCACCATCACCCGGATCACGGGTTCGGTACCGGATTCCCGCACCAGGATTCTGCCGGTGTCGCCCAGGGCTGCGGCCACCTGGGAAACGGCGGCCTGGACATCCTCGTCATTCTGGGCGTTGGCCTTGTTGGCCACCCGCACGTTCTTCAGCACCTGGGGGTAGAAGGTGAAGCCTTGGCACAGCTCACTCAGGGTTTTCTTCCTGCTCATCATCACTTCCATCACCATCAGGCTGGTGAGAATGCCGTCGCCGGTGGAGGCGTGCTTGGAGAAGATGATGTGGCCGCTCTGCTCGCCGCCCAGGCGGTTGTTGTTCAGCATCATGTGCTCGTAGACGTATTTGTCTCCCACCTTGGTCTTGGCATAGTCGATGCCCAGCTCGTCGAAGGCCTTGTACAGGCCGAAATTACTCATGATGGTGGTGACCACGGTGTTGCCGGGGAGCATTCCCTTTTCCTTCATGTACTTGCCGCAGATGTAGAGGATGTGGTCGCCGGTGACCACGTTGCCCAGCTCATCCACGCACAGGCACCGGTCGGCGTCCCCGTCGTAGGCGAAGCCCACGTCCAGGTTGTGCTCCAGCACGAACTTCTGCAGCACCTCGATGTGGGTGGAGCCGGCATTGCGGTTGATGTTGTAGCCGTCGGGCTCGGCGTTAATCACGTAGGTCTTTGCCCCCAGGGCGTCGAACACGGATTTGGCAATGTTCCAGGAGCTGCCGTTGGCGCAGTCCAGGCCGATGCGCTTGCCCTTGAAGGAGTACATCCCCAGGCTGATGAGATACCCCACATACCGGTTCCGTCCGGCCACATAGTCCACCGTCCGGCCGATCTGCTCCCGCTTGGCCAGGGGCAGCTCGTCCCAGTGGCGGTCGAAGGCGAACAGGTCCCCATCCAGGTAGGCCTCCACCAGGCGGATGACACTCTCGTCCATCTTCTCGCCGGAGCCGTTGATCAGCTTGATGCCATTGTCATAGTAGGGGTTGTGGCTGGCGGAGATCATGATGCCGCAGTCGAAATCCTCGGTGCGTACCACAAAGGCCACCGAGGGGGTGGTGGTGACGTGGAGCAGGTAGGCATCCGCCCCGGAGGCCACCAGTCCGCCCACCAGGCTGTACTCGAACATATAGCTGGAGCGGCGGGTATCCTTGCCGATGACGATTTTCGCCGGTTCATCCGAGCCGGCGCGGTGCTTCATCTGGCCATAGTACCAGCCCAGAAACCGGCCCACCTTAAAGGCGTGGTCGGCGGTTAACGTGCAGTTGGCTTCCCCCCGGAAGCCGTCGGTTCCAAAATATTTGCCCATGAGAAAAATCCTTTCCAAATCGAAATTTCAATGTTCTGTAGGGCGGGGTCTTGACCCCGCCGACCAGGTTCGTTTTCTGCCTGCCTATCCGCAAAAGAAGCAGTCATCATTCCACTTTGCTGGGTTGGCTTCAATGTAAAGCCATATTCGTTCATATTCTTTTCGGTTACGAATCACGTGATCGTGGAAAGAGCTTTGCCAAAGTCTGCATTCTGGAGCAATACCATGAATTTGTTTCGTAACACCGGATTTATATAACCCGATGATCGTTGACAAATTTGTTTCACAGCCATCCAGTATCAGAATTGCATGCACATGATTTGGCATGACAACATACTGATCAACCCTCACATTGGGAAAATGGGATGGAATATTTACAAGCTCTTGCCTGGCAATTTTTCCAAAGGAATTCAAGCCCTCTGAATCCCAAAACAAGTACCGTTTCTCCCATGTGCAAATTGTTACAAAGTAATAATTGGGCGTTGTGTAATCAAAATGCTTCAGACGAGGATTCTTTCTGGATGGAAATCTGTCCATTTCGCCACCGTTTTTCATACTCAATTCCGTTTCAATGGGGCGGCGGGGTCAAGACCCCGCCCTACAACAGGTCTGTGTTTTCAGACCTTCTCCTCGATCGTCCCGCCGGTTTTCCAGATGCTGTTTGCGGGAACCACGCCCCGGACGCAGGAGGTGGGGTAGATGTTGGTGTGGGGGCCGATGACGGTGCCGGGATTCAGGACGCTGTTGCAGCCCACCTCCACGAAGTCACCCAGCATGG
>JALFGI010000025.1 GCA_022777455.1 Clostridiales bacterium | reverse complement strand
CGGTGGTCTTGGAGTTGACCATGCCGATGGCGGCCTCGTCAGCGATGATGGCGGAGAGGGTTTCCGCGGAGGTGTCCCCGGGCACGGCGATCATATCCAGGCCCACGGAGCACACGCAGGTCATGGCCTCCAGCTTGTCCAGCTGGAGGGCCCCCTGCTGGGCAGCGGCGATCATGCCCTCGTCCTCACTCACGGGACTGAAGGCGCCGGACAGGCCGCCCACATGGTTGGAGGCCATGACGCCGCCCTTTTTCACCGCGTCGTTGAGCAGGGCCAGGGCGGCGGTGGTGCCGTGGGTGCCGCAGACCTCCAGGCCCATCTCCTCCAGAATCCGGGCCACGGAGTCCCCCACCGCGGGGGTGGGAGCCAGGGAAAGGTCCACAATGCCGAAGGGCACGTCCAGCCGGGAGGAGGCCTCCCGGGCCACCAGCTGGCCCATGCGGGTGATGCGGAAGGCGGTCTTTTTGATGGTCTCAGCCACCACGTCAAAGGGCTGGCCCTTTACCTGCTGGAGGGCGTGGTGGACCACCCCGGGGCCGGAGATGCCCACGTTGATGACGCACTCCGGCTCCCCCGCGCCGTGGAAGGCCCCGGCCATGAAGGGGTTGTCCTCCACGGCGTTGGCGAAGATCACCAGCTTGGCGCAGCCGAACCCGCCGGAGGCGGCGGTGAGGTCGGCGGTTTTCTTGATGACCCGGCCCATCTCCGCCACCGCGTCCATGTTGATGCCCGCCTTGGTGGAGCCCACGTTCACCGAGGAGCACACCAGCTCGGTGGTGGCCAGGGCCTCGGGGATGGAGGTAATCAGCTTCCGGTCCGACTGGGTAAAGCCCTTCTGGACCAGGGCGGAAAAGCCGCCGATGAAGTTCACGCCCACGGTCTTGGCGGCCTTGTCCAGGGCGGCGGCGAAGGGGACGTAGTCGGTGCAGTCGCTGGCGGCGGCCACCAGGGAGATGGGGGTGACGGACACCCGCTTGTTGACAATGGGGATGCCGAACTCCTTCTCGATGGCCTGGCCGGTGGAGACTAACTTTTCCGCCCGGCGGCAGATTTTGTCGTAAATTTTCCGGCAGGCAGCCTCCTGGCTGGGGTCGGCGCAGTCCAGCAGGGAGATGCCCATGGTGATGGTGCGGATGTCCAGATGGTGCTTGTCGATCATATTGATGGTGTCGAAAATACTGCTTAAACTCAACATACGCCCACCTCTTTACAGCTTGTGCATGGCATCGAAAATATCCTCCCGCTGGATGCGGATAGACAAGCCCTTTTCCTCACCATAGGCTTTCATCTCCCGGCTCAGCACATCAAAGGCCGTGGTGCACAGGGCCAGATCCACCACCATCATCATGGTGAAATAGCCCTGCATGATAGTCTGGCTGATGTCCAGCACATTGATGTTGTATTCCGCCAGACGGTTGCATACACCGGCGATGATGCCCACCTGGTCCTTTCCCACTACGGTTACGATTGCTTTCATGCTCTCATTCACTCCATTTCATCCAGGGTCAGTGAAAAGCTGCCCAGAAAATTGTCACAGAAATACTTCACCTCCGGCAGGTCCATCCTCTCCAGTGCCTGCCTGGTCTGCTCCGCCGCTGCCCGGAACTCACCGTTGCCGGCTTTCAGCTCCTCCAGACATTTGATGTGGGCGGAGAGCTTGTCCGCTGCCTTCACCAGCTCCTCCACCGCCGGGTCTGCCGGGCGCAACGCCGCCTCATAGTCCGGCTGTAGCTCTCGGGGCAGCATATGCAGCAGCTTATCGCAGGCCACCTGCTCCACCTGCTTGTAGGAGTCCCGGATCTGGGGATTATAATACTTTATGGGGGTAGGCATATCGCCGGTCAGGATCTCCGGGGCGTCATGATACAGCGCCGCCACGGAAACCGTTCCCTCGTCCATGCAGCCGCCGAAGCAACGGTTGCGGATGACCGCCAAAGCGTGGGCCAGCACCGCCACCTGATGACTGTGCTCCTGAATGTTTTCCGTGTAGCTGTTGCGCATGAGCGCCCAGCGGTTAATGAACCGCATCCGGTTCATGTATGCGAAAAAGTGGCTCACGGCTGAATTTCTCCTTTCAAAATAGTCCCCTTCACACCGGTGATACGCACCGGATGCAGGCAGTTGTGCAGGTCCTCTCCCGGTGCGGTGACCTCCATATAGTTCGGGGCGTGACCCGTAAACTCTCCCTCCCGCCCCGGCTGCTCAAAGAGGACGGGATACACCTGCCCCACGCAGCTCTGGAGGTATTGTTCGTGGAGCTGTGCGGCCACTTCCCCCGCCCGGGCGGCGCGCTCCTCCTTCACGGACTTGGGAAGCTGCTCCATGGCGGCGGCACGGGTGCCGGGGCGGACGGAATAGGGAAACACGTGAATCTGCGCAAATTCGCACCGGCGGATGAAGTCCAGCGTTTTTTGGAACTCCTCCTCCGTCTCTCCGGGGAAGCCGGTGATGAGGTCGGTGGTGATGGCAACGCCGGGAAAAAACTCACGCAGAAGCGTCACAGACTTATAGAACCGCTCCGTGTCGTACCGGCGGTTCATGCGGTGGAGTGTTTCGTCGCAGCCGGACTGCAGGGACAGGTGGAAATGAGGGCAGAGATTCATCAGCTTCGCCGCCCGTCGGCAGAAGTCCTCGGTGATGGTCCTCGGCTCCAGGCTGCCCAGACGCAGCCGCATCTCCCCGGCGGCGGCAGACACCGCCTCCAATAGATCCACGAGGCTCTTCTCTCCATCCAGATCCTGTCCCCAGGAGGAGATCTCAATGCCGGTGATGACTACCTCCTGGTACCCCTCGGCAGCCAACTGTCCGGTCTGCACCACCGCCTCGCTGATGGGAAGGGACCGCACCGGGCCACGGGCAAAGGGGATGATGCAGTAGGTGCAGAAATTGCGGCAGCCGTCCTCCACCTTCAGCATGGCACGGGTGCGGCTCATCTGCCCGCCTGCGGGCAAAATCTCAAACTCATGGCGGTGGAGGGCGTCGTCCACCAACACCCGGGTCTTTTTCTCCGCCGCCGTTAAAAGCTGGCGCAGAAACTCCATGCGCTGACCGGTGCCGCCCACCAGGTCGATGCCCAGCTCCACAACCTCATCGGTATGGGTCTGGACATAGCAGCCGCAGGCTGCCACAATGGCGTCGGGATTCAGCTTCCGGGCTCGGCGGATCATCTGGCGTGATTTCTTGTCGCTGACGGCGGTGACGGAGCAGGTGTTGATAATATAGGCATCCGCCGGCTGCTCAAAATCCACCAGCTCATGGCCCCGGGCAGTCAGCTCCTGCTCCATGGCCTGGGTCTCATACTGATTTACCTTGCAGCCGAGGGTATATATAGCGATTCGCATGGGGTTTCTCCTTGCACTTTGTCATAATAACGAGTATACTATATAGTTGCATTATAGTCTATCTTCCCGCCGCTGGCAAGTGGTCGGCGGCTGAAATGAGGTGTTTTTCTTGCACTATCTGGATAACGCCGCCACCACCCTGGTGCCGGAAGAGGTGGTACAGGCCATGGCCGACGCCCTACTGCTGCACAGCGGCAACCCCTCCTCCCAATACCCCTATGGGCAGGACGGAAAAGCCATCGCCGAGAGCGGTCGGGCCGTCATTGCCAAGGCTCTGGGCTGCCCCAAGGAGCAGCTGTTTTTCACCTCCTGCGGCACGGAGAGCGATGTGTGGGCCATCCGGGGCGCCGTATGGCACGGGCGGCACAGGGGTCGCCACATCATCACCACCTCCGTGGAGCACAGTGCCGTGCTGGAAACCTGCAAATGGCTGGAAGCCGAAGGCTGTCAGGTGACCTACTTAAAACCCGACAGGACCGGCATGGTCTCGGCGCAGCAGGTGGCGGACGCTCTGCGGGAGGATACGGTGCTTGTGAGCATGATGCTGGTAAACAATGAGACCGGGTGCGTCTTCCCCGTGGCAGAGGTGGCCAGACTCCTGAAAGATAAAAACAGCACCGCTCTGCTCCACTGTGACGCGGTACAGGGCTTTTTAAAAGTGCCCTGCGACCCGGTTTCCTGGGGCGTGGATCTCATGAGCCTGTCGGGTCACAAACTGGGCGGTCCAAAAGGCATCGGCGCTCTGTATATAAGCCCCAGGCTGCGAAATTTCCGTCCCCTCCTACCCGGCGGCGGCCAGGAGCAAGGCCTGCGCTCCGGCACAGAGGCTACGGCGCAGATCGCCGGCTTTGCCAAGGCAGTGGAACTGCGGCTTGACAACTATGAGAGCAAGATCCGCCACATGTCGGATCTGAAGGCGCTGTGCCTTGAGAAATTGCTTACGATCCCCGGTGTTGTTGCTGTGGGCGGCGGAACTGCGCCCCACATCCTGTCCGTGTCCCTGCCCGGATACCCCAGCGGCAATATTGTGAGTGATCTGGGAAGCCAGGGTATCTGCATTTCCGCAGGCTCCGCCTGCCACAAGGGCAAGAGCAGCCATGTGGTGTCCGCTTTGGGTCTTCCGAAACGCACAGCCGCCGGCGTCATACGCATCAGCTTCTCTCCGGACACCACGGCGGAGGATATTGAGGCGGTGTATCAGGCGCTGAAAAATCACCAGGCGCAGCGCTGCGCCATGCTGTAAATCAAGGAGCAATTATGTCCGTTCTCATTCGCCGGGAGCCCGGCTTTTACCGCAGGTTGCTGCGGCTGAGCATGCCCATCGTGCTGCAGAACCTCATCACCTTTTCTCTGGGACTCATCGACACCTTCATGGTCAGCCAACTGGGCAACACCGAGATGGCCGCGGTGACGACTGCCAATGTACCGGTATTTCTGCTGATCTCTATCGTCTTCGGTGTGCAGAGCGGCCTTGGCATTTTGGCCAGCCAGTATTGGGGCAAAAAGGATATGCGGAGCATCAGCCGGGCTGTGGGCGTGGCCTCCATGGTAGGGATGATCGTGGCCGCGGTGCTGGCCGCTGTTTTGTTCTTCTTTCCGGTGCAGGTGATGGATCTGCTGTCGAACAAGCATGAGCTGTCTGTTTTGGGTGCGCCGTACCTGCAGCTTATCGGCATTTCCTACATCTTCAATATGTTCTCCTCCGTGTATACCAGTGCCCAGCGCAGCGCGGAAAATCCCGGCTTCGGCATGAAACTCTTCGGCATCTCCACCCTCATCAACACGGGTCTGAACTACCTGCTCATTTTCGGCAAGCTGGGCTTTCCCCAGTTGGGTATCCGCGGAGCCGCCATTGCTACCCTGTGTGCCCGTATCTGCGAGTTCATCATCTGTGTGCTCTACGCCCTGCGGGATAAACGCATTCAAATGCAGTGGGATGCCTTTTTCTGTCCGGGCTGGGATATGCTGCGCCGGTTTCTGAAATATGCCACCCCTGTGATCGCCAACGAAACCGCATGGGGTTTGGGCAACAGCCTGCTGACGGTGGTTTTAGGTTATACGGATAATTCCGTGGAAATGCTGGCCGCCAACGCCGTTATGGGTAACCTCAACCGACTGTTTCTGGTATTCTGCTTCGGCCTGGGCGCCGCCACCGCCGTGCTGGTGGGCAAGGCCATCGGTGAAGGACAAAGTCAGGACGAGGTTATGCATTTAAGCCGCGCCCTGCTGCGCTTCACGGTGGTATCCGGTACGGTGCTGGCTGTGGTGGCGCTGCTGACCATTCCGCTTTTGTGCCAGCCGGTTATATTCCCGCTGTTTAAGCTGTACGGCCAGTCGGCGCACATTGCCACTGCTTTGGCTGCCACCGCTTTTGCCGCTATCCCCCTCCATGCCTATTCCATATCTGCCATCACCGGTGTGCTGCGCTCCGGTGGCGATGTGGTCTGGAGCGCCGCTCTGGACCTTGGTCCCCAGTGGCTCGTTTGTCTGCCGTTGACCGCTCTGTTCGCTCTGGTGCTGAAAACCGACATCTGGTTCATCGCACTAGCCATGCAGACGGAGTGCATTGCAAAGATTCCCCTGTGCGCCTACCGCATCCGCACAAGGAAATGGATCAGTGATGTGACCGTTTCCCGAAGGAGGGAGGAACTATGAGCAGCCTTTTTCTTTGTCCTCTGTGCGGCGAGCCCCTTGCCCGGAGAGAAAAAAGCTATATCTGCCCCCACGGTCACAGCTTCGACCTGTCCAGGGAGGGGTACTGCAACCTCCTCCCGGTAAATCAAAAGCACTCCAAGGCTCCCGGGGATGACAAGAACATGGCCGCTGCACGGTCCGCCTTTCTCTCCAAGGGATACTATGCCCCTTTGCGGGAAGCTCTGTGTCAGTTGGCGGTTTGCGCGACGGGCAGCGCCCCTGCTGTGCTGGACACCGGCTGCGGAGAGGGGTACTATACCGGCGGCGTCTACCACGCGCTGCTGGAGGCGGGTAAGCAGGTGCGTATGGCGGGCACGGACATCTCCAAGTTCATCCTTCGCCGGGCTGCCAAACGGGAGAGGGCTATCGAGTTCGCCGTGGCCTCCTCCTATCATCTGCCGGTGGCGGACGGAAGCATCGACCTGCTGATCAACTGCTTCTCCCCCCTCGCTCTGGCGGAATTTCGCCGGGTATTAAAGCCGGGCGGCACGATGCTTTACGTGGTCCCATCAGAAATGCACCTGTGGGAGCTGAAGGAAGTGCTCTATGATGAGCCGTATCCCAATGAGGTAAAACAGACCCCCTACGAAGGCTTTGCCTATGAGGAGATCCGCCATGTGGAAAGGGTCATTCACCTCCCCTGTCAGGAGGACATACACGCCCTGTTCCGGATGACCCCCTACTGCTGGAAAACACCCCGGGCCGGGGCAGAGCGGCTGACCGCTCTAAAAGAGCTGGACTGCCGTATCAGCTTTGACATCCACGTTTTTCACCGGAAGTTGGAAAAATAAAGTATTGATTTTCCTCTTTGATTTATGGTATGCTGTTTTCACTGCGCTGTTTGAGGGGCGCGGTAAATACTTGCAATACTGATAGAATTGAGGAGAAAAGCAATGAATCCAAAAAACACACCCCGGGCGGTCGCACTGCTGCCCATTGCCGTTTTCCTGGCTCTGTATCTGGGATTGGGCATCGTACTGGAGTATGTGCTGAAGGTGGAGATGGGCTTTTACCAGATTCCCATTGTAGTTGCCTTTTTGGTGGCCATTCTGGTGGCGTGCCTTCAAAACCGAGGCGTTTCCTTTGATGAAAAACTGACCCTCATGGGGCAGGGCATCGGTGACAGGAACATCGTCACCATGATCCTGATATTCCTGGCAGCGGGCATCTTCGTGGGTGTCACCGGCCGCAGCAGTGCCGAGGCCGTGGCCTACTTCCTGCTGTCCATCGCCCCGGCCAAGCTGGCGGTGGCCGTTTTGTTCGTAGTGGCCTGCTTCGTGTCCATGGCCATGGGTACCTCCGTTGGCACCATCACCCTGCTGACCCCCATCGCCGTGGCCGTTTCCAAGGATTCCGGTTTCAGCCTGCCCCTGTGCGTGGCATCCGTCATGGGCGGCAGTATGTTTGGCGATAACCTGTCCTTCATCTCCGACACCACCATTGCCGCCTGCTCCACCCAGGGCTGCCAGATGAAAGACAAGTTCCGGGCTAACTTCAAGATTGCCCTTCCCGCGGCGCTGGCAGCGCTGGCGCTGATCGTGGTCATCTCTCTTCAGGTAGATGTGACCCAGACCTCCTCCGGTGACCACAACCTGCTGCTTCTCATCCCCTATGTGCTCGTGCTCATCGGCGGCATCGTGGGACTGAATGTGTTCGTGGTGCTGCTGGTGGGTATTGCCGCCGGCGCCGCCATCACATTGGCCACCGGGCAGGTAACGGCCTTGCAGCTTATGGGCAACATGGGTTCGGGCGTCAGCGGTATGTCCGAAACCATTCTGGTGACGCTGCTCGTGGCTTCCCTGTGCGGCCTCATCCGGGCCTACGGCGGCTTTGAGGCGCTGCTGGCAGCTATCCGCAAGATATTCCGGGGCAAACGGGGCGGTCAGCTGGGTATCGGCATCTTGGTTGGACTTATGGATATCTCCACAGCCAACAACACCGTGGCCATCGTTATGGCAGGCCCTATCGCCAAGGACATTGCCGCAGAGTACGGCATCACCCCCAAGCGTTCGGCCTCCGTTCTGGACACCTTCTCCTGCATCTTCCAGGGTATCATCCCTTACGGCGCCCAGATGCTGGTGGCCATTTCCGCTTGCACCACACTCGGCTTCACCATCAGCGCCTTCGACATTATTCCGCTGCTGTTTTACCCCATGTTCCTTTGCCTGTCCAGCTTACTGTTCATTGTGTTTGACAGGAAATAATCCCGACAAAAAAACA
>JALFGI010000237.1 GCA_022777455.1 Clostridiales bacterium | reverse complement strand
ACCCGGAACAAAAGCGGGAGGCTGAGAGCCTCCCCTACAATGGGTACGAATTGCATGCCATTCAACCAAGCACGCGGTTCCGTTACGTTGCGGGCGGCTGGTAGCCGCCCCTACGATGGCTGGGCAATTGCCTCAGCCTGGTACGCAGAAACGTTACCGGGCACTGCCCAGGAGTCCCGGAAATTGCACCAGCCCAGTGCGCCATTGTCCGCGGGCACTGCCCGCCAAATTACAATTTACCGGGCAAGGGTTCCGTTCCCCTGCCCGGTTTCTTTTTACAACTGTTTCAAACCTACAGTTTTTTTGTGAAGCAGATGATGCGATTTGCCTCCGTAAAGCCCGCACTTTTGTGAAAGGCCAGGCTTTCCAGATTGTCCAGCTCGCAGTCACTGGCAAACTCTGTGCAGCCCATTTTCACCGCCCACCGCTCACACGCAGCAAGCAGCACTCCGGCAATTCCCCGATGGCGGCAGGACGGTACCACATAGATACCCTCCAAGTACCCCACCGGGCTGGAATCGGTGCCCTCCACATAATCATGCCGGAGCTGACACTGGGCAAAGCCCACTGCGCAGTCCCCCTCCACTTTCAAAAACACAGCCGCTTCCCGTTCCCCCAGCAGCAGAGCGAACTCCTGTTCCATCTCCTGTCGGGAGTGCTGAGGCCACAGGGCTGCAGCAAGGGCTGCCACCGTAGATGCATCCTTTTCTTCTGCTTTGACAATCATACGCTCTCCTCAAAATGGTATCGATTCAGTCTTTGCCCGAACACGAGGCAGATTGCCACACCGGCAATTCCCAGCAGGAACATCACCATAGCTGCCCCGGAGCCCTTGCCGCTGCCGAACAGGCCGGCAAGCCAGTGGATGTTCCTCGCCATGATGGGCTCACACACCTGGTCAACCAGCAGTCCACCCAGGAAGAAGCCGATGGGAATGGTGAAAAACTGCAGGGTATTCCGGCAGGCATACACCCGTCCCTGCATTTCCACCGGAATGGTACTGCGCAGGACCACATTCAGGCTGGCTCCCATGATGGGCACCACGACCCACCCAAGGAACTGCGCCCCGCACCACACCAGAGGAGATTCGGTAAAGGCAAGCACAAAATTTTCCGTCCCCAGGGAAAACAGCATGGTCAGATAAATCACCCGGATCCGATTCTTTGGCTTTGGCAGCAGGGTGACAAGCACGCTGCCAACAAGGGAAGCAATACCGGCGCAGGAGGTGACCATGCCCAGCACCGCTTCGCTCCCGGTTTTCCGGGGCAGTACCAGTGCCGGAAGCACCGCGTCGAAGGCGGAGGCTACCAGATTCACCCCGGCCAGAAACAAAATAAGGTCGAGAATCATCCTGTTTTCCTTCAGGTAGGCAAGCCCCGCCCGGGACTGCCGAAGCACGCTCTCTTGCCGCTTTTCCCCCCGATGCTGCTCCGGAATTCTGATGAACAGCGCCAGCACCACAAAGGCCAGCAGGAAGGTGGCCAGATCGCAGAGAATCACCCCGTCCATCCCGGCAAAGGCAAACACAGCAGTGGCAAGCACGGGGTTCAGGATGGTCACCAGGGAATTGGAAAAATAGGTCAGTCCACTGGTTTTCTGATAGTGCTTCTTTGGGGTGATCAGGGTCATGGCCACCTCGGAGGCGGGCTGCTGCACCGTGTTCATCAGACCCGTCACAGCGTTCAGAATGTACAGGTGGGCCGGGCGCAGCAGATCGGTTTTCAGCAGAAACAGGATCCCCAGGGTGCAGCAGGCGGCAAAGGTATCACAGGCCATCATGGTCTTTTTCTTGTCCCACCGGTCGCTGAGAGCCCCGGCGAAAATGCTCAGCACCACATAGGGGGCATAGGAGCAGATACTCAGCAGCGCCGTCTGTAACGCCGAGCCGGTTTTCTGGTACAGCCACAGCGTCAGGGCAAAGCCCGTCATGGCGCTGCCCAGCTGGGACAGGGATTGGGTTGCCCAAAGGGTCAGGAAGGTTTTCAGTTCATAAATTGTATGTTTCATTTTCTTTGCTCCTTTAATAATGTAAAACTATTGAAAAAGCAAAGCCTGAGGACTCCTCATCCTCCACGCATCGTCCTCAAACCTTGCGTGGAGCAAATGCCGTGGCAAGGAACATATCGATCACCTGTTTCGTCATTTTTTCGCCCATGGGATTCATTTGGTATATGGACAAATTGTAATTTGGCGGGCTGATACAGTCGCACCCCTTGGCTCCCCCTATGGGCAATGTCATTAACTTAAGGAAGCATTTAAATAGGCTTACTATTGGAGGAGTATTTGGAACAATGATACTTTTTCTTTCGGGGATAGGAACGACCATTACGAACAGGTGAGAACTGTGCGGCCATCTCATTGCGAATTCGG
>JALFGI010000225.1 GCA_022777455.1 Clostridiales bacterium | reverse complement strand
CACCGGCAGATACACCAGCAGCCCCGCCGTCCGGGTGATGGCAATGGCGGCGATCATCTGCCCCACGGAGTGGGCCATGGCACCAAGGCAACCGGCGGCCCAGAGCTGGTTTTCCTTCAGAATTTTCCGCAGTCCGATGGTCACCAGAATGGCACAGGTGCCCCCGGAGGCGGAATAGAGGATGGTGCTGAAATTTCCGGCGAACACCGCCCCCAGGAAAATCCGGCACATCAGTACTGCCGCCCCTGCCCCCGGGCCGATGGTGAATACGGTGAACACGGTGACGATGTTGGAAAGCCCCAGCTTCACCCCCGGGATGGGAACCAGGGGCGGGATCTGGGCTTCAATCATGAAAATGGTCAGGGCAATGGCGGTGAGCAGCCCCAATTGGGCAATTCTTTTTGCTTTCATAATAATACCTTACGGCTGGCCGCACATGGCGAGGAATTCCTCTTCGGAGATGATTTTGGTGCCGAATTTGGCGGCTTTCTGGTTTTTGCTGCTGCCGGAATCCTTGTCGTTGGTGATGAGGTAATTGGTCTTGGCGCTGACGCCGGTGACCACCTTGCCCCCCAGCTTTTCAATCTGCTCCACCAAAGCGTCCCGGTTGGGGAAATGATTCAGCTTGCCGGTGATGCAGAAGGTCTGCCCGGCCAGCCCGGCGGAGGCTTCCTCGCGGGGGGTCTCGTCGGCAATGTTGAGCAGGTCGATCAGGGGCCGGATGCGGTTCAGGTTTTCCTTGACGAACCGGTTGATGCCGGCGCTCATCACTTCCCCGAAGCCGTCCAGCACCGTCCAGTCGAACTCCCGCTGTGCCAGCTCCAGGAAGGTTTCCAGAGGATTCCCCTTTTTGACGGCAAAGCAGTGGGCGGCCAGGAGCTTGGCGTTGTTCTTGCCGATGTTGGGGATGCCGATGGCGGTGAGCACATTGCTCATGCGGCAATTGCGGCTTTCTTCAATGGAGGACAGCAGATTCTCCACGCTGTCTTTGCCGAAGCGCTCCAGCTCCTCCAGCTCCTGCCGGTGCTCCGATAAATGGTAGATGTCGGCAAAGTCCCGGACGAAGCCCCGGTCAATGAGGACACTCAGCCGTTCCTGGGACAATCCCATAATGTTCATGGCATCCCGGCTGACGAAATAGGTGATCTGATCCAGGCGGATGGCGGGGCACTGGGGATTCACGCAGTAGAGCATTTCCCGGCCATTGTCATTGCGTAGCTCCAGCTTCTCGCCGCAGCTGCCGCAGTGGGTGGGAAACGCGTAATTTGCTGAGCGGGTCAGGTTGTCCGTGACCATGGGGATGATCTGGTTGGCTTTGATCACGGTGATGGTGTCTCCCAGTCCCAGCTCCAACTCCTTGATGATGCTTACGTTGTTCAGGGAAGCCCGGGAGACGGTGGTACCGTCAATTTCCACCGGGTCAAAGATGGCCACGGGGTTCACCTGGCCGGTGCGGTTGGTGCTCCATTCGATCTGGCGCAGCACCGTCTCGTTCCGGTCCTGGTAGAATTTGAAGGCCAGGGAGTGTTTGGGATGGTGGCCGGTGCTGCCCAGGCTGACACCGTAGGCCACATCGTCGAAGGAGCCCACGATGCCGTCGATGGGGTAGCCCAGGGCGGCGCACTGCTGCTGCAAGTCTTCCATCTCTTGGTTCAGGGCCGCCTGCCGCTCCTGCTCGGAGTCAAAGCAGTTGGGAATGGACCGGTGGGGCACCACTTCAAAGCCCAGGGAGGCCAGAAAGGCGAAGGAGGCGCTGTAGGTGCCGGCTTCGGGGATGGAATTGCCCTTCTCGTCCCGGGCGCTGTGGAGCTTCCAGGCGATGAAGCGCACATTTCGGCCGGCGGCGATCCGGCTGTCCAGCTGGCGCACGGTGCCGCTGACCAGGTTCCGGGGATTTTTGTATTCGGTGTTTTCACGCTGGATGATGGCCCGGAAGGTTGGATAGGTGATGATGCACTCTCCGTCCAGGATCAGCTCCCCGGCAAAGGGAATGCGCTGGGGCAGGTTCACAAAGGTGCGGACGTTGTGGGTGATGTCCTCGCCCACCTCGCCGTTGCCCCGGCTTTCGGCGCTGACCAGCACCCCGTCCCGGTAGAGAAGGGAGGCGGTGAGGCCGTCCATTTTGCCCATGAGATTCAGGGGTTTCCCTTCAAAATAGGCGGAAAATTCCCCGATATCCGTGGTTTTCCCCAGGGACAGCAGGGGATGGTTGTGGGTAACCTTTTGGAGCTTGCTCACGGCGGCAAAGCCCACGGTGGCGGTGGGGGAATTTGCATACACAATGCCGGTTTCCTGCTCCAGGGCCGCCAGCTCATCAAAAAGGGCGTCGTACTCCTGGTCGGAAACCAGGCTTTCGTTCTGATTGTAATAGGCGTCCCGGTATCGGTTCAGCCGGTCCACCAGTTCCTTCATTTTATCCATGTTGTGAATGTTCCTTTCCTGACAGCATGGCCGGAGAATGAAAATATAGAATCATTATAGCACAATCCACCACTGAAATACAACGATAATTCTTGGGCAACACCGCGTAATGGGGCAAGGAGATTCGGTGAGAGATTTTGCTCCAGGCGAAAGTATGAAAAATGCGGGAATACTGTATGTATTTCCCATTTTTTATACTGCACGATTGGAACAAAAGATCCGCCGAAGTCCGCAGCACCCATTGCGCGGTGTTGCCCTTGAAGCAACAGAAAAACGACCTGCCGAAGCAAGTCGTTTTGGGGTGGAGCAGGATACGGGAATCGAACCCGCCTCTGTGGCTTGGGAAGCGACCATTCTACCAATGAACTAATCCTGCATGTTTGATTGAGGGTATTATAGCAGATGTTTTTCAGAAATTCAACCGTTTTTTGTCGCCGGGATAAAAAATGTTTTGTTCCTGCCGGCTTGATCAAGCAAAGTGATAAATTGTAATTTATCGATTACGTCACCGTAGGGGCGGCTATTAGCCGCCCGCGCAGTACAAGCCAAAAATGATGAACCGGGTTGGGCGAATTCCCGCAGCACCACGATAAAACTGTAGGGGAGGCTCGCAGCCTCCCG
>JALFGI010000185.1 GCA_022777455.1 Clostridiales bacterium | reverse complement strand
GGAAACCGGTCAGGCATCCGTATCCATGCTCCAGCGTCGGCTGAAGCTGGGCTATGCCCGGGCAGCCAGAATTGTGGATGAGATGGAGGAGAAGGGAATCGTAGGTCCTTTCCAGGGGTCCAAGCCCCGGGCCATCCTGGTGACCAAGGAACAGTGGGCTTCTATGCGGGGGGGAGATACCCAGATGGAATTCGACGACCTGCAGAATGACCCCGTGCCCGAGGAAATTGACTGAGATGATCCTTCTCCAAAAATAATGGCTTTTCGTAAGAAAGGCCATTATTTTTTACCCAAATCATTTGTGCATCAGGAGCAGTGGAGGCGCATAGGTTTTCCCAGGAGTGATGCAAATGATTTGCTTATGGAAAGAGCTGCTCTCAATCCTTCCGCACTGGCTTCGAGGCCAGCTTGCCCCCTATGAAGGGAATCTGCAGGAACTGAGAATGCGATGTGGTCGCCCACCAGAGCTTGTACTGGGCGCAGGAAGCAAATGGCTCCCTGGAACCGTAAGCCAGGATGATCTGAATTATTGTGTGAACGCGGCCAGTCGTTACTCTCCCTGGGCCGCCGCAACCGTTTCCCAAGGATACATAACAGCCCCCGGGGGGCACCGCTTGGGCATCTGCGGGGAAGCTGTCATGAAGGACGGCATAATGACAGGCATTCGTTCGGTTCATTCTATCTGTATTCGTGTGGCGAGAGATTTCCCAGGGCTGGCCCGTCGAATTCATTTTCGCGGACAAGCTATGTTGATTCTTGGAGCTCCAGGTTGGGGAAAGACAACACTATTGCGAGATATCTCCCGGGCGATCGCAGAAGATGACGCCGTGGCTGTGGTTGACGAACGGCAAGAGCTTTTTCCTCCGGGTTTTGCCACGGGAAAGAGGATGGACATTCTCTATGGCTGCCCGAAGCGTCAAGGCGTTGAAACCGTCCTTCGTACCATGGGTCCGGATTGCATTGCAGTGGATGAAATCACCGCCCCGGAAGATTGCCAGGCACTGATTCAAGCATCAGGCTGCGGCGTGCGACTGATTGCAACGGCCCATGCCGCCGGGATGACTGACTTTCGCCGACGGAGTGTCTATTCAGCGCTGAGAGAGAGTCGAATTTTCGACACCTTTTTGATATTGGAAAAGGACAAAACCTTTCATCTGGAGGAAATCTATCCATGAGTTACAAATGGATTGGAGCAGTGTTGATTGTTGGCAGCTGCGGTGGATTTGGAATTTCACTGGCTGTACATCAGAAGCGAGAAGAAGCGATGCTAAACCAGCTTTCCAGAATCATCGACGAAATGCTGTGGGAGCTTCCGTTTCAGTTGACGCCCCTGCCGGAATTGATCCGCCATACCGCCGGGAAAAACAGCGGAATCATCGGGACAGTTTTTCTGAATCTGGCAGAGCAGCTTGACCGTCAAGTCCTTCCGGATGTCCTCAGTTGTATGGAAGCCGGACTGCAGGATTCCGTTCTGTCTTTTCCGCGCCTGCGGAAAATGCTTTTGCTTTTGGGACAATCCTTGGGGCGATTCGATTTATCCGGCCAGCTGAAAGGCCTTTCATCCGTTCGGGAGCGGTGCGGCCAGGAACTTCGGGAGCTGCAGTCCGACCGAGATACCCGCCTGCGGAGTTACCGGATTCTTAGCCTTTGTGCCGGCGCTGCGCTGGTGATTCTATTAATTTAACTATGGATATTGATCTTATTTTTAAAATTGCCGCCATTGGCATCATTGTCTCTATTCTCAACCAGGTTCTCTCACGCTCCGGCCGGGATGAGCAGGCAACCATGACAACACTGGCCGGGTTGGTTGTTGTGCTCATGATGCTTGCGCAGAAGATTGCGGAACTATTTAACCTGGTGAAAACCCTGTTTCAATTCTGATGGAGCTATTCTGGAAAACCGTTGGCGCAACGCTGATCAGCGCCATTCTCACCCTTGTGTTGGAGCGCCAAAATCGGGACTATTCCATTTTGCTGACAGTTGCGGCCTCTGCCATGGTTTCCATCGCGGCAGCAAAGCTGCTGGAGCCTGTTCTTGATTTTTTAGGGCAGCTGGAAGCAATGGGGGGCTTAAGCAGCGATTTACTCCTGTCGCTGATCAAAGTATTCGGTATCGGAATGACCGGAGAAATCGCGGCCTCTGTCTGCAATGATGCAGGAAACTCCTCTCTCGGGAAAGGTCTTCACTTTCTGGCCAATGCCGCTATTTTGTATCTGTCTGTACCTGTTTTTTCTTCACTGACGGAATTATTCCTTCAAATTCTGGGAGATGTATGAGACGGTTTCTTTGCATCCTATTTCTGATCTTCCTTATTGCGTTTGTCCCAACCAGCAGTTTTGCACAGGAACTGACTGCGCCAACGGTTCCTTCTGAGTTTGAATCTTTGATGCCGGAGAAGGATGTTTCCTTTTCGGATGGCTTACTGTCCATGATGCAAAAGGTTCTGCCTACTGCCTCTGCAGAAATCGGCCATGCAATGAAAACAGGAATAGCCGTCTTTTGCTGCGTGTTTCTGGTGTCCATTTTGCAGTCCATGGGGTGTAAGGCAGCAGCCGCAGAGATTGTTGGAGCTGTTTGTATTTCTTCGCTCATGCTTAATAGTTCCAGGGCTCTGATTGGGCTGGCGGTAAAAACCATCACCGAGATCAGCGAGTATTCCAAGCTCCTTCTTCCGGTGCTTGTGACAGCCTCTTCGGCCCAGGGGGGCATCATTTCAGCCACAGCACTGGGCGTTGGTACTTCAGCATTTACAGCTTTTCTGACCAATGTGCTCCGCCGGATTATGATTCCGGTTGTCTATCTCTTCCTGGCTGCCGCCATTGCAAACTGTGCCGTAGGGGAGGAAGCGCTGAAGAAAATCCGTGATCAGCTTAGAAAACTCTCCGCCTGGTTTCTCAAATCCATACTGACCATTTTCCTTACCTACATGAGCATTACCGGAGCTGTTACAGGAACCGCCGACAAAACGGCGGTGAAGGCGGCAAAGGCTGCCATTTCAACCGTGGTCCCTGTCATTGGAAGCACGCTGGCAGACGCCTCGGAATCACTGCTGCTCAGTGCAGGGTTGGTGAAAAATTCCATTGGCATTTATGGAATCTTTGCCTTTTCTGCGATTTTTCTGCTCCCATTTCTTCGAATCGGGATGCACTATCTGATGATGAAGGGCACCGCAGCACTTTGTGCAGTTGTCGGGAGCAAGCGGTTAACGGAATTGACAGAGGATTTCAGCTCCGCCATGGGGCTGCTGCTTGGAATGACCGGAACGATTTGTGCCCTTTCTGTCATCGGCACGGTATGCTTTTTGAAGGGAGCAGGGTAGTGGAAGCAGTTCGACAGTATACCCTATCACTGATCTGTGCTGCGGTGATTGTTGGCATTCTACTGGATTTATCGGATAAAACCGGCTTTCAAAAGCAGCTAAGATTGGTGTGTGGGATATTCTTTGCTTTTATTCTGCTCAGGCCCTTGATTTCCCTTCGTTTTCCGGATATGACTCAGTTTTGGGGCAGTTATCTGACCCAGGCGGAGGAAGCTGCTTCTCAGGGTGAGAATATTCGTATTCGTTCCCAGGCAATGCTCATACGGCAGGAAACCGAAGCATATATCTTGAAAGAAGCCAGAGCCATCGGCGCAGACGTGGATGTGCTGGTCGAACTGAACAACGGGAATCCCCCGGTTCCGGTCGCCGTGACATTGCGTGGCTCCTTTGATGCATCCAGTGAAGAACAGCTGGGCAAACTGCTTGCCGATGAAGTTGGTATACCAAAGGAGCATCAGACATGGATCAGACAGCAGTCCCGTTCCTCAGGCAATTCCTGGCAAAATACAAACACGCTTTATTGATTCTTCTCGTCGGGATTCTGCTTATGCTGCTGCCGGCAGGCGAAAGGACCTCGCAGCAGGCAGAGCAGACGCTTCCGGCAGAAACAAAACAGGAGACGCAGACGCTGCAGGAGCAGCTCTCTGCACTTCTGAGTCAGATGGAAGGAGCAGGAAAAGTGCAGGTGCTTCTCACCCTTGCCACCGGCGAAAAAACCCTGTACCAGATAAATGAGGACAGCACCACGGCAAGTCAATCTGAGACAAAGCGAACCGATACCGTTATCATAAACGACAGCAATCGAAATGAAGCGGGGCTGGTTCGCCAAGTCGACCCCCCAACCTATCTTGGAGCGGTTGTACTGTGTCAGGGGGCGGAGAACAGTGCAGTAAGACTGGCCATTACCGAGGCTGTTTCCAACGCCACTGGGCTGGGGTATCACAAAATAACCATTTTGAAAATGAAATGAATGGAGGATATATGTTATGAAAGTATGGAAGAAAAATTTGGTTGCGGCTGCCGTTCTGGTAACTGTTTGCGCAGGAATTTATGTCAACTGGCTTTACACAGAGAAGGACAGTGTGGAAAGCTTGTCTGATACCCTGGATTATGAAAAGGTCATGTCCGAAGACGGTCTGCTGCTCTCTGAGGATGTGGCTGCCATCACAGCAGGGGAGGACCCCAGCACCACTGCCTCAGATTATTTTTCCGCCGTCCGGCTTTCCCGTCAACAGGCCAGAGACAATGCAGTGAATATGCTCCAGGAGGCAATGACCTATAGTGAGTCCGACAAAGCCGCCGAATCCGCGCTTGATCTGGAGGATATCGTTCAAACAGCCCTCAGTGAAGCCCAGATTGAAAGTCTGATCATTGCAAAAGGCTACCAGGACTGTGTGGCCTACATGACTTCAGAGGGGATTTCCGTGGCTGTTTCCTCGCCGGATGGGGGGTTGCAGTCGGAAGATGTGGCTGTTATTGCGGATGTTGTAATGTCCCAGTCCGACTATGGACTGAAAGACATCCGGGTTGTGGAAGTGCAGTAGCCAGGCGTGACATACAATATCGGAACAGGAAAGGATCGTTTGGAGGGGACGGTGTTGTCCCTTCCATTTTTTGCTTGTATTGCAGAAAACAGTTGTATTTTTCTGGAATTGTGATACAATAAGTAAAAGTGTGCCATCATGAACCAATGGCAACGAAATAGGAGGAACCAATTATGGCTGAATATAAGCAGTATATCACGCAGGAGCAGGAAAGCGGCTCCGTTTTGATTTCTGAGGACGTCGTTGCTACCATCGCCGAGCATGCTGTTGCCGATGTGGAAGGCGTTGTGGGAATCATCACCAAGCCTGTGGCAGAGATTGCTGATTTGATCAGCAAGAACTGGGGAAGAGGCATTAAAATTCTCATTGCCGAGGATAACAGTCTGACCATCGACTGCAATATTTCCATTTTCTATGGACAGAGTGTTGTTGACATTGCGGAAGCCGTGCAAGCTGCTGTCATCAACGCGGTGGAATCCATGACCGGCGTTAAAGTGACTTCCGTTAATGTCAACGTCTGCGGTATCATCCGCAAGTAAGGACCAAACTATGACGAGAGCGAATGCCAGAGAACTGGCAGTACATTTGATTTACAGCCGTGAGTTCACCGGCGAAGAACCGGAGCAGATCGTTAGCGCCAGGCTGGACAAGGAATACTACGACAAGCTTGCGCCGGAAAACGACATCTATGGGGAGCGCCCCAGCGGTGCTCAGGTCCGCTATCTGGATACCGTAGTCACAGGTGTGGCCAACCGGGAAGCGGAACTGAATGAGCAGATCAGCAAATTCTCCATTGGCTGGGACGTGTCCCGTATCTCCCGCCTGACTCGCTGCGTCATGCAGCTGGCCATTTTTGAGATTCTGTACATGGAGGATGTGCCTACCGGCGTTGCCATTTCCGAGGCCGTTCGGCTTGCCAAGAAATACGACGGAAACGACACCGGTTCCTTCGTGAACGGAATCCTTGGCTCCTTTGCCCGCAGCCTGCCCCCCGCCAAAACAGAGGAAGAATCATGACTGTCGTCGGTATTGATACCAGCAATTACACCACCTCAATTGCCTGGTACGACGGAATAACCGGCGTGAATTGCTCCAAGCTCCTGCCAGTCAAAATGGGAGAGCTGGGGCTGCGCCAATCCGATGCCGTATTTGCTCACACCAAAAGCCTGCCGGAGCTTTCCGGCAGGCTGTTTTCCGATATACGGGCGGAAAACATTGGTGCCATCGGTGTGAGCACACGTCCCAGAGCGGTGGAAGGGAGTTATATGCCATGCTTTATGGTCGGTTACTCCCACGCAAAGCTTCTTTCGGATGTACTTGGGGTTCCACTGATAGAGGTATCTCACCAGCAGGGACACGTTGCCGCTTCTCTGTGGAGCGCAGGACGGATGGAACTGATGGATCGGCCTCACCTTGCCTGGCACCTGTCCGGAGGTACGACAGAACTGCTCTTGGTGGAACCGGACGGAAGAAATGTTGTTTGCACCAAGCTGGGCGGTACCACGGATATTTCTGCCGGCCAGTTGATTGACCGTACCGGTCAGCTTTTGGGGCTGCCCTTTCCCTCCGGGAAGCACCTGGATCGTCTCAGCACACAAGCAGAGCAGAACGAAATGTTCCGGGTGAAATGTGATGGGTGCTGCTTCTCCCTTTCGGGCGTGCAGAATAAAGTGCAGCAATTCCACGAAAAACATGCCGCACCGGCGGAGACCGCTGCCTATGCGCTCCGCTGTGTGGCCGGAGCCGTTTATCGGGCTACTGAACAGGCACTGGCGCAATATCCCGGGCTGCCGGTGGTGTTCTCCGGCGGAGTAGCTTCCAATTCCATGCTGCGCCAGATAATGGAGCCGCTGAATCCCATTTTTGCACAGCCACAATATTCTACGGACAACGCCATGGGCGTGGCTGTACTGGCCCATCGAATTTCGGAGGGATAATATGCAGCAGCAGGTTTTATCCATCACACAGATCAATGAATATATCCGTGGCCGGATGGACGAGGACCGGCTTTTGAATCAGCTGGCCGTTCGCGGTGAGATCAGCAATTATAAAATGTACCCTTCCGGCCACCACTATTTTACGCTGAAAGATGAGAATGCCGCCTTGAAATGCGTCATGTTCAAAACCAGCGCAGCAAGATTACGATTCCGGCCGGAAAACGGCATGAAAGTGATTGCCATGGGCCGGATTACGGTGTATCCCAGAGACGGTGCCTTCCAGTTGTATTGTAACGCAATGACCGTGGACGGGGTAGGGGATCTCTACGCCGCTTTTGAGCAGCTGAAAGCCAAGCTGGCAGCTCAAGGACTGTTTGCTCCGGAACACAAAAAGCCCCTGCCGCCTTTTCCCGGCACCATTGGAATCATCACCAGTTCTGCCGGAGCGGCCATCCACGATATGCTGCGGATTCTGAACAAACGGTATCCGCTAACCCAGGTTCGTCTCCTGCCGGTTCGGGTGCAGGGAGCGGAGGCTCCGGGAGAAATTGCTGCCGCCATCCGCTATGCCAATTACCATCATCTGGCCGATCTCCTGATCGTTGGACGGGGCGGCGGTTCCATTGAGGACCTGTGGGCTTTTAATGACGAACGGGTCGCTTATGCCATCTATGAATCCCAGATTCCGATTATTTCTGCCGTAGGTCATGAGCCGGACGTCACAATATCCGATTATGTGGCCGACCTGCGGGCTGCTACCCCCTCCAATGCCGCCGAACTGGCAGTACCGGATCAGGCAGCCCTGCTGCAGAATATGGATTCTGCAGCCTCTGCTATGGCAGGAGCCCTGGCCCGGCAGCTGCGAAGCGCCCGGCAGCGACTGAATGCGCTATCCGTTTCTCCGGCGCTGTCCAGCCCAACCGGCTATCTGGAGCAGAGGCAAAAGAATCTCGACCATTTGAAAACCCGCCTGGCTGCATCACTGCTTCAGCAGGTCCAGCGCAAGAAGCAGCGCTTTATCGCCTGCACTGCCAAGCTGGACGCCATGAGCCCGTTGAAAGTGCTTACGAGAGGCTATTCCATTGTGAATAACGATGACGGAACCATTCTGCGTTCCGTGTCCCAGACTGCCCCCGGGAAAAAAATCCGGGTCACATTGTCCGACGGCCGCGTAGATGCGGTTGTGTCGGAGATCAAGGAGGAAGCCAAATGAATTCCAACAATCAGACCTTTGAGCAATCCATGGTTCGCCTGGAGCAGATCGTTCGGGCCATGGAAAAAGGAGACGTTGAGCTGGAAGAATCTTTGAAAATGTTCCAGGAAGGCACAGAGTTGATTCGTCGCTGCGGAAAGTTGCTGGACGAAGCGGAACTTCAGGTGAAAAAAATCATGACTGCACCGGACGGAAGCCCTGTAGAGGAGGCGTTTACCGATGAGCAGTGAACGCTTCCGGGAATACCGGGAATACATTGAAGATTATCTGGAACGCTACTACAACCGTTTTGACTCTGAGCCTCAGAAAATCCTGTTTGATTCCATGAAGTATAGTCTTCTTGCAGGCGGAAAGCGGCTGCGTCCCATTTTTGCCTTTGAGTTCTGCCGTTTGTGCGGAGAGGACTGGAAAACGGCTGCTCCTTTTGCCGGAGCCATTGAGATGATTCACACCTACAGCCTGATTCACGACGATTTGCCCTGTATGGATAATGATGACTACCGTCGGGGCCGTCTGACCAATCATAAAGTCTATGGTGAAGCCATGGCAGTGCTGGCCGGAGATGCCCTGCTGACGGATGCCTTTGCCCTTGCTTCCACTGCCCAGCTTCCGAATCCTGCAGATATGGCATTGGCCATCGGGGTCCTCTCCGAAAACGCAGGCTCATTGGGAATGGTGGGCGGCCAGGTTCTGGATATACTCAGTGAGGAAAGGGAGTGCTCTGAGCAGGAGGTACTGGACATCCAGAGCCGCAAAACCGGTGCTCTGATTAACGCCGCCTGCGTTTTGGGCGCCATTGCTGGCGGAGCAGGGGAGGAGCAAATTAATGCCGCAGCCGGCTTCGCCGGATGCCTGGGACTGGCTTTTCAGATTCGGGACGACATGTTGGATGTAATCGGTGATGCTGGCGAACTGGGCAAAGCCGTTGGCCACGATGCCGGAAAAAATACATTTGTCCGCTTATACGGCCTTGAAAAATGTGAGGAATTGGTGCAAAAATATACGAACGAAGCCATCGACCGGCTGCGTATTTTTGATGATACCGATGACATCATTTCACTGGCCCGCACCCTGACTGCAAGAAGGGTATAAAAGACACGATACGTATAGCCACGCATTTTCCATGGGGAAATGCGTGGCTGTTTGTTCCTGTTCCTCTTTCGAAACGATTGGGCGGATGCCTCTGAAAATTTTACGAATCATTTGTATTTTAATACTGTCAGTGGCTGGATTTTGTGATACAATAATTATGCGAGAGAGATATCCAAGAACCAGTTACCTGTGGTTTTCTGATGGTGGCTGACCGCACATTCGGAACGTTTGTCGGGAACGATTTTAAAACAGACAAAAGAGAGGCGAGATTATGAAAATTCAGTTTATCGGCGCAACTCATGAAGTAACCGGAAGCTGCACCCTGCTGGAAGTCGGCGGGAGGCAGTATCTGGTGGACTGCGGCATGGAGCAGGGGGTGGATGTGTTTGAAAACGTTCCTCTTCCGGTTAATCCGGGGATCATTGAGGCGGTATTTCTGACACATGCCCACATTGACCATTCGGGTATGCTGCCCAAGCTCTACAAGGATGGTTTCCGGGGAAAGATCTACGCAACCAAGGAAACAACAAACCTGTGTAACATCATGCTCCGGGACTCCGCCCACATCCAGATGTCCGAATCGGAGTGGCGTACCCGCAAGGCAGAACGGGCCGGTG
>JALFGI010000148.1 GCA_022777455.1 Clostridiales bacterium | reverse complement strand
CCGACAAATGGCAGTTTGGCGGGCCCTTGGCTCCCCCTATGGGGGAGCTGGCTGCCCCATAGGGGCAGCCTGAGCGGGTACCACACCCAATGAAACGCTCCTAATTCCCCAATGCAGTACCCTCTCAGTCAGCCTGTTCGGCTGACAGCTCTCCCAAAGGGAGAGCCAAGGGGGTGCTGCCATATCTGCCCGCTATTTACAGGGCTGGGGCTAGACCTTCTGCATCCGGTAGCCAACGCCGATGTGGGTCTGGATGTACTGCACATCGTTTTTCCCGGCGCTGAGCTTTTTCCGCAGGGTGGCCATGAACACCCGCAGGGAGGCGATGTCATTTTCGGTGGCGCTGCCCCAGACCTTTTGGGTGATGAAGGTGAGTGTCAGCACCTTGCCCACATTCTGGGCCATGACGCACAGCAGCTTATATTCCATGGGGGTCAGGTGCAACTCATTCTGCCCCAGCCAGGCGCAGCCGGCGGCAAAATCGATTTTCAGCTCCCCGTTGGTAAAGATCGGGTCCGCTTTGGAGGTCCGGGTGTAATTCAGCCGCCGCTGGGTGACCCGGAGCCGGGCCAGCAGCTCCTCCACGGAGAAGGGCTTGGTCAGATAGTCGTCGGCGCCGGCGTCCAGGGCTTCGATTTTGTCGGTGTCCTCCGCCCGGGCGCTGATGACGATGATGGGCAGCTGGGACCAGGTGCGGATTTTCCGGATGATCTCCACCCCGTCCATATCCGGCAGGCCCAGGTCCAGCAGCACAATATCCGGCTGGGCGGTGGAAACCTGCATGATGGCGGAGGCCCCGGTGGGGGCGGTGAGGAACCGGTAGTCGTGGGATTTCAGGGTGGTGGACATGAGATTGCGGATGGCGGGATCGTCCTCCACCACCAGAACCAGCAGTTTATTCATTGATGATCACCTCGCTTGCCGGCAACGAAAAGGAAAAAACGCACCCCTGGGGCGGGTTATCCGTGACGGTGATTTCACCGCCGTGAAGATGAATGATGGACCTGCACAGGTGGAGCCCCAGCCCCATGCTCCGGCGGCAGTCCGCGATTTTGTTGTTGCCGGTGTAGAACATATCAAATACCTTGGACTTCATTTCGTCGGAAATGCCCGGGCCGTTGTCCGCCACCTCCACCCTGATCCGCGAGCCCTGTTTCCGGGCACGGATGCACACCCTGGACCCCTCCGGTGTGTATTTCAGGGCATTGTCCACCAGATTCACGATCACCTGGCTGATGAGCCGGGCATCCATCTGGGCAAGGAGCATTTCGCTTCCAAAGTCCGTTTCAATGGTGTGGGTTTTGGAGCGCACATGCTGCAGTGACTCCGTAATCACCTCGTCCACCAGCTCCGTGGTCATATTGAGCCGGGTTTGCCCGTCTTCGATTCTGGTGACGGACAGCAAATTCTCCACCAGCCGGATCAGCCAGACGGAGTCCTCGTAAATATCCGTCAGGACGGCCTTTTGGTCCGATGCCTCCATGGCCTGGCCGTTGGACAGCAGATTCTCCGCGTTGCCGGAAATGGAGGTCAGGGGCGTGCGCAGGTCGTGGGAGATGGAGCGCAGAAGGTTGGCCCGGAGCTGTTCGTTTTTTGCCAGGACAGCGGCTTCCTCCTTCTGGCGGGAGTTCTGCCGGCTTTCAATGGCCAGGGCCCCTTCTCCCAGGATGGAGTGGAGAATGCTGCTTTCCAGAGGCTCCAGGGCGCTGCCGTAAATCAGAACATCTCCGAATTTCTCCCCGGCGCAGTGCAGGGAAAAGCTTTGGGGAACCCCATCGGCGGAAAAATCGAAGGGCTCCTGCTCCGGGACCCGGCGGATGGTTTCCCCGCCGGTACACCGCAGGACAATGGGGCGATTGAGCAGCTTCAGGAGCTGATCGGCAATTACCTCCAGAATCTGGGCCTCGTCCTCCGCCTGATCCAGCTGCTGGGTGGTTTCCAGCAGCACCTGGGTCCGCCAGGCGGCCTGGGCGGAGCGCTTTGCCAGCACCGCCAGGCGGTTGGCCAGGGTGCCGGTGAGCAATGAGGCAAAGAGCATAATGGCAAAGGTGACGGGATAGCCGGATTCATAGGCATAGAAGGTCAGTCTTGGCTCCGTGAAAAAGAAATTGAACAGCAGCACCCCCGCCAGGGAGGAAATGCCGCTGCAAACATAGTTCTTGGTGTAAAGGGCGGTGAGCAGCACCCCGAAAATATACACCGTAATGGTATTCGCCTCGGTGAACTTCAGCCGGTGGAACACAAAGCCCAGGGCCGTGGACATGGCGAGAATCCCGGCGGTAATCAGCCAATCCCGGACCGTCGGCAGGATGCTCTGCCTGGTGGCGGGGTTTTGCCGCTGCTTGTTTTTGCCGGCGGAATCGGGAATGATGTAAATATCCAGATCGGGGGCAAGCTCCACCAGCTGCTCCGTCAGGGGCTTGGGGGCAAACAGCCTGCCCTTTGGCACGGCGCTTCTGCCCAGCACGATTTTGGTGGCCTTGGAAAGCCTGGCAAACTCCGCGATCTGGAAGGCCACGTCATCCCCGGTGACCGTGGAAACCGAGGCCCCCAGCTGTTCCGCCAGCCGGGTGTGCTGCTGCAAACGCCGGCGGTCCTCGGCGCCCATCTGGTCGGAGCCGTTGGTCTGCACATACAGGGCGGTGAGGGTGCCGCCAAAGGCCTGGGATAATTTCGCCGCCGCCCGGATGGTGTTCCCGTTGGAGGGGGCGGAAGAGAGGCAGACCAGGATATGTTCATGGATTTCTTTCTTCATGTTTCCTTTCTCCTTGCTGCTTTGCCGGGGGCAAGTCCATCCCATCCTCAGCCGGGTCACGCCAGACAGTGGGGTTCCCCATCGTCTTTTTCCGTCTGCCCGGAAAGCCCCGGGGATGGGCGTGCATGAAGCCATCCGCCCCCCGGACAAAGAGGTAGCCCACCCCGAAAATATAGACAAGGCACAAAACCAATACCAATTCTTCCATTCAGGACCCCTCCTACCGGGCTGCGGCACTTCCATTTTGTGCCTTCATTATACACCGGTCCAGTCTAAGGCGGCCTTAGAGAAGAATCATTCAGTTTAAGACGGTATTAAAACCGGGGGGATTTGGAATTTAACGTACTGGCGCTTACGGCGCCCCTTGGCTCTCCCTTTGGGAGAGCTGTCAGCCGAACAGGCTGACTGAGAGGGTACCGCAGTAAGATAGTAGCACCCGAAATCAAACCATGCTGGCCCTCTCAGGCTGCCCCTTACGGGGCAGCCAGCTCTCCCAAAGGGAGAGCCAAGGGGTGCTGCCATATCTGCCCGCAAAAATTACAACTTGCTGCTGTGCTTCCGAAACAGCCGGTAATCGGAAAAGGACAAGCCTTGCCGGGTCAAGCATACCAGAAAACCCGGAATAATTCAACCACCCCCTTCTTCACAGCGGGGGAAAGGGCACCCGGTCTGCTTTTTGCAGGCTGCGGCATGGTCAGATTTACCAGTTTTTTATCTTTTTTCTTATCTAAAACAGCGATTTATTCCATGGGAACAAAAAAAGACTTTGCAATCGCGGAAAAAAGTGCTACAATATCACCAAGAAATTGGAAACGGTTCCAGTTTCAAAATATTTTGGGAGGATACATCATATGAAGAAGTTTCTTGCATTGTTCCTGGCTGTTGTGATGGTTCTGGGCCTGTGCGCCGTGGCTTCCGCTGAGGAGACCGGCTCCGTCTACTACCTGAACTTCAAGCCCGAAGCAGACGCCGCGCTGCAGGAGATCGCCGCGCTGTACACCGCCGAGACCGGTGTCCCCGTGAAGGTTGTCACCGCCGCTTCCGGCACCTATCAGCAGACCCTGTCCGCTGAGATGACCAAGTCCGAGGCGCCCACCCTGTTCGTCATCGGCAACCGGGAAGCCCTGGGCAACTGGGACGAGTACGCTCTGGACCTGACCGGCACCGCCGTGGCCGGTGAACTGACCACCAACGACTTTAACCTGTACAACGATGAGGGTGCTCTGAAGGCCATGGGCTACTGCTATGAGTCCTTCGGCATCATCACCAACGTGGACCTGCTGGAGAAGGCTGGCCACTCCATCGACGAGATCAAGGACTTTGCTTCCCTGAAGGCCGTGGCTGACGACATCCACGCCAACGCCGAGACCCTGGGCTTCGATGCCTTCTCCGCTCCCGGCCTGGACGGTTCTTCCTCCTGGCGTTTCTCCGGCCACCTGGCCAACCTGCCCCTGTACTACGAGTTCAAGGCTGACGGCATCACCACCCAGCCCGCCACCATCAAGGGCTCCTACATGGACAACTTCCGCAACATCTGGGACCTGTACATCACCGACACCGCTGCTGATGCCAAGACCCTTACCTCCGGCACCGGCGACGAGAGCAGAGCAGAGATCGTGGAGGGCAAGGCTGTATTCTATCAGAACGGTTCCTGGGAGTACGCCACTCTGAGCGACGCCGGCCTGAACGTGCAGATGATCCCCATCTACTGCGGCGTGGAAGGCGAAGAGAAGGCCGGTCTGTGCTCCGGCACCGAGAACTGCTGGGCCGTGAACGCGCAGGCCTCCGAAGCTGACCAGAAGGCCACCCTGGACTTCCTGTACTGGCTGGTGACCTCCGAGGCCGGCACCTCCATGATGGTGGAGCAGTTCGGCTCCGTGCCCTTCAAGGCTGCCCCCGCTTCCACCAACGGCTTCATCAAGAACGGCGACGCTCTGCTGGCTGACGGCTGCTACTCCGTCACCTGGGCCTTCGTGGACACCCCCAATGTGGACTCCTGGAGAGCTACCGTTGTCACCGCTCTGGCCAAGTATTCCGCCGATCCCACCGACGCCAACTGGGCTGAGGTTGTCACCGCCTTCGTGGACGGCTGGGCTGTGGAATACAACATGGTTCACGGCTGATTCTTGAATCCCACCGAAAGGGGCGGGCGTACTGCCCGTCCCTTTCTTTATATGCGGATACGGGAAGAGCGGAGGCCTGCGCCTGGCTCGCACGGGTCCGGGCCTCCGTCCTTCCTTACAAATCGGACAGAAAGGAAGATTCTCTTGGCAAAAAACAAAAAGCAGCTGAGTCTGGTGCAGCGTCCCATCAAAAAATATGCGCCATTATTCATCCTGCCCACGTTCCTGGCATTTATCATCGGCTTTATCTGGCCCTTCCTTCAGGGTATTTACCTTTCCTTCTGCAAGTTCAACACCCCCCGGGATGCCAAATGGGTGGGCATTGGCAACTACCTCAAGGTTTTTAAGGATGCCGGATTTGCCCGGGCCTTCTGGAACACCGCAGGCTTTGCTGTGGTGTCCATTGTGCTCATCAATGTGTGCGCCTTTTTCATCGCCTATGCCCTGACCCAGAAAATGCGGGGCACCAACCTGTTCCGTACCGTGTTCTTCATGCCCAACCTGATCGGCGGTGTGGTGCTGGGTTACATCTGGAGCATGATCTTCGACGGGATCCTGAAGCGCTACGGTACCTATCTTACCGCCAACGCCACCTATGGATTCTGGGGCCTGGTGATCCTGGTGGCCTGGCAGCAGATCGGCTATATGATGATCATCTACATTGCCGGACTCCAGTCCGTGCCCGGGGATATGCTTGAGGCGGCCAAAATCGACGGCGCTTCCGGTTCCCAGACCCTGTTCCGGGTCATCATCCCCAATGTGATGCCCTCCATCACCGTATGCACCTTCCTGACTCTGACCAATTCCTTCAAACTCTTCGACCAGAATATGGCCCTGACCGGCGGTATGCCCAGCGTGATGGCAAACGGTGCAAAGATCAACATGACCGAAATGCTGGCCCTGAATATCTATTCCACCTACAACATCAATAAGAACTGGCATGGCGTGGCCCAGGCGAAGGCAGTCGTCTTCTTTATCCTGGTTGCTGTCCTTGCCCTGACCCAGCAGTATGCCACCCGCAGCAAGGAGGTGCAGCAGTAATGAAAAAGAATAGTCAGTATACGACCCTGAGCAAAATCATGACCGTGTTATTCTCCGTGCTCTGCCTGTTCTGGATCATGCCCGTGGTGGAGGTCCTAATCAACTCCTTCAAGAGCAACAACGCGGTGAACCTGAATCCCTTTGCGCTGCCCAATTCCGAGACCTTCACGGGCCTGGGCAACTACATCAAGGGTATGACCTTCGGCAACTATCCCTTCCTGAAATCCGCCTGGTACAGCCTGTTTATTACCATCGCCTCCGTTTTCCTCATTCTCCTGTTCTGCTCCATGAGCGCCTGGTATATCTGCCGGGTGGAGAGTGGGGTTTCCAAGGCATTCTACTACCTGTGCCTGTTTTCCATGATCGTGCCCTTCCAGATGGTGATGTTTACCCTGACCTTCACCGCTGACCAGCTGAAGCTGAACACCCCCTACACCATTCCCATTGTCTATCTGGGCTTTGGTGCCGGCCTGGCCATTTTCATGTTCACAGGATTTGTGAAGGGCCTGCCCCTTGAAATTGAGGAAGCAGCCGTCATCGATGGCTGCGGTCCTGTTCAGACCTTTTTCCAGGTAGTGTTGCCCATGCTGAAGCCCACCATGATCTCTGTGGGCATTCTGGAGCTGATGTGGGTCTGGAACGACTACCTGCTGCCTTATCTGGTGCTGGACCGGACAAAGTACATGACCATCCCCATCCACGTGCAGTATCTGAAGGGCAGCTACGGTTCCGTGGACCTGGGCGCTACCATGGCCGTGATCATGCTGAGCATCATCCCCATCATCGTGGTGTATATGTTCTGCCAGAAGCACATCATCAAGGGTGTGGCTGCCGGCGCAGTAAAGGGCTGATATGACCATTAAGGACCTTGCGAAACTCTCCGGCTATTCTCTGGGTACGGTCTCCCGGGCGCTGAACCATCAGCCCAACGTGAGCCCCAAGGCAAGAGAGCACATTCTTGCCCTGGCCCAGCAGTACGGCTTCGAGATTAACGCCAATGCCCAGAGCCTGAAAAGACAGAACAGCGACGCCCTGCTGGTGATCGTCAAGGGGCGGGCCAACGAGCTCTTCTTCCAGATGGTGGAGGCCACCCAGGAGCTGGCCGCCGGGGAACAGCAGCCGCTGATGGTGGACTACATTGACGAGGATGACAATGAGGTCCGCAGGGCCATGAAGCTCTATCGGGAGAAAAAACCCCTGGGCATTCTGTTCTTTGGCGGCACAACCCAGAATTTCCTGGCGGACTATGAGAATTTGAGTCTGCCCACCGTTCTCGTGACCAACTCCGCCAAGGGACTCCCCTTCGAGGGGCTGTCCAGTGTCACAACGGATGATATGGCGGCGGCGGAAACGATTTGCGACCTGCTGGTGCGCAACGGCCACCGGGAGATTGCCGTCATCGGCGGCGACCTGGAGTCCTCGGAAATCAGCCGGAACCGGTTGAGCGGCTGTCAGGCTGCCCTGTCCGGAACGGGGGCGAGGATGGCCTGCTACCGGACGGCCCGCTTCTCCTTTGAGGGGGGCTATCAGGCCATGGAGAAAATCCTGGCCAACCGGGAAGACATTACCGCCGTTTTCGCCATGGCGGATGTGATGGCTGTGGGTGCCATGCGGTGCATCCATGACCACGGACTTCGGGTGCCGGAGGATATCTCCGTGGCGGGCTTCGACGGCCTGCCCTACGGCCAGTATTTCATCCCCAGGCTTACCACCGTGGCCCAGTCCACCGGCGCGCTGGCGGAAACCAGCTACCGGGTGCTCCAGGATGCCATTGCCAACGGAAAAACCTGCCACGTTTCCGTCCCCTTCTCGTTGTGTCCCGGCAGCAGCGTGGGCCCCGTACCGGCGAAAGACTAAGTTCATAAAAAGAGCAGCCATCCGAAAAGCTTGGATGGCTGTCTTTTTGCGTTGTGTGCGGATGGGTTTTCCACCGCAAAACGGTGAATTGTAATTTGTAGGGATGCCATCGTAGGGGCGGCTACCAGCCGCCCGCAACGTAACGGAACCGCGTGCTTGGTTGAATGGCATGCAATCCGTACCCATTGTAGGGGAGGCTCTTAGCCTCCCGCCACGCGATGAAACTGAGTGTTCGGTTGAATGGTACCACGTCCGACACAGTACGAATTCGCCCAATCTGATTCGTGATTGTGGGTTTGTACCGCGCGGGAGGCTGCGAGCCTCCCCTACAGTTTTATCGTGGTGCTGTGGGAATTCGCCCAACCCGGTTCATCATTTTTGGCTTGTACTGCGCGGGCGGCTAATAGCCGCCCCTACGATGGCTGGGCAATGATTGTACTGAGCAAAATCGTTACCGGGCGGTGCCCAGGAGTCCCGGATCATATACCAGCCCGGTGCGCCGTTGTCCGCGGGCACTGCCCGCCAGATTACAATTTGCCCGCTTCCAGGCGGTTCATCCATTTTTTCCTGCGCAGAACTGCCAGGGAAATGGCGAACCGAACACATTCCTCCAGAGACAGGATGAAATAAACATAGGGGATGGACAGCTTCAGAACAAAGGCGGACACCAGGCCCAGGGGGACGCCGAAGCCCCAGGTGCCGATCATATCAATGTACATCACATATTTTGTCCGTCCGCCGCTGCGGATGATGCCGCCTCCCAGAATCATATTCAGCACCTTAAAGGGCGCAATCAGGGCATAGGCCAGCAGAATCTGCCGGGTCAGCGCTTTGACGGCTTCCTCCACCTGATAGATTTCCACATAAAGGGCTCTGGTCAGCACCACCACCGCTGACAGCAGCACGGAGCCTACCGCCCCGTAAAGCAGCAGCTTCCAGGCTGCCGTGTAGGCCGCTTCGTATTCTTCGCCGCCCAGCTTTTTTCCGATGATCACGCTGGCCGCCTGGGATAAGCCGCACAGGGCACCGATCAGCAGCCCCTGGATGGGATTGATCAGGGTCATGGCGGCGGTGGCCTGGGTGCCCATGTGGCCGTAAATGCCCGCGTACACGTTCTCTCCCAGGCTCCACACCACTTCGCACACCAGAATGGGCAGCAGCATGGACAGGTACTGGTTCCAGTTGAAGCCTGCGGGCCGGACTTTTTCACCCGGCTGAGCCGAAATGGGTCCGGTATGGGAGAGCATCAGAAGCATCAGCAGGCAGTTAACCCATTGGGAAATGACCGTCGCGATGGCCGCGCCCCGGGCACCCATGGAAGGCAGACCCAGCCTGCCGAAAATGAGGATGTAATTCAGCCCGGTGTTCAGCGCCGCGGAGATCATGCTGGCATACAGGGGCAGTTTGGGTTTTTCCGTGCAGCGAAACAGGGTAGACAGCAGGGTGGACCCGGCCAGGGGCAGAAAGGTCAGGGCAATCAGGAACAGGTATCCTGCCGCCGCCTGACGTGTGGGAGCGTCAGTGGTGTATAGTCCCATGATCTGCCCGGGAAACACCATGCACAAAGCCGTGAAAATCGCCGCGACTGCGCCGCCCAGCAGCAAATTGGTGAAAAAGCTCCGCCGGACCTCCCGGCTGTTTTTCTGCCCCAGATATTGGGAGATCATAATTCCTGCCGCTGCGCCGATGGCGGAAATCACAACGGCGTAAATGGAGGAAAATTTGCCCGCCAGGCCCACACCGGCCACGCTGACACTGCCCAGCTGACCGATCATGATCTGGTCAACAATGCTGAAGGACGATTGAAGCATGGACTGCAGCGTGACGGGCACGGCAAGCTGACACACCATTTGGAAGAACCGATTCTCTTTCTCCATGGAAGGACCTCCTGTTTGGTTGCGTTTCTGAAGTCAGTATAACGCCTGTTTGACGGAATTTCAAAGGTTAACCGCGTAACCCTGCACAAAAATCAAACGCTGTGTTTGTGCAAAAACATTAAACACCGCGCAATTGTTATGGGCGGTATTCCTTTGTGCTGTTTCGCACCACCAGTGTAACCGGCAGCTTGATTTCCGGGTCGATCTGGGCATTCTCTTTCAGCTCCCGCAGCTTCCGGATGGAAAGCCTTGCCCGGAGGGCCCCGTCCTGGCGGACGGTGGTCAGGGTGGGGCTGACCATGCTGCACATGGGAATATCGTCAAAGCCTGCCACGGAAATATCCCCCGGAACGGCGACGCCGTGCTCCTGGAGAAAACACATCATGTCGATGGCGTAATAATCGGAAACGGCAAACAGGGCGGTGGCCTTACGGATGGTATCCAGGTGCTGAAGGTAAAAGGCCCACCGTTCCTCCTTCCCCATGGGAATCAGCAGAAACCCCGCCTTTCCCGGGGCAAACCCCTGATAAAACCCATCCATCCGTTCCCGGTCAACGGCAATGGCATTGTCGGAGATGCACAGGGCGTTCCGGTGTCCCAGCTGCCGGAAATGGCACCCCACCTGGTAGCCGCCGTGAAAATTGTCGATGGTGATGTTCACAATCCGCTCCGGGTTTGTGCAGATACCGTCGTAAACCACGAAGGGAATCCGCATATGGCTGCGCAGGTACATGTAGTCCTGCTCACAGAAGCCGATGATGACCACCCCGTCCATGTTCCACATGGAGGCGAATTTCAGAACCTCCCCGGGGCTTTTCGCCTTTTTCACCATCATAAACTGGCCGCTGGCTTCAATTTCCGTGGAAAGATGGTTGAGGGAGGAGGCGATGAAAAAATCATCCAGGGTGTGCCCTTCGTATTTCTCGTGGTCGTTCACAAACACGCCGATGATTTTGGAATCGTTCCGGGCCAGCAGTACCCCGGCAATGTTGGGGATGTACTGACGCTCTTCCAGCAGCGCCATCACACGCTTTACGGTTTCGTCGGATATTTTCTTCGTCTTTCCGTGGATGACGTTGGAAACCGTGGCGGTGCTCAACCCCAGTTCCTCGGCGATATCCCGGATTCTGACCCGTTGTTCTTCCATGGCAGCGTTCCTCCTGATTTGGGATGATTTTGTCTTGACGCGGGAAATTGTGGATTAACGCGCTGGCGCGGCAGCGCCCTTGGCTCTCCCTTTGGGAGAGCTGGCAGCCGTCAGGCTGACTGAGAGGGTACCGCAGTGAGACAGCAGCATCAGCGCATCAAACCGTGTTGCCCTCTCAGTCTGCCCCTTGCGGGG
>JALFGI010000128.1 GCA_022777455.1 Clostridiales bacterium | reverse complement strand
CCAGCATCAGCAAAACACGCGCCCTAATGATTTCCTTCGCCTTGTGCTCGCCCTTTTTTACGAAGCTTTTCAAATAGATCTGCTCTTCTTCGCTCAACCATATTTCCTTGCCCATATGGTAATTCACTTCCCTTTCTAGAGTTGTGACTATTCTACCATATGAATCCGTAGAAGTAAAGTATTAGTATTAACGCACTAGTAGGGGCGGCTATTAGCCGCCCGCCAGGTAGTGTAACTGAGTGTTCGGTTGTTTGGAACCATGTTCAGCGTGGTACAAATTCGCCCAACCTGATTCGTAATTGTAAAGTTGTACCGCGCGGGCGGCTAGTAGCCGCCCCTACGATGGCTAATCGGAAATTTGCTCGCCAAATTACAATTTGTATGACCGCCGAGTAAGTTTCGTCAGCAGCCTGTCAAAAATTTTCCCTCTCCGAATTGGAGAGGGAATCATTTTTACCGATAGATGCACATGGCCATCAGCAGTAGAAAGTTGCGCTTCCAAAAAAAGATATCCACTTTTGGATAACCTCATCGCTTCGGGCTTCGATAATCATCATGATATTACGCAGGGTTCGTTGTGGAATCTGGGAATTGTTATTGCACAGGTAGCAGCCTCCGGCAGAAGTAATCCAGATCTTTGTAGCGTTTGCAGTGGGAGCGCCCTGAGAAACATGGACATGGACGGGCTCCAGCGGCTCGTTTTCATTAGACCAAAAATAAACCCAATAGGAGCCAATCTTAAAAACCTGCGGCACTGTCGAAGCCTCCCTCCTGAGAAAACCGGAGGATCAAATGGGCAGTGGAACGGATAACCTCTTCATACCTGGCCATTTCCTCTGTGGAAAAACCGAAAACATCCTGCCACTGGTAGCCGGGGAGAATGCAGGTGCCATAATGGAAGCAGTCTTTTTCATCGGGCTTCTCAACGTAAACCTTTACCGTGTTGTCGGGCCGCATCTCAGAGTGGACAATTTCAGCAGAATCGTCAAGGGTCAAAAACGGATACATCATCGGCAAATCTCCTCTCATCGGGTGTATTTTTATTATACCACGAAATTCAAAAAAGGAAAGTGCAAAGAAAGGTCCCTCCCCGATTTTCGGAGAGGGAAATTGATTATTACAGGAAATCCTCCCGCATGGGATTGAAGATGTCCAGCAGGATGCCGGCCTTGGTGCAGATGCAGCCGTGGACCACGCCGTCGGTTTTCAGCAGGGTGTCGCCCTGGCGGACGGTGTGGGTCTCGCCGTCGATGGTGAAGGAAAACTCACCGGACACCACATAGGTGATCTGGGTGTGGGGATGGCTGTGGAGCTTGCCAACAGCCCCTTCCTCAAAGGTATTCTCCACGCACATCAGCCCATCGGTATAGGCCAGGATCCGCCGGGTAACACCCTCTCCCCCATTCTGGGCGTCGGACTGGGCGTGATAGGCCCAACGCTGATTTTTCTCGATCATGCTTCTTCTCCTTTCATGAATACGCTGCAAAGAATGGTGATGAGCAGCAGCACGGTAACGCAGACAACCACGCCCATGCCCGCATGGATGCCGGCCTTCTCCGCCACCATGCCCACAAGGGCGGGGGTGATGATGCCGCCGAAGCTGCCGATGAGCACCATGTTACTCACGCCCAGGTCATTGCCCCGAATCTTCTCGGTGCCCAGAGCCAGGGCGGTGGTGTAGATGGTGGCCATAAACAATCCCACACCCATGATGCCGATGAAGATGGGCAGCTCGCTGCGGCTGAAAAATACCAGCAGGAAGAAGGCCGTCAGGCCAACGCCATCCACCACCAGCAGGGCCTTTCTGGGCACCCTGCCCACCAGGTAAGCGCCCATCATCCGGCCGATGAACATGACCACCCACAACAGGCTCGTCATCATCTGGGATACATTGGGGCTGAGATATCCGGAATCCTTGAAGTAGGTCACAAGCCAGGTGCAGATGGCGTACTCCACGGAAATGTAGAAAAACAGAATGGCACAGCCCAGCCAGAAGCTCCTGCTCTTTAAAAAGCGCTTGTCCACGGACTTGATGGAGCCGGTGATCTTCTCCGCCGGCAGGGCCATCTTTGCGTAGACCACCACCTGGGCAACGCACAGCACGATGATTCCCATGCCCATCAGCCGCCAGCCGTTCTCGCTGCGGGAGGCGCAGGCCACCAGGGCCAGAGGGGACAGCACCGCGCCCACGGCAAAGGCGCCATGGAGCAGATTATAGCCCACCGCCGCCCGCTCACCGGTAAGGGTGGACATCATGGTATTGGAGAAATTACTGTTGCCGCCCCGGGCAATGCCGATCATCACGCAGGCCAGCGGCAGCAATGCCGCACCGCCGATGCCGAAGGTGATCAGGATGAAGGCCAGGGCCATCCACACGGAGGTGAGCAGTACCGTCTTCCGGCGGCCGATGTAGGTGGGGAGGTACCCGGTAAGAAATACCGACGCCAGGTTGCCCCAGGAGGGCAGGGACAGCAAAAAGCCCCGGCGGGCATAGCTGAAGTCATAAATTTCCTGAAGAAAGGGCATGAGATTGCCCATGAGCATGGAAGCCGCACCGCTGACAAAGAACACAAAAAGGGTATTGGCGATCAGCTTGTTTTCCTGTTTTCTGGTTGTTTCGGTCATAACGATATTCCCCTGAACGAAAGATTTTTAGGTTGTCCCAGTACAAAACCGTTGTTTGGCGGGCAGATACGGTAGCGGCTTCTTGGCTCTCCCTTTGAGAGAGCCAAGAGGCGCGGATCATTCCATTTCCCATACCCGATAATAGGCCCGCGGCGGGTGCCGCGGGCCTGATAACGGTGTGCCTTTTCTTTCTTAGCCGCCAAAAAGGCTGGGCAGGAACAGGCTGATCGCGGGAATGAATGTGATGAGCAGCAATGCCACAATCATGCACAGATAGAACGGAAGCGTCGCTTTCACTACTTTCTCCATGGAGCAGCTGCGATCCGTCTTTTTCGCAATTGCGGAGCCGATAAACAGAACCGCGCCAACAGGAGGAGTCAGCAGGCCAATGCCGCAGTTCAGGATCATCATAATACCAAACTGGATGGGGTTAATGCCGATTTCAACCGCGACAGGCAGCAAGATGGGGGTGGCAATCAGGATGATGGGAGCCATATCCATGATGCAGCCCAGCAGCAGCAGGATCAGATTCAGCAGCAGGGCGATCACGATTGGGCTGCTGGAAACACTGGTAATCAGATTCGCGGCCAGGGAAGGCACATGCAGCTGGGTCAGGCAGTAGCCAAACACAGAAGAGGTGGAAATCAGAATCAGGACAATGCCCAGCGTATTGATGCATTCGCCCAGAGCCTTCCAAACACCCTTCCAGTCCAGACCCTTGTAGATAAACACGGAAACAATCAGGGAGTAGATGACAGCCACAGCAGCGGACTCGGTAGCGGTAAACACACCGCCCACGACGCCGACCACCACGATGATAATTGCCAGCAATGCCCAGACAGAGGTGCCCATCTGCTTGAAGAAGCGCTTGATGGAGAAGGCCTCTCCCTTGGGGTAGTTGCGCTTGACCGCGATGATGTAGGAACCGATCATCAGGGAAACGGCCAGCAGAGCGCCGGGAAGATATCCTGCCATAAACAGGCTGCCCACGGAAATGCCGCCAGCCGTGGTGGCAAAGATAACCATATTGTGGCTGGGAGGCACCAGCAGGCCCTCACAGGAAGAGGTAATGGTGACAGCGGTGGAAAAATCGGCATCGTAGCCCTCATCCACCATCATGGGGATCAGCATCGATCCCAGGGACGCGGTGTCCGCTGCGGCGGAGCCGGAGATACCACCGAAGAAATAGGAGGCCACAATGTTCACCATGGCCAGGCCGCCCCGCATCCAACCCACCAGAGAGTTGGCCAGAGCAATCAGCTTATCGGAGATGCCGCCCGAACCCATGAGCACACCCATGGTGATGAAGAAGGGGACCGCCATCAGGGAATAGCTCCAGACTCCCTTCACCATCTGTGTTACCAAAGTCGTGACATTGGCGCCCATAGAGACCAGACACAGAGCCGAGGAAAGACCAACCGCATAAGCGATGGGGAAGCGAAGGAAAATAAAGGCAAAGAAGCTGCCCAGCAGGATCAGAATGGATAAGGTTTCGCTGCTCATACCTCTTTTTCCTCCTTCTCTTCAGGAATCCAGAATGCCTTGATATGGCTATACAGGGATTCCAGCTCAAAGACAATCATCGCCCCGCCGGCAAGGGGCACCGGGAAATACATCCAGAAACGGCTGAGCCAGGGCATGGACTCGTAGAAACCACGAACCAGGCGGCCGGAGCAAACCTGCTTGCCATAAACCAGCAGAACAATACCCAGCGCCATGACGGCCAAGTCAGAAATGACATCCAGCACCTTGACCACAACAGTGGGCAGATAACGGTCGAAAACCGTCATTCGAATGTGGGAATCATCCCGGATGGCCAGCGCAGCAGACAGAACCGCAAGGTAAACCATGCAGGTCAGAACCACCTGCTCAGCCCAGGATGTGGACGGGAAATTGGGAACATATCGACCGATAACGGCGTAAACAGAAATCAGAATATCTACAATCAGAAGGATCTTGCAGATGACCAAAACGATCCTGTAAACGAAATCGTACAGCGGACGAATCTTATCGATCGTTTGAAAGAGCCTTGGCACAGTATCTCTCCTTTTCACATTGGGATTTGCGGAAATTTGAAACGGGGCGCGGGTTGATTTCCCCGCGCCCCCCGGAAATTATGCTTAAATTACTGCAGATCAAGCAGCTGCTGATACAGGTCAGCCTGATCGGAAGTGTTCTTGGTGATGGTGTTCTGGCAAGCCTCAACCCAAGGAGCCTTGTCCTCGATCTCGACAACGGAGCAACCGGCTTCGATCAGAGCGTCCTTCACTTCCTGCTCCTTGGCAGCAACGATCTCAGCGTTGTAAGCCTGAGTCAGTCTGGCAGCTTCCATAACGGCAGCCTGCTCCTCCTCGGTCAGCTTGTCCCATGCCAGGTCGGTAATAACGATCTGGATGGCGCCCAAGGTGTGACCGTCCAGAACGATGGTAGGAGCGACTTCAGGGAAAGCGTTGGACTTGTAGTTGGCGATGGGCTGCTCAGCGCCGTCGACCACGCCGGTCTGCAGAGCGGAATACAGCTCGGTGAAGGGAACGACGGCTTCTTTGGCACCCAGGTCCTTGACCATGCCGACCATGACGGGGTCCTCGGAAACGCGAATCTTCAGGCCCTTCAGATCTTCGATGCTGTTGATTTCAACGCCTTCCTTGAAGAAGAAGTGACGGAAGCCCTCTTCGCCGTAGCACAGGCCGCGCAGGCCCAGATCCAGCTCCTGGGGCTCGTTCAGGAAATCCTGAGCCAGATCGCTGTTGGCGAAGTTCCAGAAATGCTGCTCGTTGACGAAGGTGTAGGGGATGGACAGGAGCTTGGCCTTGTTGCAGCCGTAGCTGGTCAGCGCGAAAGCGGAGATACGGGAGATGTCAACGGTGCCGCTCTCGGACAGGATGCCGTCCAGAACGGAAGCCTCGTTGCCGAGAACGCCGTTGGCCTGAATGTCGATGCAGACAGAACCATTGGTCAGGGTCTCAACCTGCTCCTTGAAATAGGTAGCGATCATGCCAACAATGGTGCCTTCAATGGGGTTTACCTCAGCGTAGGTCAGAGTAACTCTGGGGCCTTCAGCGCTGACGGTGACTGCCAGGCCCAGAACCATAACCAGAGCCAGAGCAATGCAGATAAGCTTTTTCATTTTGTTTCCTCCTATGTTTTGCTTTTTGAATGAACACAAGCGCGCGTCCTTTCATGCCTGTAATTTTACCAAATTGTTAACGAAAAAGCAAGGTCTATTTGTGAAATAATCATTTCTTTTTTCCCATGCCATTGTTTTATGTCAAAAAACGTGCTATTATTTTGTAAAAAATAACAAGGAGCGAATTTCCGTGACCATTGAAGTAAATTTATCCGGGCCTGAATTCCGCCGTTTCACCGTTTTTGATCTGCTGCGCCGCCGGAAACAGTGGCGGGGGCCGGCGCTGTTTGCCCTGATTCTGGGGCTCAGTGCAGCCGTTTGCTTTACCCGTGCCCCCGCCCGGGGGGCCGTACTGCTGGGCTCCGTGCTGCTGGGTGTGGGTCTGGGCGTCCCCTGCGTCTATTTTGCATTTTTCTTTTCTTCCCTGAACCGGCAGATCCGGGAGCAGGGGCTTACCCGCCCCCAGCATGTATACACCGTCACCCTCAGCGACAAGAAGAAAGGGATTACTGCCGACAACGGCAAGGAGGTTCTGGAATACGAGTGGAAATCCGTCCACCACGCCTACCGGAATCTCACCGCCACCTACCTCTACCTCACCCCCCAGCGGGCCCTGATCCTCCCCCACACCTGCCTGGACGACCCGGACGAGCTGTGGAAGCTGATCACCAAGCGGCTGCCTGAGGGAAAATACACGGTGGTGTAAACCGCCGGAGGCCTGGGTATTCGGTTCAACAGGTGCCGTTTCAATCCACCGCCAGGCAGCAGGCAACCTCTAAAAACAACTTATTTGATGGTATGGGCAAAAGATCCGCCCAAACCGCAGAAGGGAAGATTTTGGAGGCGCCCAACAATTTATCTGTCAATGCGCGAAAACCGGATGGATGGAATGGCATGGGGAATTGTGGTAAATTCATTAAATTTTCATGAAAGCCCAACGAAAGGGTGGAAAAGGAACAGCCATTGTGCTATAATGTTCTCCAAGTATACCATACGGAGAGAAATCATATGCTGGAATTACTATCCCCTGCCGGGTCCATGGAGGCACTGCGGGCTGCCGTGCAGAACGGCGCCAACGCCGTGTACCTGGGCATCGGCACCTTTAATGCCCGTCAGGGTGCCAAGAACTTCACTTTGGAAACCTTGGGCGAGGCACTAAAATACTGCCACGTCCGGGGTGTGGACGTGCATCTGACCCTGAACACCCTGGTCACCGACCGGGAATTCAAGTCTGTTTCCGATTTGATCCGCAAAACCGCCGAGGCCGGCATCGACGCCTACATCGTCCAGGATCTGGGCGTGGCCCAGCTCTGCCGCCAGATTGCCCCGGAGGTTCCCGTCCACGGTTCCACTCAGATGACTGTCCATTCCCTGGCCGGCGTGCAGCTGTGTGCCGCCCTGGGCATGAAGCGGGTGGTTCTGAGCCGGGAGCTGAACCGGGACGAGATTCGCTATATCTGCGCCAATTCTCCCATTGAAATCGAGGTATTCGGCCACGGTGCCCTGTGCATGTGCTATTCCGGCCAGTGCTACCTCTCCTCCATGATCGGCGGCCGCTCCGGCAACCGGGGGCGCTGCGCCCAGCCCTGCCGCCAGAGCTACGGCTACGGCCGCTGGGAGGGCAAATACCCCCTGAGCCTGAAGGACAACTGCCTGGTGCATTATGTCAAGGAATTAGAGGCCATGGGCGTGGCCTCCCTGAAGCTGGAAGGCCGGATGAAGCGGCCGGAATATGTGGCCACCGTCACCGGCGTGTACCGCAAGGCCATTGACGAAGGCCAGGTCACCGAGCAGATGATGGACAGCCTCTACACCGCCTTTAACCGCCAGGGCTTTACCAACGGTTATTATACCAACCGCATCGACAAGAGAATGTTCGGCACCCGCACCGAAACCCGGGATGACCCCCAGTGGCTCCAGGAAGCGCAGCAATCTTACGAGTCCGGAGAGACCTCCCTGGTGGACATTCAGTTCCAGTGCGCCGTCACTGTGGACGGGTGCACCCTCACCGTCACCGACCCGGAGGGCCGCAGCTGCTCCGTGGTTGGTCCCAAACCGGAGCTGGCCCACAGCGTGGCCCTGTCCGGCCAGGTGCTCAGCGGATGGCTGTCCAAAACCGGCGGCACCCCCTACCGCTGCACCGAAATCCGCACCCATATTGACCCCGGCCTCACCGTTCCCGCCGCCGCGGTAAACGCCATGCGCCGGGAACTCTTAAACCGCCTCACCGCCCTGCGGGGCCGGACGGAGCCCCGTACCGTCCGGGCACCCAAGCCCGTTCCCAACTACAAGGGCAACACCAAACTCCCCGGTCTGACCATCCAGGTCACCACCCGGGAGCAGCTCACCCCCACCCTGGTGAACGCGGAAACCGCCATGCTCTATGTGCCCATCCACCTGCTCACCGAAGACGCTTCCCTGTGCCAGGTTCTGGGAAAACGGGGCCGGGTGGCCGCCGTGCTGCCCAGAATCGTCCACGACGGCGAGCTGCCCAAGCTGCGCGCCGGTCTGGAGCAAATCAAGAGCATGGGCATCAAAGACGTCCTGGTGGGCAACTACGGCCTGGTGATCCCCGTCCGGGAGGCAGGGCTCCGGCTGCACGGAGATTTCGGCCTGAACGTCTTTAACTCCGCCTCCATGAACACACTTCAGATGATGGATTTTGCCTCCGCCTGCCTGAGCTTTGAGCTGACCCTGCCCCAGATCCGGGACATCAGCAAGGCCGTGCCCACGGAGATTTTTGCTTACGGCCGTCTGCCCCTGATGATCACCGAGCACTGCCTGATCCAGGGCCGCACCGGCGAATGCACCTGCGGCTCCGTGGCCACCAAGCTCACCGACCGCACCGGCGCGGAGTTCCCCATCATCAAAGACGGCAATACCTGCCGCAGCGTATTGCTCAACGGAAAGAAGCTCAGCTGGCTGGACCGGCAGAACGATCTGGCCCGTCTGGGCCTGTGGGCCATCCGGCTGTACTTCACCACGGAAAACAGCCGGGAGGTGGACCGGGTCCTCAGCGAGTATATGAGTCCCGTGCCCTTCGAGCCCGGCTTCTGTACCCGGGGACTGTACCTGAGAGGATTGGAGCAGAAATGAAAAATTTGATTCTTGCCTCCGCCTCCCCCCGGCGCAGGGAGCTGCTGAGCCTGTTCGGCATACCCTTTACCGTCCGGGTTGCGGATATCGACGAGGCCATGGACCCCACCAAATCTCCCTGTGACGAGGTGGCCCGGGTGAGCTGCCGTAAGGCGCTGGCCGTGGAGCGGGGTCCGGAGGATGTGGTGGTGGCAGCGGACACCATCGTCGTCTGCGCCGGCAGGGTGCTGGGCAAGCCCCACAGCCGGGAGGAAGCCGTGGCCATGCTGCAGCTGCTCTCCGGCCGGGAGCACCAGGTGATGACCGGCTGTACCGTGCTCTGCGGTGACCGCCGGGAGACCTTTACCGAGGTGACCGACCTGACCTTCCGTCCCCTGTCGGAGGCCGAAATCCGGCGCTATGTGGCCTCCGGCGAACCCATGGACAAAGCAGGAGCCTACGGCATCCAGGGCGGCGCAGCCCTGTTCTGCCCCGGCATCCGGGGAGACTACTACAATGTAATGGGACTTCCCGTCTGCCGTCTGGGCACTGTCCTGGGGCAGATGATGAATTGGGAGGAATAACATGAGAAACCTGTTCAATACAAAGCTGAAAATCATCGTCATCCTGGCCGTGCTTGTCACTGCCACGCTGTCGGTGATGGCAGGCCTGACCAATCGAAGCATCCCGGAACTGATGGTCCAGGGCGTGCTGGCCCCCTTCCGGGCGGCGGGTACCTCCCTGACCAAAACCGCCGAGCGATACTACAGCTATATGTTCCGCTACGAGGCATTGGAGGCGGAAAATGAAGCGCTGAAGGCCAGCATTGCCCAGATGGAGGACGTGGCCCGTCAGGCAGACTCCACCGAGCGTGAGAACGACCGTCTGCGCAAGGCCTTGTCCCTGAAGGAAGTCCACGAGGACTACGACATGACCGACGCCTATATCATCGGCTGGAGCTCCACCGACTGGTCCAATACCTTCACCATCAACCGCGGCTCCAATGTTGGCATCGAGGAAAACATGGTTGCCATCACCGAAAACGGCGAAGTGGTGGGCCTGGTCACCCAGGTCGGCTCCAATTTCGCCGTGGTCAAAACCGTACTGGACTCCACGCTGGAAATCTCCGCCACCATCACCACCTCCGGCTACAACGGCATGGTCAGCGGCGGCTATATCGACGGCAACGAGAAATACCTGCAGATGGACTACCTGCCCTCCTCCTCCATCATCCGCAACAACGACCAGGTGGTTACCTCCGGCTCCACGGTGTACCCCAGAGGTCTGATTCTGGGCTACGTGGTGGACGCAGGCTTTAAGGAAACCGGCGTGGCGAAATACGCTGTTCTGGAGCCTGCCGCGGAAATCAGCTCCCTGGAGCAGATTTTCATCCTGACAAATTTCCGCACGGAATGAGGACTTCTTCTATGGCTGAAAAAAGCAACTCCCGCTCCGACCGCACCCGCAGAGCTTCCGCCGCCAGGTCTTCCTCAGGCAAATCCTCTGCCGCCAGACGTCCGGCCGCCAAGTCCCGCCCCAAGCAAAAAACCAAGCGGGTACGCCGCACCCTGGTGAACGAATTCAAGCCGGATGCCCCCCGGGTCAGCCCGCTGAAGCCTCTGCGCTTCACCCACCTGCAGTGGCTGCAGACCTTGCGCTGGCTGGGCTATGTGGGCATCTGCGTGCTGTGCCTGGTGATTCAGGACTCCATCATGAGCCGGGTTTCCATCTTTGGTTCCACCACGGACCTGGCAGTGGCCGCCATGCTGCTGATCACCGTGATTGAAGGCAGTGAGGTGGGCAGTGTGTTCATCCTGGTATCATCCACCATCTATTATTTCTCCGGTTCCGCCCCCGGCCCCTACTGTGTGGTTCTGCTCACCATTTTCGGCATGTGCGCCACACTGTTCCGCCAGCTGGTGTGGCACCGCAGCCCCAGCTCCATCATCCTGTGCGCGGGGCTGGCCGCCATGGCCTATGAAATCGGACTGTATGTCGTCGGAATGTTCATGGGCCTGACCCGGTGGTACCGGGGTCCCCGTTTCCTGATCACCGGTGCCCTTACCGTGGCGGCGATGATTCCCCTTTATTATCTTATCTACCACATTGGTCAAATCGGAGGCTACACATGGAAAGAATGACCCGATTCCGGTCGGCCATGCTGTTGGGTATTTTTGGCTTTGTCATGTTCCTTTACGCCACAAAGCTCTTCTCCCTGCAGATCATCGAAACAAAAGGCAATACCGACAACGCAACCACTTACTCCACCATCACCACCGTCCGTGCCGCCCGGGGAGATATCCTGGACCGAAACGGCAACGTGCTGGTGGGCAACCGGGCCAGCTATGACCTGGTGTTCAACCACTACGTGATCAAATCCGCCGACGACCGGAACCAGTACCTTTATAACCTGCTGAAAAAGTGCGAGGAGCTGGGCGTCACCCACAACGACCACTTCCCCGTCACCGCCACCCGTCCCTTTGAGTATACTTTGGACAGCTACAACACCTCCTGGCAGGGCTACTACCAGAACTTCATGGTGGACTGGGGTCTGGACCCGGATATCACTGCTCCATTGCTGGTGGAAAAAATGCGGGTCCGCTATGAGCTGCCCGAAGAATGGACCGACGAAGAGGCCCGGGGCGTCATCGGCCTGCGCTACGAATTCGACCTGCGCGGCGTGACCAACCTGCCCAACTACGTGTTCATCGAGGACGTTTCCAACGAGAACCTGTCCGCCATTCTGGAGCTGAATACCCCGGGTCTGATGGTGGAATCCTCCACCGTCCGGGAATACCACACCACCTACGCCGCCCACATTCTGGGCTACATGGGCGGCATGGACGACTCCGACTGGGAAAAATACAAGGATCAGGGCTACTCCATGGATGCCTACATCGGCCAGTCCGGCTTCGAGGAGGCCTTTGAGGAATATCTCCACGGCATCGACGGCAGCCGTCTGGACGTGGTTTCCAAGGACGGCGCCATCATCCGCCAGGAATACCTGACAGGCAAGGAACCCATCGCCGGCAACAACGTGGAAACCACCATCGACATCACCCTGCAGAAAATCTCCGAGGATGCACTGGCAGAGGTCATGGAGGAACTCACCAACCCGGAGATCAACACCTCCGAAGGTGAGAGCACCGGTCTGGACGCCGAAGGCGCCGCCGTGGTGGTGATGAAGGTCAAGACCGGCGAGATTCTGGCCTGCGCCAGCTACCCCTCCTACGACCTGGCCACCATCCGGGAGGCAGCAACATGGAACGCCATCATGGAAGACCCCAAGAAGCCCTTCTTCAACCGGGCCTTCGGCGCCTACTACGCTCCCGGCTCCACCTACAAAATGTGCACTCTGGTTGCCGCCATGGAGCATACCAACTCCAAAGGCGAGCGAATCCTGAACTATATGGAAACGATCCAGGATAAAGGCGTGTTCACCACCCTGGAAGGCTTCAGCCCCAAGTGCTTGCTGTATTCCTCCGTCCAGGCCACCCACGGCACCATTGATGCCACGGATGCCCTGAAGGTTTCCTGCAACTACTTCTTCTACGAGCTGGGCTACCGGCTGACCATTGATATGATGGATGAAACCGCCAAGGGCTTCGGCCTGGGCGAGCCCACCGGCATCGAGCTGACGGAGCAGATCGGCTGGCGGGCAAACGCCGAAAGTAAGGCCGCCTCCTATACCGGCCCCGACGCCGTGTGGAACGCCGGTGACCGTGTTCTGTGCGCCATCGGTCAGTCCGAGAACCGATTCACCCCCCTGCAGCTGTGTGTCTATGCCTGCACGCTGGCCAACCGGGGCACCCGCTACCGGGCAACCTTCCTGAACCGGGTGGCCTCCTCTGATTACCGGACGCTGATCAAGCAGAATCAGCCGGAGATCGTGAGCAAAATGGACATCTCCTACGACACCTACGAAATGTACATGACCGGTATGCGCAAGGTCATCACCGACGTAGGCGGTACCGCCAACAAATACTTCGGCGGCCACGAGACCCTGAAACCCTTCCCTGTGGAGGTCTGTGCCAAAACCGGTACCGCCCAGCACGCCTCCGGCGGCTCTGACCACGCTGCGTTCATCTGCTTCGCCCCCAAGAACGATCCCGAAATTGCCGTGGCCGTCTACGGCGAGAAGGCTGCCCACGGCAGCTGGCTGGCCCCTGTGGCTGAACAGGTCCTGGAAGCTTACTTTGAAATGGAAGCCGCCAGCGACGTTTTCACCCAGGAAAACCAGGTGGGCTGATTCCCATCAATAGAAAATTGCCCCATTTGTCAGACAGTATGATACACACTCTGACAAGTGGGGTGTTTTTCTGCGAAAAAAAGGAGCCCCCTTGATGAGGAAACGGGTTGGGCGAATTCCCACAGCACCACGATAAAACTGTAGGGGCGGCTCGTAGCCGCCCGCAACGTAACGAAATTGAGTGTTCCGTTGAATGGTATCGTGTCTGACATCGTACGAATTCGCCCAACCCGGTTTATTTTTGTGGATTATACCGCGCGGGAGGCTACGAGCCTCCCCTACACTGGCTGGGCGATTGTTGTAGCCTGGCACGCAGAAACGTCACCGGGCTTTACCCAGGAGTCCCGGATCATACACCAGCCCGGTGCGCCATTGTCCGCGGGCACAGCCCGCCAAATTCCTATTTCCCCGCCGCCGGATTTTCTGTGGACATGTGGGGGAAATGGTGGTATAATAAAAAGATAATAGGCATAACATGGCTTCCCAAGCCAGAAAAAGAAGGAGAATTAGCTTATGTCCGCATTTTCCGGCGCAACACTGATGATTACCGGCGGTACCGGTTCTTTCGGCAATACCGTTTTGAAGCAGTTTCTGAACACCGACATCGGCCAGATCCGCATTTTTTCCCGGGACGAGAAGAAGCAGGATGACATGCGTCACCAGCTCCAGGCCCTTTACCCCGACAGCGCCAAGAAGGTGAAATTCTATGTGGGCGACGTGCGGGACCCTCAGTCCATCCGGGACGCCATGCCCGGGGTGGACTACATCTTCCACGCCGCCGCCCTGAAGCAGGTGCCCTCCTGCGAGTTCTTCCCCATGCAGGCGGTGCAGACCAACATTGTGGGCACCGACAATCTGCTCCACGCCGCCATTGATGCCGGGGTGCAGCGGGTGGTGTGCCTGTCCACCGACAAGGCCGCCTACCCCATCAACGCCATGGGCATCTCCAAGGCCATGATGGAGCATGTGATCTACGCCAACGCCCGGGTGGCCGCGGAACGGGGCGGCACCACCATCTGCTGTACCCGCTACGGCAACGTGATGTGCAGCCGGGGCAGCGTGATTCCTCTGTTCATCGACCAGATTCACGCCGGCAATCCCATTACCATCACGAACCCCCACATGACCCGGTTCCTGATGAATCTGGACGAGGCGGTGGACCTGGTGAAATTCGCCTTTGAGCACGCCAACCCCGGCGACCTGTTCATCCAGAAGGCGGACGCCTCCACCATCGGAGATCTGGCCAAGGCGGTACAGCAGCTCTTCGGTGACACCGGCACCAACATCATCGGCACCCGCCACGGCGAGAAGCTCTACGAAACCCTGATGACCCGGGAGGAGCGGCTGCGCAGCGAGGACATGGGCAACTACTACCGGGTGGCCGCCGACGGCCGGGACCTGAACTACGACAAGTATTTCGTCCAGGGTCAGGTGCTCACCCAGGCCGAGGAATCCTATACCAGCCACAACACCACCCGGCTGGATGTGGAGGGAACGGTGAAGAAAATACGCACCACCGACTATGTTCAGGAAGAACTGGCCGGCATCCGCCACAACTGAGAGGCCGGCCATGAAGATACTGATCACCGGTTCCAGGGGCTTTGTAGGAAAGAACCTGGTGGAAAATCTGAAAAACATCCGGGACGGGAAAAACCGCACCCGCCCCGGCCTTCATATTGAAGAAATCATGGAATACGACCTGGGCAGCACCCCCCAGGAGTTGGAAGGCTACTGCGCCCGGGCGGATTTCGTGTTCAATCTGGCCGGGGTGAACCGGCCCAAAACCAATGAAGAATTTCACCAGGGCAATTTCGGCTTTGCCTCCACACTGCTGGAGTGCCTCAAAAGGCACGGCAACACCTGCCCCGTGATGCTCTCCTCCTCCATCCAGGCCACCCTTTCCGGCCGCTTCGGCACCAGCGAGTACGGTCTGAGCAAAAAAGAGGGGGAGGAGCTGTTCTTCCAATACGGTCAGGAAACCGGCGCCAAGGTGCTGGTGTACCGCTTCCCCAATCTGGTGGGCAAATGGGTCCGGCCCAACTACAATTCCGCCGTGGGCACCTTCTGCCATAATATCGCAAACGATCTGCCCATCACCGTGAACGACCCCAGCGTGGAGCTGGAAATGCTGTTCATCGACGATCTGGTGGAGGAGCTGTTCGACGCCCTGGAAGGCCATGAGCACCACTGCGAATTCAGCGGCGTGGAAACAATCCTCCAGGAGGACGGCCGCTACTGCGCCGCCCCCGTCACCCATAAGGCAACCCTGGGCTACATCGTAGAGTGCCTGCACACCTTCCGCGACCAGCCCGCAACCTTGGTAATGCCCAGCATCCCGGAGGGGAGCTTTGAAAAGAAGCTCTACTCCATGTACCTTTCCTATCTGCCCAGAGAAAAGGCCATCTTCGATCTGAAAATGAACAAAGATGACCGGGGCAGCTTTACGGAGCTGATGAAAACATCCGACCACGGCCAGTTTTCCGTAAATATTTCCAGGCCCGGGGTGACCAAGGGCCAGCACTGGCACAACAGCAAATGGGAATTTTTCATTGTGGTATCCGGCCATGGCCTGATTCGGCAGCGGAAGATCGGCACGGAAGAGGTACTGGAGTTTGAGGTCAGCGGAGAGAAGCTGCAGGCGGTGCACATGCTCCCCGGCTACACCCACAACATCATCAATCTGTCCGACTCCGAGAACCTGGTGACGGTGATGTGGGCCAACGAGCCCTTTGATCCCGGCCACCCGGACACCTTCTTCGAGCCGGTATAGGAGGAAAAACATGGACTACAGCAAGGTAACCTGGAAGGAAAACGGCAGGCTGAAGCTGCTGATCATCGTAGGCACCCGGCCGGAGATCATCCGTTTGGCGGCGGTGATTGACAAATGCCGCATCTATTTTGATACCATCCTGGCCCACACGGGACAGAATTACGACTACAACCTCAACGGCGTGTTCTTCCATGATCTGGAGCTGAAGGACCCGGAGGTTTATCTCAACGCCGTGGGTTCCGACTTGGGCGAGACCATGGGCAACATCATTGCCGAAAGCTACAAGCTCATGGCCGCCATCCAGCCCGACGCCGTGCTGGTGCTGGGGGATACCAACAGCTGCCTCAGCGTCATCGGTGCCAAGCGACTGCACATCCCCATCTTCCACATGGAGGCGGGCAACCGGTGCAAGGATGAATGCCTGCCGGAGGAGACCAACCGGCGGATTGTGGACATCATTTCCGACGTGAACATGGCCTACTCCGAGCATGCCCGCCGCTACCTGGCGGACACAGGGCTGCCCCGGGAGCGGACCTACGTCACCGGCTCCCCCATGGCGGAGGTGCTCCACAGGAATCTACCCAAAATTGAAGCCTCCGACATCCACACCCGGCTGGGGCTGGAAAAAGGGCGCTACATTCTCTTGTCCGCCCACCGGGAGGAGAACATCGACACGGAGAAAAATTTCCTGTCTCTCTTTAACGCCATCAACGCCATGGCGGAAAAATACGACATGCCCATCCTCTATTCCTGCCATCCCCGGTCTAAAAAGCGGATCGAGGCCACGGGCTTCGTCCTTGACAAGCGGGTGATTCAGCATGAGCCCCTGGGCTTCCACGACTACAACTGCCTGCAGATGAACGCCTTTGCCGTGGTGTCCGATTCCGGCACCCTGCCGGAGGAGAGCAGCTTCTTTACCAGTGTGGGCCACCCCTTCCCCGCCGTGTGCATTCGCACCAGCACCGAGCGGCCGGAGGCCTTGGACAAGGCCTGCTTCATTCTCTCCGGCATTGACGAGAAGGGTCTGCTCCAGGCGGTGGACACCGCGGTGGAAATGAACCGAAACGGTCACCTGGGCACCCCCGTGCCGGATTACACCGACGAAAACGTGTCCGACAAGGTGGTCAAAATCATCCAGAGCTACACCGGCGTGGTAAACAAAATGGTATGGCGGAAGCAGTAACCGGCAGAAAATGAAAAAATATGTTGACCTGCTGCCGTTTTTCGGTTATAATACTTCAGCATGACTGTTAAAGTCAGTTATTATGTGTTGCTGCGGCCAACATGGCTGTCGAGCATATGAACATCAATTTCAAGGAGGTGTAACTTAAATGAAGCGTACCTATCAGCCCAGCAAACGTCATCGTTCCAAGGTTCATGGTTTCCGCCAGAGAATGGCTACTTCCAACGGCCGCAAGGTTCTCGCCCGCCGCCGTGCCAAGGGCCGCAAGGTTCTGTCCGCTTGATGAGCATTTTGCGCCCCGGCGTGGGAATGTTGCTCTGAGCGAAATGGGAGCAAAAGCGGGGTGAAATGTTCGCCCCGCTCCCTTTTTTTATGCACAGACCAGGAGATGGAGTCTAATGAGGTTTTCCACCAGTTTAAAGCTCAATCATGTTTTCCGCCGGCTGTACCATACCAGCGGCTACGCAGATTCCTATATGGTGCTTTACGCCCGCCGCAACCGCACGGAACTCAACCGGGTGGGCATTACGGTGAGCAAGAAGCTGGGCCACGCGGTGGTCCGCAACCGGACACGGCGCCGGCTGCGGGAAATCTACCGGCTCAATGAGCTCCGGTTCCAGCCCGGCTGGGACATTGTGGTGGTGGCCCGCACCCGGGCGGTGAAGGCTCCCTTCGACAAGCTCACCGGCAGCTTCCTCTCCCTGGCCGAAAAGGCAGGAATTCTGTGCAAAGGAAATGACGTGCCATGAAAAAAGCATTTCTTGCCCTCATCCGGTTTTATCAGAGGTATATTTCCCCGGCATGTCCACCGAGATGCCGGTTCCGGCCCACTTGCTCCGCCTATGCCTATGAAGCGATTTGCCGTTACGGGGCCCTCCGAGGCGGCTGGCTTGCGCTGAAGCGCATCTGCAAATGCCACCCGTTCTACCACGGAGACATCTACGACCCCGTTCCCCGACTTTCAAAAAAATAAGGAGGAAAGTCCATGTTTCTAGCATTCTCTATCGCTGATATCATTCAGGTACCCTTCGGTTACCTTTTGGACTGGCTGTATCAGTTTTCCCACAGCTATGGCTTTGCCCTGATCGTGTTCTCCATCGTGGTGCAGCTGGTGCTGCTGCCCATGACCGCAAAATCCAAAAAGAGCATGATGAAGATGTCCCGGCTCCAGCCCCAGCTGCAGGAGCTCCAGCGCCGGTACGCCGATGACCCCCAGCGCCAGAATCAGGCGCTGCAGAACCTCTATAAGGAAGAAGGCGTTTCCATGGGCGGCGGCTGCCTGTGGAGTCTGCTTCCCATGCTGATCATTTTGCCCCTGTATACCGTGGTGCGCCAGCCCATTGTGTATATGCTCCACGAGAGCCTGGAGGTAGCGGAGCAGATCGTTGCCGTTCTTGTGGAGGCCGCCCCCGAGGCCTTCAGCGCCAACTCCTTCTACCATCAGATCACCGCTGCCCAGCTACTGTCCCAGCCCGAGTATTCCGAGCTGGTGAAGGCAGCCATCCCCACCCTCAGCGAGGCCACCTTGGCCGGTATCGACTTCACCTTCCTGGGCATCAACCTGGGCGATATTCCCAAGTTCAATGTGTTCGCCTCCACCTTCTGGTGCTGGCCCCAGATCGGCGCTTTCCTGATCGCTCTGCTGTCCGCAGGCAACCAGGTGGTCACCATGTGGATTTCCCAGAAGATGAACGACTCCCTGGTCACCAACAAAGACGGCATCCAGGATCAGGAAACTGCCAAGAATTCTCAGACCGCCCAGACCAACAAGATCATGATGTACACCATGCCCCTGATGATGCTGTGGATCGGCTTTACCGTCCCCGCCTCCCTGTCCCTGTACTGGTTCGTCGGCGGCGTGGTGAGAACCGCTGAGGACGTGCTCCTCAACAAGCGCTACCGCACCATCTACGACGCTGAGGATGCCGAGCGGCTGAAGCGCCGCCTGGAGCAGGATAAGATCGAAGCCGAGAAGGAACGCATCCGGGCCGAGCGCCGGGCCGCCAACCCCGACGGCATCACCGAGAACACCAGCAAAAAGAAGATGCAGAAGAAGCAGAAGGAGCAGGAGGAGGCCCAGCGGGCTGCCGCCACTCGGGAGTACGCCGCCAGAAAAGGCCTGCTGACAGAGGAAGCCGAGGAGGAGAAGGAAACCATGTCCGGTATCCCCGACCGTCCCTACTGCAAGGGCCGCAATTACGATCCCAACCGATATTCCCAGCAAACGGAGGAATGATCTATGGAAATGAAACACATCATCACCGGTAAAACCATCGACGAAGCCAAGGCCAACGCCGTAGCCCAGCTGGGCCTGGACGCCGACAGCTTCTCTTATCAGGTGATTCAGCTGCCCAAGTCCGGCTTCCTGGGCTTCGGTGCACAGCCCGCAAAAATCGAGGTCAGCTACGAAATGCCCGATCCCCAGCCCGAGGCTCCCAAGGTTGCCCTGTCCTCCGCCTCCCGCTCCAAGCCCAAGGCGCCCAAAAAGCCCGAGGCTCCCAAAGCTGAGGCTCCCAAAGCTGAGGCTCCCAAGCCCGAGGCTCCCAAAGCAGCACCCGTGAAGGAAGAGACCAAGCCCGCCGCCCCCAAGGCAGAGGAAGCTCCCAAGCCCGAGAAGAAAGAGCGCCGGGAAAATCGTGAAAAGAAGCCCCAGGCTCCCAGAGAACCCAAGGAGCCGAAAGAGCCCAAGCAGCCCAAGGTGTACGCCCCTGCCCAGCCCGGCAGCGTGGAGGAGAAGATTGAGCAGTTCATC
>JALFGI010000104.1 GCA_022777455.1 Clostridiales bacterium | reverse complement strand
ATGGGCTTTGTCAGCATGTATCTGCTCCAGGCCGGATTTGACAACAGTCAGGTAGGCATTCTCATCGCCGGGGCGGGACTGCTGTCCGCCCTGCTCCAGCCGGTGGTTGCCGCCTACGCGGACAAGCCCGGCAGCCTGAGTCTGGGACGGCTGATTACCCTGTCCGGCGGGGCGGCCCTGGCCTGCGGGGTGGGACTGGTGCTCAGCCGGGGCAGCATGGCGGTCACAGGACTGCTGTACACCGGCTGCATGGTGCTGCTTCAGATGACCACGCCCCTGGTGAATGCGATGGGCATCGCCGCAGTGAACAGCGGGGAGAAGCTGGATTTCGGCATCGCCCGGGGCTTTGGCTCCTTGGGCTATGCGGCAGCGGCCTATCTCATCGGCCTGCTGGCGAATCGCTTTGGCCCGGTGACGGTGCCGGTGTGCATGGGGCTTGGTTTCGCTCTGATGCTGGCATCGGTGAAAGCCTTTGGAACGGTGGATTCCAAAGCGGGGGATGCTGAAAAGAAGCCGGCATCCAAAGGGGGCTTTTTGGGCAGGTATCCCCGGTATGCTGTGGTGCTGGTGGGTCTGGTTCTGATTTTTGTCAGCCATGTGGTGCTCAACAGCTTCACCTTCCAGATCGTGCAGGCCAAGGGCGGCACCAGCCGGGAGATGGGGGTGGCCATGGCCTTTGCCTCTTTGATTGAGCTTCCGGTGATGTTCCTGTTCGGCTGGATGCTGAAAAAAGCAAAGAGCCACGTCTGGTTCCGGATTTCCGGGGTATTTTTCTTCCTGAAATGCCTGGGGACCCTGCTGTGTACCAATATTGCCGGGTTTTATGCCGTGCAGCTGTTCCAGATTTTCGGCTGGGCGCTGATGACGGTGAGCGCCGTTTTCTACATAAACGCCATCATGGCCCCGGAGGATTCTGTGAAGGGACAGGCCTTCTACACCATGTCCATGACTCTGGGCAATGTGCTGGGAGCCATTGTGGCCGGACGGATTCTGGACGCTCTGGGCGTGCAGGCCATGCTGGTATTCGGTACGGTGTCTGCCCTGGTGGGCGCCGTCATCGTGCTGGTCTTTACCCAGAGGACAAAGGTATGATTTATACCTGGAAATACGATTCTCCCCTGGGGCAGCTCACCCTGGCGGAGGAGGATGGGGCGCTGGTGGGACTGTGGATGCAGGGCCAGAAATATCTCCCCCAGGACCTGAAAGAGCACCGGGCGCTTACGCCCACTCTGGAGCTGGCAGCAAACTGGCTGGACCGATACTTCGCAGGGGACAGGCCGGAAATCGGCGAATTGTCCCTGAACCCCAAAGGAAGCGAATTCCGCCGGGAGGTGTGGGACCTTCTGCGCCGCATTCCCTACGGGGAAACCACCACCTATGCCGCCATTGCCGCCCAGATTGCAAAAAACCGGGGCATTCCCCGGATGTCCGCTCAAGCGGTGGGCGGCGCGGTGGGTCACAATCCCATTTCCATCCTCATCCCCTGCCACCGGGTGGTGGGCAGCGGTGGCAGCCTCACCGGCTACGCAGGAGGACTGGACCGGAAGCAATGGCTGCTGGATTGGGAAAAATCCAAGGGGTCCCAATTGGCACATAACCTGTAAGCACGCAAAAACGGGGTTGTCTCTTCATGAGGCAGCCCCGTTTATTGCAATATTTTCAATCAGATTTCCTTGGCCTTGGAGGCGATCTCCATCAGGCACTTGGCGATGAATGCGTCGGGCGTCATGGCGCCCAGGTCGTCACCCTTGCGGGTACGGACGGAGACGGTACCGTTCTCCATATCCCGGTCGCCTACCACCAGCATATAGGGGATCTTCTGCATCTGGGCCTCCCGGATCTTGTAGCCCAGCTTTTCGCTGCGGTAGTCGCCCTCGGCGTGGATGTTCACGGCGTTCAGCTTCTCCGTGAGACTCTTGGCGTAGTCATGGGCCCGGTCGGTGATGGGCATCACCTTCACCTGGGTGGGCATCATCCACAGAGGCAGGGCGCCGGCGTACTTCTCAATCAGGTAGGCCAGGGTGCGCTCATAGCAGCCCAGGCTGGTGCGATGGATGATATAGGGGCGCTTCTTCTGGCCGTCGGCATCGGTGTACTCCATGCCGAAGCGCTCCGCCAGCAGCATATCAATCTGGATGGTGACGATGGTGTCTTCCTTGCCGAACACATTCTTGTACTGAATGTCCAGCTTGGGGCCATAGAAGGCGGCCTCGTCAATGCCGATGGTGTATTCCACGCCCAGATCGTCCAGAATCTGCTTCATGACTGCCTGGGCGGTCTCCCACTGCTCGGCGGTACCCTCATACTTGTTCTTGGGATTAGCGGGGTCCCACTGGCTGAACCGGTAGGTGCAGTTTTCCAACATGCCCACAGTATCCAGGCAGTATTTGGCCAGCTCCAGGCAGCCCTTGAACTCCTCCTCCAGCTGATCGGGGCGGAGAATCAGGTGGCCTTCGGAAATGGTGAACTGGCGGACGCGGATCAGGCCGTGCATCTCGCCGGAATCCTCGTTGCGGAACAGGGTGGAGGTCTCCCCCAGGCGCATGGGCAGGTCCCGATAGCTCCGGGCCCGGTTCAGGAACACCTGGTACTGGAAGGGGCAGGTCATGGGCCGCAGGGCGAAGCACTCCTTGGTCTCGTCGCTGGGGTCACCCAGAACGAACATGCCGTCCAGGTAGTGATCCCAGTGGCCGGAAATCTTATACAGGTCGGATTTTGCCATGAGGGGGGTCTTGGTGAGCAGATACCCTCTCTTCTGCTCCTCGTCCTCCACCCAGCGCTGGAGGGTCTGAATCACTCTTGCGCCCTTGGGCAGCAGAATGGGCAGGCCCTGGCCGATGGACTCCACGGTGGTGAAGAATTCCAGCTCCCGGCCCAGCTTGTTGTGGTCCCGCTTCAGAGCTTCCTCCTGCTGCTTCAGGTACTCCTCCAGCTCCTCCTTGCTGGGGAAGCCGATGCCGTAGATCCGCTGGAGCATCTTCCGCTTGGA
>JALFGI010000309.1 GCA_022777455.1 Clostridiales bacterium | reverse complement strand
GCAACTGGCTCCGCTCTGCCGAGTAAAAAATGCACTTGAGGAGCATACACTCGGCCCACAGAGGGAAAAATCCTGACGTGATTTCCCCCTCTGCTTTGCTTGTTGAGGGCAGCGCCCCCAAGCCCCTTTGAACGCAGAATTTCATTCTGCGGCTACGCGTCCGATGGACGCTTATGACCATGACCGGCTTACCGCTGGCCGTGGTCTTTTTCTTGTTCTTTTTTCTGTTCCTCATCCATTTTCAGCAGCCGATCCACATTGGCCTTTGCCGTCAAAAGTTCCCGCATTTCCTCACGGGAACGCCGGTACTCGGCGTAGGTTTTCTTCTTTTCCTCCAGCAGTTTGGCATACTCAGATTGCAGGTCTTTGACCTTGGGCAGCTTCTTCACTCCCATCTCATCAAAGGCATTTTTTGCCGCCTGATGGAGCAGAATTTCTTGCTCATGTTCCTCCCGAAATTTTCGGGAATAACCGGCCTTGCGATAGGCAACATAGGTCTCGCGGGTCTTGGCATAATTAACGATATGGGTACGCAGGACGGCGATCTCTGCCATGCGTTTCTCCGTCGCCTTAATCTGCGCTGACAGCTCATTGTGATGGGCGGTAGCCGCCACCGCTTTTTCTTCCAGCTCTGTATAGTCCAGTAGGTGATGTTCGGTAAGAAAATTCACGGTCTGCGCCATCTGTTTTAAGTTAAAAACCTTGGCCCAGCGTGCATATCCAGCACCTTTCCCGGCCTGCAATTTTGCCTGAATATCCACCAGCAAATTGACCTTGGGTGGCTCCGGCTGCACGGTGGATTTCTTGCGGGGCGTGTGCTGCTTTTCTCCAGCCAGCACCGCACGGATTTCTGTTTCGCTGTACCCGGCTCCCAGCTTGTCATCCATACGGGCTACATTCTTCCAGCCGGGAGCTTTAAGGCGGATTGCTTTCCCGCGCCGAGATACCTCGCAGCCCATCTCGGAAAGCAGTTGCAGAAGTGTGTCAAAGTCTGCTGGCTTTTGCTCCAGCGCCCGGTCAATCATCACCCGTAGCTGTTCCCGATGGGAGGGCTTGGCTTGTTCGCCCAGCCACTTGTTGTAGCTTTTTCCGTGGGGCTTGGGGTTCTCCACAATGGATAGTCCGTTCTCGATACAAATGGTGTCACTTAAACGTCGAACAGCTCTGGTGCTTCCCCAAAAGTTACGGAACTTCCGGTCACAATCCATATTGACCGCCGACCAGATGATGTGATTATGAATATGCGATTTGTCGATGTGGGTGCAGACCACAAAGGAATGATTGCCTTTGGTGAACCGCCTGGCAAATTCTATGCCCAGCCGGTTGGCTTCCTCCGGTGTGATCTCTCCGGGCCTGAACGACTGGCGCACATGGTAGGCGATCACATCATCTGTACCGCGCACTCGTCCGGTGGCGGCAATATACTGCCGCTTTGCCAACAGAAACTCTGCATCAGCAGTGCGGCTGTCACATCCATAGCTGGTAATCAATTTTCCGTTGTCGGTCTTTTGGGGATTTGCCACATAGTCAATAATATCGCTGATGGCACGGCTCTCAGTCCGACCCTTGCCGATATGCAGCGGCATGATGCGTGTGGTTGCCATAAGGGAGACCTCCTTTCCAAAAAAGAAACGGCCTGCATGGTGCAGACCGCTTTTGTTATTCTATTAAATCGTCCTCATCGAGAAAATCAAAATTGTCCTCGATGTCCTCTAACCGCTTCGGAGGAAACCTCATCTCGTATTGTTCTTTTGCCAGCGCACGAACTTCCCGGCGCTTATCTTTCATTCGGTTCTTCAGCCAGGAAATCTGCTCCTTTGATAATCTCCATGGGAGATTCAGCAAGCGGTTTATTGTCATTTGCTCCGCTTGCTTCTCCGGCGGCAAAGAAGCACAGGATTTACAGACGTGCGCCGCATGACCTTTGCCGGAAAATTTTTCATTAGCCTTATATTCTCCGCAGACTTTACAATAATGGCCGTGCTTCTTCATAGGCTCGATTCCTTTTCACTGAGAGCGTATAAACTGCGCACCGCCCCCATGATGATGTTCCACTCCAGATCTGCCGCATAGGAAAATTTTTTGCGGTACGATTCCCAAAGTTTCTGCATAACCGAGCTGTTCTCCACTTCCTCAAAAACTTCGGCAGCTTCTGCAAGATGTCGTTCTGTCCCGCGTTTGTGAGCAGTGGCCCGCAGCGCATCATGGAGAATCTGAGGGTCCAATGTATTCCCATGCAGCTGTTCCAGAATATAAATGTCATAGAAATCTCTCATGCGGGTGTTGGTGGTAGTTCTGGTAATGATCGTTTCCAGCTTTTCGGCCAGAACCGTTTCCAGATTGTACGCCCAAATATCAATGGAGCGATCTTCCAGCATCAGCTTGAAAGAGTAGCGGATCTCCCTGGGGGTAATGGCATCCCCTGTGGAAATGTCAATCTTCAAAGGCGTCACCACACCGTCAAAGGTTGTAGTCATATTTACGCGAATCCCCGGATATTCCGCCTCATCCATAATCTCCGAAATACTTTTCAGCTGGAATTTGACGCCATCATCAAGCGGGACACTCACAATAGCGGAAATCAAATTCTCTATGTCCTCCACATTGACATTGGCTCCTTTTACAGTAGCGTCCAAATCCATCGTGGAACGGGCATCCAGACCAACCATAGCCGCTACCAGCATACCGCCTTTCAGAATAAATTTGTCACGATATTCAGAAAGGGAGATACGCTCCAGAAAACGCTCCATCATGTAGTTCCGCATCAAGAGCTGGGCGTCCGCAGATTTTTTTCTGGAAAGATTGCGGATCAGATCCTTCAACTGCCTTGCTGTTTTTATCATAAAAGCACCTCCAAATACTGCCGCAGAATTTTTTCTACCCGGAACATACCGGCATACCGCATCAATGTCCGCAGGTCTTTGTCTTTTCTTCTGGCATACATCTTTAATGCCCCTTGAAAAGTCTGCATCTCCATGTTGTTCCTGCTGCGGAGCAGGTCGCAGATGGTGCGCTCCAGGTCATAGACAGGAACTGTATGCCCAAATGGTGTCTGAGCCGTTGTCAGGCCCACCCCATGCAGTTCCGCCTTAATGGTGAATACCTGTACGCCCTCTGCTTTCAGCTTGGAGGGATTATATCCGGTCTTGACTGTGACCGTATATTCCAGCGGCTCGCGGTCTGTCAGATCGTGAAAAAATAAAGCTGTCTCATGGGAAAACACTGCCTGTTCGACCCGCAGATGAAGTAAGTACATGGCATCGACCCAGGCATCCTTGGAAAGATAAATTCCATGCGCGACCCGCTCCAATTCCCGTGAGTGCACATAATCATAAAAAACAGGCTTAGAAATACCAGCAGATACTACTTGAGCTGTTCGCAGCATCCCATCCTGTGTTTCCAGCAGCTGATCCAGCTGTTCAAATTGTCCCACCGTACCACTTCCTTTCACACTAATATTATAAGCAATATTAGTTCAAAAGTAAAGTGATGAAAATTCGGCATAATTTTACCGACAGCTTAACGTTCAACAGTTTTGGAAATATGAAGTGGCAGCAAAATAGACAACCTCAGCTGCCCATTTCATCACGATATGAAATAATCTGCTTCTTTTTCTGTTTGGCACACCGTAACGTTGTGGCTGCTCCGCCCCAATCATGGAGAACATAGGCCACCACTACATCGGCGGACTCTACCATCCAGCGATTTCTATGAGAAATCGAAAAACGGCGCGGTACGTTTTCCAGCGGTGGATACACGGTACTGTCATAGCCAGAAACATCCCGGCCAGTGTTCAAATATGCCAATACAAGAACCAGCTCGATTTGCGGATACTTTTTCTTTTGTTCCCGTAAAATAGACGCTGCTAAACTGTCGAACTCTCCATATCCTCCAAGATAAAAAGTTGTTGCTCCTTGCTCAATTAGGTCTTGTGTTACATTGCGAAGCCAATTCGCAATATTGTCTGCCTTTGTGATTTGCGAATGGCCACAAAAAGTTACGTTCATACGATGGCACCCCTATTACCATCATACTGCAAATAGCTCTATTAGTACAGGTACAGGGACCAATTTTAGCAAAACTGCCCATATACTAAATATAGTACAGTCACAGGGGCGGTGTATAGAATGAAGCTAAACGAGGCGGTAAGCAAACGTCTGTTAGAATTACTAGATGAAAGAAAAATGACACAATATCAACTGTATATGAAAAGCGGTGTTCCCAAGTCTACGATTGGAAATGTCATCAACTGCTCGTATGATTCGGTTAAGCTACGGATCATTCATGAGATGTGCCAAGGAATGGGGATTGGGATAGATACCTTTTTTGCATCGCCGCTTTTTCAAGAAGATAACCTAGAACCATAAAACCTCCGACGAAATTCGTCGGAGGTTTTCATATTATCCATAAACCAAATCTTGAATGATAAACTTCAAGTCCTGTACCTTGCCCAGTAGCCAGATTG
>JALFGI010000302.1 GCA_022777455.1 Clostridiales bacterium | reverse complement strand
GGCGGAGTCCGCCGCCATCAGGGTACGGTAGGTATCCTCGGAAAAGTCCTGGTGGCCGGGGGTATCCAGAATGTTGATGCAGAAGCCTTCATACTGGAACTGCATCACAGAAGAGGTGACGGAAATACCGCGCTGCTTTTCGATCTCCATCCAGTCGGAGGTGGCGGCACGGGCATTCTTCTTGCCCTTGACCACGCCGGCCTGGGCAATGGCGCCGCCGTAGAGCAGGAATTTTTCGGTTAAAGTGGTTTTACCGGCGTCGGGGTGGGAGATGATGGCAAAGGTCCGGCGGCGGCTGATTTGTTCAATGAGTTCAGACATTCTTGATTCCTCCAAAGTCGTATTTGTTTGCTGCTTCTCTGGGGGAACGCTACGTGGGAGCGTAACGCATGGGGCTGCCTCCTAAACGCAAAAAATATACATATCTTTTGGATTCTACCACAGATTTCTCCGGTTTACAAGAGGAAATCGTAAAAAAGAACGCCCGAATGATTCAGGCGTTCTTTAGAATATGTCTTTTACAGCACGTGGACGTTTTCCTTTTCAAAGTCCACCCAGGCGGTGTCACCCACCTGATAGATTTTCTTGTTTTTGGGATTGAAGTCCGTAATCTTCACCAGAGTAGAGCCCACCGTCACATGGTAATTCTGGTAGGAGCCCATGAAGCAGGAGACCATGACCTTGCAGGGCAGCTGCCCCTTGTCCGCCAGCACGGCGGATTCCGGCCGGAGCACCAGGGTGCAGGATTTTCCCTTGTCAATATCCCGGACGCCCACCACATCCACGGGAGTACCCTCTACGTTCACCACGCCCTGATCGCCATTTTTGTCCACCAATGTGCCCCGGAGGAAATTGGCCTCGCCGATGAAGTCCGCCACAAACTCGCTGGCGGGATGGTAATAGATTTCCTGAGGGGTACCGATCTGGGCCACCACGCCTTTTTCCATGATGATGATCTGATCGGACAGGGCCATGGCCTCAGACTGATCATGGGTGACGTAGATGGCGGTGATGCCCGCCTCCTGCTGGATGCGGCGAATCTCGGTGCGCATGGACACACGGAGCTTGGCATCCAGGTTGCTGAGGGGCTCGTCAAACAGCAGCACCCCGGGCTCCAGCACCAGGGCTCTGGCCAGGGCAACACGCTGCTGCTGGCCGCCGGAGAGCTGGTTGGTCATCCGGGCTTCCATGCCCTCCAGGCCCACCAGCTTGAGAATGTTCGTCACCTTCTCCCTGATGGTGGCCTTGTCCAGCTTGCGCAGCTTCAGGCCGTAGGCAACGTTGTCAAAGATGTTATAGTGAGGCAGCAGTGCATAGCTCTGGAACACCATTGCCGTATCCCGCTTATTGGGGGTGAGGGCATTGATGGGTTCGCCCCCCAGGTAGATTTCTCCCTCATCCGGGCTTTCAAAGCCGGCAATCATCCGCAGGGTTGTGGTTTTGCCGCAGCCGGAGGGACCCAGCAGTGTCACGAAGGAGCCGGGCTTGATTTCCAGATTGGCATCCTTCACAGCGTAGAAATCCTTGCCGGTTTTGGGGTCTTTGTAGATTTTGGAAATATGTTCCAGGCGGACGCCTTTCTTTTCTTTCGCCATATCAATTGTCCTCCTTGATTTTCCGGCTGGTACCGAAGAACTTGATAACGAGGTTCATCAGCAGCACACTGCCATAGGTTATCGCGATCAGAATGGTGGCGAAGGCGCAGGCCACGCCGTAGGAGCCCTTCTCCGCGAACTCATTGATCTGCACGGTGATGAGCAGGAACTCCGGGGTCACCAGCAGGATAATGGCGGAAATGGCTGTAATGCTGCGGACAAAGGCGGTGACCAGACCGCTGAGGAAGGAATCCTTGATCAGCGGCAGCGTTACGGTCATAAACACCTTGAAGCTGTTGGCGCCCATGTCATAGGCGGATTCCTCGATGCTCTTGTCAATCTGGCGCAGGGCGGAAATGCCGCTGCGGGTGCCGGTGGGCAGGCTGCGGATGACAAACACGATGATCAGAATCGCCGCGCTGCCATAGAGCCCTGCCAAAAAGCCGGTACCGAACACGCCCTTGACAAAGCCCCGGATGTAGCCAATGCCCAGAACGGTACCGGGCACAGCCATGGCCAGCATGGAGACGAACTCAATAAAGCCCTTTGCCTTGAAATCCCGCTTGACCACCAGATAAGAGATGATCATGCTCAACAGCGCCGTGATGGGGGCCGCAATCAGGGACAAAACAAAGGAATCCTTGAACGCTTTCAGACCCTTGTACTTTTCAAACACCCGGACAAACCATTTGGTGGTCAGGTGGAAGTCATAGCCCCAGGTTTTGAACAACGCGCCGAAGGGCACGCAGATGTACATCAGGATGACGAACAGGGCAATGAAAGAGCACAGGATGGTCAGCGGCGTGGTGACGGAGCGATCCTCAATGAGCATTCTGGCCCGGGATGCCTTGCCGGTGAGGGTGGCCGCGGTCTTCTTTTCCAGCACGTACTTCTGCACCAGATACATCACCAGCGTGATGCTCAGCAGCACCACGGCCATGGCGGCTGCACCCTGCTTGTCGTAAGCGCCGGTGATCTGCAGATAGATGGTGGTGGCCAGGGTGTCATAGGAGCCGCCGATGATCATGGGGTTGGCAAAGTCGGCAATGGACTCGATGAAGGTCACCAGGAAGGCATTGCCCAGGCCGGGCAGAATCAGGGGCAGGGTGACACTGGTGAACACCTTGAACCGGGACGCACCCATGTCCCGGGCAGCTTCTTCCAGGCTGGGATCAATGTTTTTCAGCAGGCCCTTGAGCATCATATAGCACACCGGGAAGAAGGTCAGGGTCTGCACCACCGTGATGCCGCCAAAGCCGTAGACGCTGTTGTCGTAGATGTGCAGCAGATACCGGGTGATGATACCCGCCTTGCCAAAGAGCATGATCATGGACAGAGAGAGCACAAAGGGAGGCGACACCACCGGCAGCATGGAAACCACCTGGAACAGTCCGCCCATCAATTTGGTGCGGACCTTGACGTAAACCTCCACATAGGCAAAGAGAAGACCGATCACCGTGGACAGAATACCAACCGTAAAGCCCACCTTCAGGGTATTGGTGATGGCGGTGCGGAAATTTCTCATTTCAAAGATGCGCTTGAATACCGACATGGTCAGGCCGGTTTCCGTACCATAGACGCTGTCCACCAGCAGAATGGCCAGCGGGTAAAGGATGAACAGAGTTAAAAAAGCAATCAGGACCACAATGGTGGTGACCATAATCGGGTCACCCAGCAGCTTTTTCCGATCCAAAGCGGCTCCCTGGCGACTTGCCATAGGCAGGTTCCTCCTTTCGGGGAAAGTTTTTTCTAAGAAAAGGGGGATGGAGACTGACTCCATCCCCCCTATGTTTTTACTTGGGAATGCCGACGCGAGGAATTACTCGGTCTTGAAGCGGTCGTCGCCGCCGCCCAGAGCATTCATCACTTCTTCCACATAGGTCTTGATGTTGGCCTTGGCATCCTCGAAGTCATAATCCATGACATTCTCGGGATCCAGACCGAACTCCTCGGCAACCTCGGGCTGCTTGGCGTTGTCGATGACCAGGAACTGGTAAGAGCCGTTGTCCTGGGCCAGCTCCACGCACTCGGGGCTCAGGGCGTACTCAATCCACAGCTTGGCGGCGTTGGGATGGGAAGCGCCCTTGAAGATGGCGGTGGCGCCGATCTCGAAGGAGGTGCCGGAGGAAGGAATGACCAGCTGAATGTTGCCATAGCCATTGTCCACGATCTGGGTGATGCCGTCATGCAGGAAGCCGATGCCGATGACGCACTCACCGGTGCCCACGTTCTTGGAGGGACCGGAGCCGGACTTGGTGTAGACATGGATGTTCTTGTCCAGGTCAGCCAGGTACTGGATGCCTTCGTCGTGGCCGTACTTCTGGATCATGGTGTTGATGACCAGCTTGGCGGTGCCGGCGGTGTTGTAGTTGGACAGCCAGATCAGATCCTTGTACTCTTCCTTCAGCAGGTCAGCCCAGTCCTGAGGAACCTCCAGGCCCATCCGGTTCAGCTCGTCGATGTTGACGATGAAGCCCAAGATGCCCTTGTAGATGCCATACCACTGGCCGTCGGCGTCCTTGTAGGCGTCGCCCAGCAGGTGGGAAGCGTTCTGAGCCTCATAGGGCTCCAGCAGGCCTTCGGCAGCGCAGACATTGTAAGGATCGGTGGTGCCGCCGAACCAGACATCGGCGGAGGGAGTGCCGTTCTCTTCTTCGATCTTGCTCTGAACCTCGCCGGTGGACAGGCGCTGATACTTCACCTTGATGCCGTACAGCTCCTGGAAATGCTCACAGGCAGCGGCCAGATAATCTTCCTCGCAGGAGCCGTAGACAATCAGCTCGCCCTCAGCCTGAGCGGCGGCGATCAGATCGTCCATGCCCTCAGCCTGTACGCCGTGAACGGCGAACAATCCGAGGACCATTACCAGGGAAAGCGCAATTGCTAAGAATTTTTTCATAATCCAAACCTCCATTGGTAAATTTTTACAATAGGATTATATAACTTTACCAATGCTTTGTCAATCAGACAACTGAAAAATATATGTTTTGACTATGAAAAAGCAGAAATGTGGTGTACGGGGAAACGAAAAACCATTACCGGGTCCATTCTCTGCTTTTCAGAATTTCCGGAATTTCATGAGCGTCCGATGTTGTTTTCAATTACGACAGCAGCGAAAAAGTATCCGTCATCAAAGTCAATCCCGAGCGCAATTCCGACATTAAAATTGCCTTTGGGAAACACAGGGTCAATATAAGCGATGATCAGCCAAGAACCAAATGCTCCCGGAAGCAAGGATGAAGAACGCCTGAAATGTGCAGGATATGCATATTCCATTCTCATTTCTTTCGGAATCTGTGGATACTGACCATTGATATTTTGATCGTTTCAGAGTATCATATATACATTATGCAAGATACGGAAGGCATACTTGCAAATCAAACGATCAATCGGAGGTAGTTATGAAACCTTATTCCGAACTGACCCGCCAGGAGCTGCTGGAACTGAAGGATGCTCTGAAAGCAGAGTACAACGAATATCAGAACCGCAAGCTGACACTGAACATGGCCCGTGGTAAGCCCGGCCAGGAGCAGCTGAATCTCTCCATGGGCATGATGGATGTGCTGAACAGTGAAAGCGACCTGATCTGCGAGGACGGCACCGACTGCCGGAACTACGGCGTTCTGGACGGCATCGACGAGTGCAAGGAGCTCATGGCCGACATGATGGAGGTCCGGCCTGATCAGGTCATCATCTACGGAAATTCCAGCCTGAATGTGATGTTTGACACCGTGGCCCGCTCCATGATTCATGGCGTCATGGGCAGCACCCCCTGGTGCAAACTGGAAAAGGTGAAGTTCCTCTGCCCCGTGCCCGGCTATGACCGGCATTTTGCCATCACCGAGTATTTCGGCATTGAGATGATCAACGTGCCCATGCTCCCCACCGGCCCGGATATGGATATGGTGGAAGCGCTGGTTTCCTCCGACCCGGCCATCAAGGGAATCTGGTGTGTGCCCAAGTACTCTAACCCCCAGGGTATCTCCTACTCCGATGAGACCGTCCGCCGGTTCGCAAGGCTGAAGCCCGCCGCCACGGATTTCCGCATCTACTGGGACAATGCCTACACCATCCACCACCTGTATGACCACGACCAGGATCACCTGATTGAAATTCTGGCCGAGTGCAAGCGGGCCGGAAATCCGGACCTGGCCTACAAGTTCGCCTCCACCTCCAAAATCAGCTTCCCCGGCTCCGGCATCTCCGCTCTGGCCGCCTCTGAGAACAACCTGGTGGACATCCGGGCCCAGATGAAGGTTCAGACCATCGGTCACGACAAGGTGAACCAGCTGCGCCATGTGCGCTTCTTCGGGGACATCCACGGCATGGTGGAGCACATGCGCCTCCACGCCAACATTCTGCGGCCCAAGTTTGAGATCGTCCGCAACACTCTGGAAAGTGAGCTGGGCGGCCTGGGCATCGGCACCTGGACCAACCCCAAGGGCGGCTATTTTGTCTCCTTTGACTCCCTGGACGGCTGCGCCAAGGAGATCATTTCCAGATGCAAAAAGGTTGGCCTGATCCTCACCGGCGCCGGCGCCACCTTCCCCTACGGCAAGGATCCCCATGACAGCAACATCCGCATTGCTCCCTCCTTCCCTGCCAATTCCGATCTGGAGCTGGCCATGAAGGTGTTCACCTGCGTTGTGAAGCTGGTCAGCGTGAAAAAATACCTGGCCCAGATGGACAGCGAGGCCGCAAATTCCTGAGAATATCTCCTATGCCCACCCCATTCGGGTGGGCATCAGACTGTCGAAAAAGTCCAGCTTTTGCTGGGCTTTTTCCATTTTCTATGATATAATA
>JALFGI010000261.1 GCA_022777455.1 Clostridiales bacterium | reverse complement strand
CCTTCCGCGGCGGCAGTCTCATAGAACTTGTAGCCGACGTAGATGCCTTCCACATAGCTGACGTATTTGGGGATGACCGGCTGACCCCAGGACAGGGGAGCCACATCATCCATATTGGTGTAGTAAGTAGCGCCAAAGTTATTGTAGCTGGGAGTAGCGGTCAGATCGGCCACGAAGGTGTCCACGGTCTTGCCGGAGGGATTGACCTTGCCTGCCAGGATCTCGCCCAGGGCATTGAAGCCGGACTGGCCGGTGCCGGGGCAGTAGACAACGCCCTTGATGGAAGGATACTCGTTGACCCAGCCCAGCTCCATGGCGTTGGCGGAGTTGATGATGACAACCACGTTGTCAAACTTGCTGGTAACAGCCTCAATCGTAGCGATTTCCCGGTTGGTCAGCTCCAGATAATGCTTGGAGGCATCCAGGTCATCAGCGTATTCGCTGTAGCACACGCCGGAAGAACCGAACATACCGCCCTCCTGGAAGGTGTCCTCGCCATAGTAGGAGGTGGGCAGGTCAGCACCCTCGCCGCCGGAACGGGCAATGACAATCACCGCAGTGTCGGAGAATGCCAGGGCATTGTCATAGATGTTCGCAGCTTCGTAGTCGGCCTGGGTGGGCTCGGGGAGCGTCCAGTCCTGACCCCACATGCCAACCATGGGACGGGAGGCACGGAAGTTGGTATAGAACTCGGTGAGCGCGGTGTTGTACTCAATTCCGGCGTTGGTCAGGCCCTCCAGCAGCGTCACAGTGGGGTAAGCACCGGACAGGGAGCCGGAACCGGTACCGCCGTAGACGGGGTTCGTAGCGGACCAGCCAAAGGTGTTGACCTTGGTGTTCTTCAGGGGCAGGATGTTGTCTTCATTTTTCAGAAGGACAATACCCTCCTCGGCGATCGCAGTGCAAAGATCTGTGGCAGAGCTGATGCTCTCCTCACTGATGCTGCCGCCGCCCATCGCCAGGTTGACGATGGAATAGACAGGGCCGGTCAAAATCAGGTTAACGATGATGACCAGGGCCAGCACAAAGGCCAGCCAGGCGTTGCCGCGGATCAGCTTCTTGCTTTTCTTGGGAAGCTTTACCACAGCGATGGTGACGACGATGGCCAGCACCAGGCAGACGGCAAGGGCAATCAGGTGCCCCCGCATCAGACCGATGACTGTTTTTACGTCATCAATGTTGATACTCAGCATGTAAGTTCTCCTCCTTGTTTTTTGACTCTCGTTCTCTCGGGCGTTTCCCCGGGTAACTGCAATATATCACGGAGTGACGGAAAAGTATGGGATTCTTCGCAAACGGTTCTTTTTTCTTCGCAAACTGCAAAAACACCGAGTTTGGATGAAAAACACTTAAAAATAGTGCACAAAAATTAGGAATAATTTTTGTTGACTATGCTAAAAAAGAAAAGGGCGGTTTCCCGCCCTTTGTTACTCCGCTGCCGGAAGTGGAATCAGCACCTTTAATACAAACCAGTTGTCATTCACCTGAACGACGGCGCTTCCACCGTATTTCTTTGCCGTGAGCTGAATGCTTTTGAGCCCGAAGCCATGGTTTCCCGCATCGCCTTTGGTGGTGACGGGCAGTCCGTCCCTGAAATTTAACGGCTCTGTACAGTAGTTTTCCACCTGAAGGAGCAGAAACTGCTTCTGGGTGGTCAGGGTCAGGTGAATCATCCGCTTGCTTTTGTCCGTGAGCTTTCGCTCGCATTCAATGGCATTGTCCAACGCATTGCCAAACAGGGAGCAAATATCCATGGTGTCCATAAAGCCAAGGGGTTTGCCGTCCGCTACCACGGTCAAGTCAATGCTGTGCTTCTGGCAGTTCAGACTTTTTCCGGTGAGCAGGGTGTCCAAAATGGAATTGCCGGTTTTGTTCTGGGCTTCGTAGGCTTTGATGTCCTCTTCCATTTCGTCCAGCCACCGGCTGCGAACAGCCGGGTCGGTTTCCGCCCGCAGCGCGGAAATCTGGTGCTTCAGATCGTGATACTTCCGATTGATCATGTCTATCGAGTCCCGGCCCAGACGGTACTGGGCGTACTGGCTCTCCAGAATGGACTGCATGGCGCTCAGTTCCTGCCGGGCCCGGTTCTGCATCCGCTGAAGATGGTAGGCATACAGGATTGTCACGCCGCACAGGTCGGAGAAGGTTCGGATGTTGTTGATCTCACTGGCATACTGCCCGCTGAATGGGGTGCTCTTGACATAGAAGCTGAGGTTGCTGATGGCGAACACGCAGATTCCCATGATGACGGTGGTTACCAGCTCCTGGGGCGTAATCATCAGACGTTCTTCTCTGGGGCTGCACCGCCGCTCCAGCAGGGTCATGACCAGAAAAACACTGCCATACACCAGCAGCA
>JALFGI010000239.1 GCA_022777455.1 Clostridiales bacterium | reverse complement strand
ATATTTCCGCCATCATATCACATTTTTTTATGGATGGCAATTCCTTGTAAAGAAATTACGGATTCCCGGTGGGTGTATCTGATCCCACCCCAATATTCCCGCTGCCTTCCGCAAAAGAGGATATCACCCGGGGTGTCGGATTATGCCGCGGTGGGGCTCTGTCCCAATGCCACCCGGCGAAGGATGATTTTGTACATATCCCAGTAGGTCAGCTTCTCCACCGCCTCGGCCGCGACCAGGGGCAGCTGGATCAGCATTTTGTCGTCGGAGTACACCTTGATGGTGCCCAGGTTCTGTCCCTTTTCCACCGGGGCGGGGACAGCCTGTACCAGTTCCACCTTGGCGGAGAGGCTGGTCCGTTTGGCTTTATCCACCAGGATCTCCCGGCGATCCACCAGCTCCACGGGGACGGTTGTCTGTTTTCCCAGGTGGACAGCCACGGTGCGGCCCTCCTTCAGCCCCGGGCGCACCACGGAGTAGTTGGCGTAGCCGTAATCCAGCAGGGCTTTGCAGTCGGCGGTGCGCTTCTGGGAGTTTTCGCAGCCCATCACCACGGCGATCAGCTCCATGCCCTCCCGCTTGGCGGAGGCGGACAGGCAGTAGCCCGCTCCTGTGGTGTAGCCGGTTTTCAGCCCCGTGGCCCCGGAGTAGAACCGGATGAGTTTATTGGTGTTGGACAGACCGAAGGCGCCGTCACGTACTGTATCCATCCAGATGGTGGTGTATTTTTTGATGTCCGGGTGGTGTTTCAGCAGCTCCCGGGACATGAGCGCAATGTCGTAGGCGCTGGTGCGGTGTTCTTTGGCCTCCGGGCTGTCGTCCAGGCCGGTGCAGTTGACAAAACGGGTGTCCGCCATGCCCAATTCCTGAGCACGCTGGTTCATCTGCTCCACGAAGGCCGATTCACTGCCTGCCAGCAGCTCCGCCATGGCGCAGGCGCAGTCGTTGGCCGAGGACACGGCAATGGATTTCAGCATATCGGACACCGGCATGGTCTCCCCCACCTTCAGGTAAATCTGGCTGCCCCCCTTGGCGGCGGCTGCCTCGGAGGCGGTCACCTGGTCGGTCAGCTGAATTCGCCCGGAATCCACCGCCTCCATGATCAGCAGCATGGTCATCACCTTGGTCACGCTGGCAGGCGCCAGCCGCTCGTGGCACTCCTTTTCATACAGCACCGTGCCGGTGGCCACATCCATCAGCAGTGCGCTTTTGGCGTTCAAATCCAGGTTTACCGCCCGGGCCCTCACGGGAAGCAGCGATACCGTCAGCGTGGCCGCCAGCAGCAGACCCAGTACACGTTTCATAGTTCACCCCTCCATTCTGGTGGATTCTATGCGGCCTACACCCAAAGCATGATTGCCCGTTTTCTCCATATTTCTGCCCCCTTCGACCTTGACCCCGATGCCCCGGTCTGGTACAATGGAAACGGAAAATTGGAATTTAGCAAAGGAGGGTATGTGATATGGCAGGGAAAATGATTATGTGGGCAGTATCCTTTGGCTGTGCAATCCTGTTTTTTTGTATCGGCGTTTACGCAAGAAAACTGGAAAAACCAATGTGGTTTTGGTCTGGTTCTGAAGTTGATGCCACAAAGATAACAGATGTAAAACAATACAACAAAGAAAACGGTGTCATGTGGCAATTGTATTCATTGTGGTATTTTGCAGCAGGCATAGCAGAAATTTGGAATTCCATCCTTGCCCTGATTCTCCTTGTTTTGAGTTGCACAATAGGTATGGTTCTTTTGATTCGTTCCTATACAAAGATTTACGGAAAGTATCGTGTTCAGTAAATTCCAATTTTCTCATATCTTATATCTTATATCTCATAACTCATCAATTCTCAGGAGGTAGCACGATGCGTGGGATTCCGTCTCTCATCACCGACATTCGAAAGAAAGTATTCACAGAGGTTGCCAGGCTCGCCTATTCCGGCGAGGACTACACCAAAGCCGAGGATCTGCCCTTTTTGATCGTTCCCGGCGATCAGCCATTGCACCGGGAGTCCATTTTCCTGGAGCGGGCCATTGCCGGTGAGCGGGTGCGGCTGGCCATGGGTCTTTCCGTCCGCAGCGTCCAGACCCGGAGCCTGATGACCGAGGGCATGGATCACGCCGCCATCGCCCAGCAGTATTATGAGCCGCCCCTCATCAATGTGATTCCCTATGCCTGCCACGTCTGCCCCACCAACCAGTATAAGGTTACCATTGGCTGCCAGAACTGTCTGGCCCAGTCCTGCCAGCAGGTATGCCCCAGAGATGCCATTGTTTTCAAAAATGGCCGCAGCTTCATCGAGACCGAAAAGTGCATCAAGTGCGGCAAGTGCGCTGCCGCCTGTCCCTACAACGCCATCATCCACCTGGAACGCCCCTGCCAGGCGGCCTGCGGCATGGATGCCATCGGCATGGATGAGCAGGGCCGGGCCATCATCAACCAGGAGAAATGCGTCTCCTGCGGCCAGTGCCTGGTGAGCTGCCCCTTCGGTGCCATTGTGGACAAGGGCCAGATCTACCAGGTGGTCCGTTCCATCGTGGAGGGGGAGAAGGTCATCGCCATCATGGCCCCCGCCTTTGCCCGCCAGTTCGGCAAGGATGTGCCTGTCAGCAAGCTGGTGGCGGGTCTGAAAGCCCTGGGCTTTGCCCAGGTGGTGGAAGTGGCCATCGGCGCGGACATCTGCGCTGTGGAGGAGGCCAAGGACTTTGTGGAGAATGTGCCTGCCAACCAGCCTTTTATGGCAACCTCCTGCTGCCCGGCCTGGCACGCCATGGTGCATAAGCTCTTCCCCGCCCAGGCCAAGAACATCTCCATGACCCTGACCCCCATGGTCTACACCGCCCGGATGGTGAAAAAGGAACAGCCGGATGCCAAGATTGTGTTCGTGGGACCCTGCGCCGCCAAGAAGCTGGAGGCCATCCGGGAGAACATCCGTTCCGACGTGGACTTCGTTCTGACCTTTGAAGAGCTCCAGGGCATGTTCGAAGCCAAGGAAATCGACCTGGCGAACATGGAAGACAGCGACGACATCAAAAACGCCGGAACCGCCGCCGGACGGGGCTTTGCCGTGGCGGGCGGTGTTGCCCAGGCTGTGGTGGATATCATTCATGAGCAGCACCCGGAAATGGAAATCAAGGTGGCCAACGCCGAGGGCCTGCGGGATTGCCGCAAAATGATGACCATGGCCAAGGCGGGAAAATACAACGGCTACCTGCTGGAGGGCATGGCTTGCCCCGGCGGCTGCATTGCCGGCGCCGGCACCCTGCTGAGCCTGGACCAGGCAGCCAAAGCGGTGGAGCTGGCCAAGAAGGCCTCCACCAAGAAGAATCCCCTGGAATCCGAATTCAGCGGCCTGGCCGAGGAATTAGTCTAAGGCAACAGATTTCCCCTGCTTCACAACGAAGCAGGGGATTTTCATGGTGTGGAAAAAGGGTTTCCGTAGCTGTGGGATGGAAAGATGAATTTTTGTGTCATTACAACGTATTGACAATTTAGAAAACGTGAGATACTATATGGGTGAGGTGATCAACATGGAGAATCGTTTCAATATCGCCACAGCACCGAAGACAGGGACATTCCAGATGAGAATCAATCCCCAGATTCGTCAGGAAGCGGAAAATGTCTTTGCCCAATATGGTCTTTCACTGACGGATGCGGTGAATATTTTCCTGCAGCAGTCTTTGAATGAATCCGGTTTGCCCTTTTTGCTGTCCCCCGAGAATGGGGAGTATATGAAAGCCAAATCCACTGCTCGGCTCCGGGCGGAGATTCAGAAAGGCTGGGATTCCGTGGAAACAGAATCGGATTGGGTCAGTGAAGAGGATGCCTACCGGATGCTTGGAGCGGAAGAATGAAGCTGAAATATACGCCGGAAGCAATATCGGATTTGCAGGAAACAAAATCCTATATCAGCAGGGTCCTTCGCAATCCTACTGCGGCCAACCGAATCACAAAAAGCATTCTGGACCAGTGCAGCCAGCTGAAGGAACATCCGAATTTGGGAATGTCATTGTCTGCCAAGCTGGATATGGATACGGATTTGCGATATCTGATCTGTGAAAATCATCTAGCAATCTACCGCAGTGCGGATGACTGCGTCATGATCGTTCGGATTCTGGACGGAAGAACGGATTATCTTCGTCTGCTGTTTCGGGAATAAAAAACAAGGACTGCCGAAGCAGTCCTTGTCATTTTTCGCGGTCTGTTAATTACAGCAGGGTGGCGAAGTGCTTGATGGTGCGGCACATCTGAGAAACGTAGGAGTTCTCGTTGTCGTACCAGGAAACAACCTGAACCTGAACCTTGCCGTCGGGCAGGTTGCAGACCATGGTCTGGGTGGCATCGAACAGGGAGCCGAAGCGCATGCCGATGACGTCGGAGGAAACGATCTCATCCTCGTTGTAGCCGAAGGACTCAGTAGCAGCAGCCTTCATGGCGGCGTTGATCTCTTCCTTGGTCACAGCCTTGGAGCAGACAGCGTTCAGAATGGTGGTGGAGCCGGTGGGGGTGGGCACGCGCTGAGCAGCGCCGATCAGCTTGCCGTTCAGCTCGGGGATGACCAGGCCGATGGCCTTGGCAGCACCGGTGGAGTTGGGAACAATGTTCACAGCGCCGGCGCGGGAGCGGCGCAGGTCGCCCTTACGCTGGGGGCCGTCCAGGATCATCTGGTCGCCGGTGTAAGCGTGGATGGTGCACATAATGCCGGTCTCGATGGAGGCCAGGTCATTCAGAGCCTTGGCCATGGGAGCCAGGCAGTTGGTGGTGCAGGAAGCGGCGGAAATGATGTTGTCTTCCTTGGTCAGGGTGTTGTGGTTGACGTTGTAAACGATGGTGGGCAGGTCATTGCCGGCAGGAGCGGAAATGACAACCTTCTTGGCGCCGGCGTCGATGTGAGCCTGAGCCTTAGCCTTGGAGGTGTAGAAGCCGGTGCACTCCAGCACAACGTCCACGCCCAGCTCGCCCCAGGGCAGCTCGGCAGCGTTGGCCTTGGCATAAATGGTGATCTTCTTGCCATCGACCACAATGTGATCCTCGCCAGCCTCAACGACATGGCCCTGAGCAGCGTAGTTGCCCTGGGTGGAATCGTACTTCAGCAGGTGAGCCAGCATCTTGGGGGAGGTCAGGTCGTTGATGGCAACGACTTCGAAGCCCTCAGCGCCGAACATCTGACGGAAAGCCAGACGGCCGATACGGCCAAAACCATTGATTGCAACTTTAACAGACATTGGAATTTCCTCCATTTCAAAATTACTGTTTTCACAGTGTTTTACGAGTGAATGTACTGCTTTCGATATTCTCGCACGGATTCATTATACAATAACCTTCCACACTTGTAAAGTGTGAAATGTGTCAAAAGCGGCGATTTTATTGAATTTCTTTTGTTCAACTCGATAATAAAAAACCAGCCGCCCTTTTCGGGGCGGCTGATGGTATGGGTTAATCTCCGATGCCGGTGATGACGGAACCGGTCTGGGTGATGGCGACATAGGTGTTGCCCCGGCCCAGAACCAGGGGTTCTCCGTCGGCGGTGCGGAACCACAGGGGGCTTTCCTTGTCCACGGAGCCCCAGGTGATGGGGATGGCCTTACCGCCGCAGGCATACCAGCCTTCGCCGCCGGTGATCAGGTCGGGACGCTGGAAGGGGCCATCGAAAGGAATGTCACCGCAAAGGATCAGCACATTCCGGAAGGCTTCCTTTTCGCCGGAACGCTCGTCCACCATTTCCATGTCATACTGGTTGTAGACGTATTTGTCCAGGCTGGCGTCGTACACCATCCGGGTGTCCTTCTTGTACTGGTTAACGGTGATGGTAATGTTGATGTCTGTGGCGTCCACACCGTCGGTGGGGATGCCGTCGTCGGTAAAGAGCAGCTGGTAATCCAGGTCGGGGTTGACTTCCAGGCGGATGTCGTTCTGCCGGCTGTATTCGATCAAGCCGTCACCGATGGCAAACAGGGTGTGCTCATAGCCATAGCCCCGCTTGGAGCGCTCCGTGTCCCGGAAGGAGGTCAGCTGGGAAACGACCCACTCGTCGATGTTGAAATTGTCGATGCCGGAATTCCTGGCATCCTGAATCACCTGATAGCAGGCACCGGCGTGGACCAGAACGGCATCGTAATGCTTGGCCAGGTCGATAAACAGCAGGCGGTTGCTTCGCACGGGGCCGATGGCCTCCAGACCGCTGGTATCGGTGAACAGGGCAAGGCCGCGGATGATGGAGCCGTTGACAAAGGACTCGAAGTACAGATCGCAGCTGGGCAGACCGGAGTGGGGCACCGCTCCCTGGATGTTGTTGATGACAACGGCAAAAATCCGGTTATTGAAGGGTTCGTCCAGGATTTCGCCGTTCAGAGGGTTGAAATACACCGGCGCGGGCTCCGTGGGCGGCTCGGTGGTGGCTTCAGTGGTGGCTTCAGTGGTGGGCTCCGTGGTTGCTTCGGTGGTGGGCGCTGTGGCGGTCTGGGCTGCCATACGGGCGGCTTCGGATTCCACGGTGGTTCTGGCGGGGATCAATTCGCTGCAGCCGCAGAGCGCCAGGCAGAGAACCAGCATCAGCGCAAGGGATTTTTTCATGAATGACACCTCTCCCAATTTGTTTGCAAAAATATTTATATTTAAACCATGTATATCATAACCCGGAAATGCCGCGATTAGCCGTATTCCGTGGCAAGGCGGCTGCTTTCCATGGTTTTGCCCATGGAGTAGAAAAACACATTGTCTCGAGAAGGCGCCAGGTCCAGCAGCTGGCCGCGTTCGGCGTAGATCTCATAATAGCCAAAGAGTACCGGGATGATCTTGCCGTCGTCGGCAACCATCTTGTTCAGATTGTAGTAGTTGCCGGAGTTGGCCAGCGCTTCCTTGCACATGTTCAGCAGGGTGTTGTCGGCAATGCCGCCCCAGCCCAGGTTGCCCCAGCCTTTGAAGAACTGGGACAGGTCGTAGTTGGCCGAGAGCTTGGTCTGGCCCAGGTACAGGTCGAAGCTGCCTGCCTGAAGCACCTGCTGATAGGTGGTGTTTGTGCTGCCGCCGTATTCCAGGGTGCCGGTTTCCAGACCCAGTTCCGTCAGCTGCTTGGCCAGGAACCGGGCGGTGCGCAGCCGGGCGGAGTCATCGCAGTTTACAAGGATCAGCATCTTTTTCGGCTGGCCCTTGTCATTCTTGGGGACGTACATATTCTGAATGGCGCTGACGAAACGCAGGGGATCGTATTCATACCGGGAAGCCAGACTCTCACTGTAGTAGGGAGAGCCGGGGGAGGTGGGCAGGGTGCTGGCGTGGGCCCGGCCCCGGTAATAGGAGTCGATGATGGTTTGCCGGTCGATGGCGTAAGTCAGCGTTTTGCGCAGCTCTTCGTTGCGCCCGTCCTTGAAAAACTCACTCCACAGCACATTGCAGCCCACATACAGGAAGATGCCGTTTTCCACTTCCCACAGCTCGTAGTCACAGCGGTATTCGGCGTAGGAGTCGGACATGGGGTTGGAAATGGCCAGGTCCAGGTCGCCAAATTCAAATTCGTCCCGCACCTGAGACTGGGAGGTGGCTTCGTTCAGAGGGATGGTTTCCGCGTTTGTGGGAAGCTTGACCCGATCCTTGCACCACCAGTCCTGCACCTTTTTCATCTGGGCTCCGGAGCTGACGCGCTGGAAGCAGTAGGGGCCGGAGCCGATGGGAAATTCATCCTCGGTGTGCCCAACCTTCACAATGGGGATGTCCAGCAGCAGGGGCAGGTTTTCGTAGGCGGTGGTCAGGTGGAAGACAACGGAATTGTTTTCGCCCTGGACCACGGAGTCGATGTAGGTAAACCGACCGCCGTAGAAATCGCTGCTTTTGGCGGCCTCATAGGTGGCCAGCACGTCCGCGGTGGTCAGCGGGGAGCCATCGGAGAACCGGGCGCCTTCCTCAATGTAGATGGTGTAGTTCCGGTTGTCGGCGGTGGCCTGGTAATACGAGCACAGAATGGGTACGGGATTGTTATTCCGGTCCACACTGAACAGTCCCTGGTAGATCAGGGAGAACAGTACCCGGTTGGTGATGTTCACGCCGATCAGGGGGTTCATGGAGCGGTCGGGGAAATAGGTCAGGGTCAGAGACTGGAGTTCTTCATCCTGCAGTGACAGATCCTCCGGCTCCTCGCCCTCCATCAGCAGCGCATCGCCGGTAGGGATGTACTCGCCTTTTGAACCGTTGTCGCTGCATCCCGGCAGCAGGCCCATCAGCAGCACCAGGGCCAGTACGAGAGAAAGCATTTTTTTCATGGGTCAATCCTCCCGGCAAACGATGATGGCTCCCTGGGAACCCCGCAGCCCCTTCGTCACCCGATGGGACCAGAAACGGTCACACTGGCAGACGGTGCACGCGTCGCTCATTTCCACGGTTTCTACCCCGGCCCGGTTCAGAACAAGACGGTTGATGGCTTTCAGGTCCAGGAAGTATTTTTCCCCATTGGAAGTGATCCATTCCTCTGCTTCCGGCCCAAAGGCGGCCCGGATGGCCTGGGGAACATCCTCGTCCGTCTCAAAATGGCAATAACCAATATTGGGACCGATGGCGGCCCGGATGTTTTCCGGCTTGGAGCCGTATTCCCGTCCCATGGCCTCCACCACTCTGGCAGCGATGCCGGAGGCGGTTCCCCGCCAGCCGGCGTGGGCGGCGCCTACGGCGTGGGTTTCGCTGTCCCAGAACAGGATGGGGGTGCAGTCCGCGGTGAACACCACCAGGGCGATGCCGGGGGTATTGGTGACAAGACCGTCGCAGTCGGGCAGGGGAGGGGCAAAGAGCCCGGCCCCCCGGTCTTTTTCTGTCACCACATGGACGATGTCCGAATGGGTCTGCCGGGACAGCACCAGGTTGTGAATGTCAAAGCCCAGGCTGCTTCCCAGGCGGCGATAGTTTTCCAGCACGTTTTCCGGGGTATCGCCCCGGCTGGTGCCGATGTTCAGGGACTGCAGATGCCCCTGGCTCACGCCGCCCAGCCGGGTGGTGAAGCAATGGGGGGCGGCAATTCCTTCAGCGGTCAGATATTCCAGCTGACCGTTTTTTTGGGTCTTAATCATTTTTTGTCTCCAAAGCAATGGGGGAATCAGTGCTCCAGGCCTTCGGCTTTATCCTTCTGCATGCAGCACTTTTTGTACTTCTTGCCGCTGCCGCAGGGGCAGGGGTCGTTGGGGCCCACCTTCTTGGCGGCGCTGCGCACGGGGGCCTGCTTTACCTGGCTCTGGCCGGCGGCGGTGGTGCCGGTTTCCTTGGCAACCTTCTCCCGGCGGATCTCCTGCTGGGGTCGGACCTGCACCAGGAACAGCCGGCGGATGGTCTCCTCCCGGATGGCCTGGATCATGGCCTGGAACATCTCGTAGCCCTCTTCTTTGTAGGCGATTACGGGATCATGCTGGCCATAGGCCCGCAGACCGATGCCCTGCTTCAGATCGTCCATGGCGTCGATGTTGTCCATCCAGTATTCGTCCACCACCCGCAGCATGATTACACGCTCCAGCTCCCGCATCAGCTTGTCGCCGTAAGCGGCTTCCTTGGCGTTGTAGGTGTTCTGGGCAATTTCGAGAAGGATTTCCGTGGCCTGCTGGGTGTCCTTGCCCAGCAGCTCGCCGCTGCGGGCCTGGAGGGTACCCTTGGCGCAGTAGATGCCCTCAAACTGGGCGGCCAGCAGGGACAGGCTTTCCGCCGTGACCTTTCCGCCGGCCTGGGCCAGGGCGGCGGAGACAGTGGAGCTCACCACGTTTTCCAGCATGGTGCGGATGTTCTCCTTCAGGTCCTCGCCGTCCAGCACCTTCTGCCGCTGGGCATAGATCACCTCACGCTGGATGTTCATCACGTCGTCGTATTCCAGCACATGCTTTCTGGCCTGGAAGTTCCGGCTTTCCACGGTCTTCTGGGCGTTTTCCACGGCGCCGGAGAGAATCTTGGCGTCGATGGGGGTATCCTCGTCCAGGCCCAGGGTGTCCATCATGCCCATGACCCGGTCGGTGGAGAACAGGCGCATCAGGTCATCCTGCAGGCTCAGGTAGAAGCGGCTCTCGCCGGGGTCGCCCTGACGGCCGGAACGGCCGCGGAGCTGATTGTCAATCCGGCGGGACTCGTGGCGTTCGGTGCCGATGATGAAGAGACCTCCTGCCTGGCGCACCTTATCGGCTTCGTCGGCAATTTCCAGCTTGTATTTTTTCAGAAGCTCCGCGTACCGGGCCCGGATGTCCAGGATGGCCTCGTCGTGGGTCTCGGCGTAGGAATCCGCCTCGGCCAGCAGCTCGTCCTCCACACCCTGCTTGCGCAGCTCGTTTTTGGCCAGGAACTCGGCATTGCCGCCCAGCATGATGTCGGTGCCGCGGCCTGCCATGTTGGTTGCGATGGTCACCGCGCCGAATTTACCGGCCTGGGCCACGATCTGGGCTTCCATTTCGTGGTACTTGGCGTTCAGCACGCTGTGGGGGATGCCCTCACGCTTCAGAAGCTTGCTGAGAATCTCGCTCTTTTCAATGGAGATGGTGCCCACCAGCACAGGCTGGCCTTTTTCGTGGCAGGCTTTGACCTGATCCACAATGGCACGGAACTTGCCTGCCTCGGTTTTGTAAACCACATCGGAATGGTCGATTCTTGCCACGGGACGGTTGGTGGGGATTTCCACCACGTCCAGCTTGTAGATGGATTCAAATTCCTGCTCCTCTGTCAGGGCGGTGCCGGTCATGCCGGAGAGCTTGTCGTAGAGGCGGAAGAAGTTCTGGAAGGTGATGGTGGCCAGGGTTTTGCTTTCGCCCGCCACGGTGACGCCTTCCTTGGCCTCGATGGCCTGGTGCAATCCTTCGTTGTACCGGCGGCCGTACATCAGCCGGCCGGTGAACTCGTCAACAATGATGATTTCCCCGTCCTTGACCACATAGTCGATGTCTTTTTTCATCAGACCCCGGGCCTTCATGGCCTGATTGATGTGGTGGGAGAGGGTGGTGTTGTCGGAATCAGCCAGGTTTTCCACGCCGAAGAATCGCTCTGCCTTCGCAATACCCTGGGAGGTCAGACCAACGGTACGGGCCTTTTCGTCCACGTAGTAGTCGCAGTCGTAGGTGTCGTGGTCTTCCTTGTCCTCGGTCTTGGCGAAAACCTTTTTGTGCAGGGTGGAGACGAACTGGTCCGCCATCTCATACAGCTTGGAGGAATCCTCTCCCTTGCCGGAGATGATCAGAGGGGTACGGGCCTCGTCGATGAGGATGGAGTCCACCTCGTCCACGATGGCAAAGGCGTGGCCCCGCTGCACCAGTTCCTGCTTGTAGATGGCCATATTGTCCCGCAGGTAATCAAAGCCCAATTCGTTATTGGTGCAGTAGGTGATGTCGGCAGCGTAGGCGGCCCGGCGCTGGGCGCTCTGCATTCCGGGAATCACCAGGCCGACGGTCAGACCCATGTAGCGGTAGACCTTGCCCATCCACTCGGAGTCACGCTTGGCCAGGTATTCGTTCACCGTGACCACGTGGACGCCACGGCCGGTGAGGGCGTTCAGGTAGCAGGGAAGGATGGCCACCAGGGTTTTTCCTTCGCCGGTTTTCATTTCAGCAATCCGGCCCTGGTGGAGCACGATACCGCCGATGAGCTGCACGGGATAAGGACGCATGCCCAGCACCCGGTCGGCGGCTTCCCGCACGGCGGCAAAAGCCTCGGGCAGCAGATCGTCCAGGGTCTCGCCGGAAACAAGGCGCTCTTTGAACTGACGGGTCTTGTCCTTCAGTTCCTCCTCACTGAGCTGCTTGTAGCTTTCCTCCAGCCCCAGGATCTTGTCCACTGTGGGCTGGATCTTCTTGATCTCCCGCTGGGAGCGGGTTCCGAATATTTTGGTGATAAGACTCATTTCAGTCTCCTTTTCGATGAAGGTGATTCATGGCACAATAAACCAATTTAAGGGATTATAGCACACAGCGCAAGAAAAATATAGGTTTAAATGTGAATTTTTTCTCACAAGGGGTGCACCGGTTCCAAAACCAATTTGTATGCCTTACCGGACAATCATCTCCCGGCGAAAAATGCTTCGATTTCTGCCTGGGTGGCGTTGACTCTGCCTTGCTGGAAGCTTTCCTTTCCGCCGCCCCGGCCGTGGAGGGCGGCGGTCATTTCCTTGCCCAGCTTGCGCAGGTCCCCCTGACGGGTTACAAGGCAGAAGCCGTAGCCTTCGCCCTCTTTTCCGGAGAACACCGCCGCGGTGCCGCCGCAGCGCTGGGCAATGGTATCGCACAGCTCCCGCAGGGCGGTGCTGTCCAGGTCGGGTTCAAACCGGAGCACATCTCCGGCATTTTCGTATTCCCTGGCAATGGCGGCGAAGACCTGCCGCTGAAGCGCCACCACCCGGTATTTCTGGGCAGCCAGCTGTTCCCCAAAGCTTTCTGCGGCGGCGCCGATGTTCTCTGCCGGGGCGGAGAACACATGCCCGGCCCGGATGCTCTGCTCCAGCACCCGGTTCAGGTAGGAAAGCGCGGGGATACCGCAGGCCATCTCGATTCGGGTGCCGCCCCGGAAGGGTACGGCAGAGAACAGCTTGATGAGACCGATTTCTCCGGTGGCCTTCACATGGGTGCCGCAGCAGGCGCAGCAGTCGAAGCCCGGCACCTCCACAATCCGCACCGGCCAGGGCAGCTGCTTTTTGCTGCGATAGGGTACGTTCGGCAGCTCCTCCGGTTCGGGATACCAGCATTTTACCGGCAGATTGCACCACACTGCCTGGTTGGCCTCCTGCTCGATCTCCGGCAGCACCTCAGGGGGAATTACCGCGTCAAAATCGATGACGGTGCGCTCCTGGCCCATATGGAAGCCGGTGTTGCTGCACCCAAACCGCCGATGGAGAATGCCGGAGACGATGTGCTCACCGGAGTGCTGCTGCATTCGGACGAACCGGGCCTGCCAGTCAATGCGGCCCTCCACCCGGCTCCCCGGCTCCAGGGCCCGGTCACACAGGTGGACGATTTCCTCTCCCCGTTCCCGGGTGTCCAGCACCGCGGCACCGCCCAGTTCGCCGGTATCCGCCGCCTGCCCGCCCCCCTCGGGGTAGAAGGCCGTGGCATCCAGAATAATCTCAAATCCCTTGGCCCCCTGCTGGCAGGAAACCACCCGGGCAGTGAACCTCTCCAGGTGGGAATCTTCATAGTAAAGCTTTCTTGTGGCCATAATGACATCCTTTCTGAGGTAAATTGTTGTTTAGGGTACCGGAACCGACGCACCCCTTGGCTCCCCCTATGGGGGAGCTGGCTGCCCCGTAAGGGGCAGACTGAGAGGGCCTGCATGGCGTGATTTCGGCTTCCATTATCTTACTGCGGTACCCTCTCAGTCAGCCTGACGGCTGCCAGCTCTCCCAAAGGGAGAGCCAAGGGCGCTGCCGCGCCAGTGCGCCAAACAACAATTTGCCTGTTCATTTGGATATGAAGTATTTTCCCATTATACCATCATTCCAAAATCAATGCAACGAAGCACAGGTAGAAAAACTTTCAATTCCCCCTGTTCAAATCGGTAAATCTGTTGTAAAATAAGCTTATATTTCCGCTTTGCCGTCCTCTGCCCCAGAGGCGGCGGGAGATGCAATTTCTCTGGAGGTGATTTTATGCCCTCAATGTATGCCCATGCCCGCTTTGCCCGGGAGGCGTCCAAGGATCTGCCGGAGCAGCTTCGGCTGCCGGTGCAGCGGTTTGCCCGACTTTTTGATGTGGGCGCTTACGGGCCGGATTTTTTCTTTTTCTACCAGCCCCTTTTTAAAACCAAAATGGGAGCGCTGGGCAGCCAGTACCACAAAATGACCGGCAAGGCTTTTTTTGAAACGGCGGCGGAGCATCTGCGCCAGGCCCCCTCGGAGGGTGGCCGGGCCTATCTGTTCGGCGTGCTGTGCCACTATGCACTGGATTCCGTCTGCCATCCTCTGATCTGTGGAGTCAGCGCCGACGGAAGCGTTGGGCACACCGAACTGGAAACGGAATTTGACCGGTATCTTCTGACAAAAGATGGAAAAGTTCCCGCCCACCGGCAGAATCTGGGCAGGAATATGCACCTGACCTGGGGTGAATGCGTTACCATTTCCGGCTTCTTCCCCCCGGCCACCGCCTACACCGTCCGCCAGGGAGTAGGGATCATGTCCCTGGTTTGCCGGGCACTGACCATGAAAAACCGGAAGCTGCTGCAGGCCATGTTCCGCTTGGGCGGTGAATATGCGTCCCAGCTGGTGATGTTCACACGTCCCAACCACCGCTGTGCCCAGCTTATTGAGCCTTTGGAGCAGCTCTACGAACGGGCGCTGGGGCGCTATGCGGGCCTTGCCGCCCAGCTGCTGGATTGCCTGGAAAACGGTACCCCCCTGGGGTCGGACTTTGACGCCGACTTCGGTTAAAACAAAACAGGAGAGAGAAAGATGAAAAGACTGCTGAAAACCCTGAATCTGACCATGCAGGAGTGGAGCTGGGTGCTATACGACGTGGGCAACTCCGCCTTCATCCTGCTGGTTACCGCCATCGTGCCCATCTACTTCCATTCTCTGACGGATGGGGCAGGGCTGACGGAGGCCCAGTATGTATCCTACTGGGGTTACGCAACCTCCATTGCCACGGTGGTGGGTGCGCTGATCGGACCCATTTGCGGCACCCTGGCTGA
>JALFGI010000067.1 GCA_022777455.1 Clostridiales bacterium | reverse complement strand
TCAATTCGGCGAAGCCGCTATACAACAATTTATAGCACATAGAAAGGAAAATTGAGATGCTGACGGTTTATGGAATGATGATTTGTCCCGACTGTGTGAAGTGCAGGCAGGAGCTGGATGAGGCGGGGGTAATGTATGAATTTCGGGATTTCGGGGAATGTACAAAGAATCTGAAGGAGTTTCTGGCGCTGCGGGATACGAATCCGATCTTTGAGGAGCCCCGGAAGGAGGGGAAAATCGGCAGTCCCTGTCTGGTGACACCTGAGGGCCGGGTGAGCCTTTCCTGGGAGGAGTATCTGCCGCGACGATAAAAAGGAGCGTGCCGCGAATTCCGCGGCACACCCTGTTTTGTTCGCTTTTGCCCTGGCGAGAATCAGTAGCCCCGGGGCACGGCCCGGCGGGCGCTGTCCTGGGGAGTGGATTCGGCTGCTCCCTCGCCGGTGGAGCCCACGCTCTCCTCACCGGGCAGCTCGGCTTCGGTACTCGGCTGGCTGGAAGGCACGGTAGCCTGGGTGGTAGCCTGGGTTGTGGCCTGGGTGGCAGGCGCGGTGGTGGGTATGGTCGTGGGCAGGGTCGTGGGCGGATTCCCGCCGCCGCGGCAGCCCGCAGCCAGCAGCGCGGTCAGAACCAGAATCACGGTGACAATGGTATATCGTTTCATTTTCTTTCCTCCAAAGGTTTCGTGTTACGCCGGTAGTATTTCCGGGAAAGAGACCTTTACCCAGGGAATTTGTTCCTGATTTGGCAGAAATGAAAAAATTTCAGATTGACCATTGCTATTTTCTCAAAATGTTGTATAATAAAACAGTAATAAAATATAAAGGAGAATCCTTTGGTATGAAGAAGCTCTCTGTAAAGAAAAATTCCCAGTGCATGGCGTGTCTGGAGTGTGTGCGGGCCTGCTCGGAGGCGTTTTATAAGGAGTTCCACCAGGACTACTCCTGCATCCGCATTGTCGCCAAGGCCGATGGCGCCAAGCCCAATACCTGCATCCAGTGCGGCAAGTGCTCCCGCACCTGTGAGCACGAGGCCATTACCCAGAATCCCAAGACCGGTGTGTACATGATTAACAAGAAAAAGTGCGTTGGCTGCGGCAAGTGCGTGGAGGCCTGCCCCATGAAGGTCATGGTGCTGAAACCCGAGAATCCCGCTTCCAAGTGCATCGCCTGCGGAATCTGTGCCAAGGCCTGCCCCATGGAGATCCTGGAGATTGTTGAGAAGTAAGCTGCGAAAGAACGAGCGGCCCTTGGGCCGCTCATTTTTTTGCCGGGAAGATATTTCCCTGTTGCAAGATTGCGGCAGGATGTGCTATAATGGCGCATATTTCAGGGCACCTCGAGAAAAAACTTTTGGGGTTGGGACGGTTTTTCCAAATACCCCAAAGCGTTTTTGAGGTCGCCTCCATGTTTTCAGGAGGAAAACCATGAGCAAAGGCGGACGTTATCTCAATCCCAATCCACCCAAAAAACCGAAAAAGGCCTGGAAGATCGTTCTGATTGTGCTGGCGGTGATTGTACTGCTGCTGGCGCTTCTGGCGGGAGGCCTGTGGATTTATATGCGCTCCATGCTGAACCTGGTGAACCAGGTGAAGGAAACCGATCCAACCTTCGTGGCTACGGAAACGACCCAGGCGACCGATCCGACTGCTTCGCAGGCACCCGGGGAGGAAACCTCTGAGGCAACCGAGGAATCCACCGAGCCGGAGCAGACCTGGCCGGAGGTGATTTCCACCCAGAATGTGACCACATTCATGCTGGTGGGTCAGGACAACCGGGAGGGTGAGGCCGAGGAACAGCACAAGCTTTCCGACTCCATGAGTATGTGCACCATCAACCGGGAGACCAAGACCCTGACCATGACCTCTATCCTGCGGGACTGCTATGTGCCCCTGCCGGCCTATGCCGGTCACGGCGCGGGCCGGAACCGGATCAATGTGTGCTATGCCCTGGGCAGCCAGTGGGCCGGTTCTTCCAAGGGCGGCATGGAAATGCTGGCGCTGTGCGTGGAACAGAACTTCGGCATTCCCATCGATCACACCATCGAGGTGGGATTCAACTCCTTCGAGAAGATTATCAACCTGATGGGCGGCGTGGAAATCGA
>JALFGI010000209.1 GCA_022777455.1 Clostridiales bacterium | reverse complement strand
TGGCATCATAGACGGCATCGGTGTTTTGATTTGCCATTTTGTAGATCTTCCTTTCTTTTTTGAAAGAGGAGGAATCACCGCCGAAAAAGCGTTGATTCCTCCTCTCCCGTTTTTGTTCTTTGACAGTATACTCTTTTTTGCCCGGAAAAGCAAGGAAAAACGCCCTGTTTTGTTGCCAAAATATGAACAGATGATGATAGGGGTTTTTGTTGAAATAGTATATCGGTAAATTGTAATTTGGCGGGCTGGGATTGACGCACCCCTTGGCTCCCCCTATGGGGGAGCTGGCTGCCCCATAGGGGGGAGCTGGCTGCCCCATAGGGGGGAGCTGGCTGCCCCATAGGGGCAGACTGAGAGGGCAACACATGGATTTTGGTTGCCATTGTCTTACTGCGGTACCCTCTCAGTCAGCCTGACGGCTGCCAGCTCTCCCAAAGGGAGAGCCAAGAGGGGCGTTGCCGTATCTGCCCGCCAAATTACAATTTGTACGCTTGCTGACAGCTGATAAGCGTATCTCATGACATAAAATTCGACTCTATGTCATATTCCACGGAGTTGATGACAAGGCAGTGATCATCTTTCCAGTGGATCTCCATATTTTCAAACTCGCCCCAGTCTCCGTAATAAACGCGCTGAGGCATTTTGTACAGCTTGAAAACAAGCACATTGATTTCTTTGTTCTCGTAAACATCCACCAACGTATCGCCGCCCAGTGCGCCTTGGTCGCTGTCAATCACTTGGGCGTAATATACTCCGTTCGGTGATTCAACAGACTTCACGACTGTGTTATGTCCGATATTTCCAAAGGTCAACAGCAAAAACCCAAAGAAACCGACCGGCAAAATCATCAGGCCGGACAATACCAAAGCAATCATCTTCAGCGCTAAAGGCCTTCCGTGTTTGACAGTTAAGACCAGGCAGCAGACGATGCAAACAAATGCACCGGTCACAACCCAAATTCTGCTCATTCTGCTGCATTCAATCATGCAGAAAGCAGCATTGATCAGCAATAGCGGAGATAACAAAGCAAACAGCACTTTCATCATGCCTCCTGCAATCGCTTCCCCGGCTTTCATACTCCAAACCAACAGGTACACAGACAGGAAAGCGGTGACAATGACAAAAGCGGAAACGCTGGCAAGCTCCATCCTATACCCAAAGCAAAAGGCAAGCAATGCTCCAAAAGGCGGGAACGCAACCAGAGCAAACAGTACATATTCCAAAACAGAAAGGTATTTTCCCGGAAGATTCATGAACGTATCCCGTTCTTCTTTTCTTGCTTCAACGATTTTCAACATTTCATTGCCTCCAAAAAGAGGATGATGTCACACTTGTTTGGCAATTTTAATATTTCCTCGCATCCAACTGTAGGGGAGGCGTAGCCTCCCCTACAGTTGGCGTGTGCAAATCAATAAACGATCGTTTTATTTCGCATTCTGCCAAGAGATTGCGATGTGGGCCGGGGCGAAGAGAAGGGCGGAAATCGTCAGCAGTACGGACCTGGTCATGATTCCGCTGAACAGGAACAGGACAGAGGGAAGGATGGACAGAGCCAGCGCCCGGAACAGGCCTGTTTTCCGAAAGCAAACAATCCAAACCAGGCAGTACAGCCCCACCAGCAGGGCATCCACCACAAGATAGACCGCGAACGCTTCATCGGACCACCAGCCAAACCAGGTGCCCGGAATGTTGAAAATCATGAACCCAAAACAGCCGAAGCGGCCGATCTGCTCCACGGTTTCCACAGTCCGATTCTTCCATTTGTTCTCAAAGCCGTCTTTGCACTTCACCGCGAACAGGATGTTGGGAATCAGGATGACCGCCATGAAAATCAAACCAAAGACATTGCACCATTCCATTTTAAGCGGGATCAATTGCCGTCCCGGATCTGCAGGAGCTTGTTTTTCAGCTCGGTTTCCATTTTAGCCATTTCCACCTCGGCGGCCAGGCGCTGGGAACGGCCGTCCCGCTGGATCTTCATCACATCGTCCAGGGTCTGGATCAGCTCGGCGTTGGTCTTTTTCAGGGTTTCGATGTCCACAATGCCCCGCTCCGCTTCCTTGGCGGTTTCCACGGAGGCCACATGCAGCTTCTTGGCGTTGGCCTGGAGCAGGGCGTTGGTCACGTCGTTCACCTGACGCTGGGCCTTGGCGGCCTCGGTGGAGTGGGCGATGCCCAGGGAGATGACCATCTGGTTCTTCCACAGGGGGATGGTATTGACCAGGGTGGTCTGGATTTTCTCCACCATCACATTGTCGTTGTTCTGGATCATCCGGATCTGGGGGGCAGTCTGGATGGAGATGGCCCGGGTCAGTTCCAGGTCGTAGATCTTCTTTTCAAAGCGCTGGCACTTGTCCGCCAGGTCCTTGGCAGCCTGCACATCCTCGGCCAGGCCTGTGCGCTTGGCGGTTTCTTCCAGCTCTGCCAGCTTGCCGGCGCGAACCTCCTCCAGCTTCTTCTTGCCGGCCAGAATGTACATGGTCAGTTCCTTGAAATAGGCCAGGTTCTGCTCGTACATCTGGTCCAGCATGGCGGAATCCTTCAGCAGGCGGACCTGATGCTGCTGCAGCGTGTCGCTGATTTTCTCCACGCTGACCTCCGCCTTGTCGTAGCGGGCCTTCATCAGCTCCAGCTTGTTGGTCTGCTTCTTGAAGAAGCCAAGGAACCCCTTCTCCTCTTCGGCATCGAAGCCCTGCAGCTCTCCCACCACGTTCACCAGCAGGTCGCCCACTTCTCCCAGGTCCTGGGCACGGACGTTGGCCAGAGCGGCATCGGAGAAATCCGCCATTTTCTTCTGGGTGCCGGCACCGTACTGCAGAATCTGGGCGGTGTTTTCCACATCGATCTTGGCGGCGAAGTCATTCACCAGCTGCTGCTCCTCGGCGGTGAGCACCGGTTCAGGGATTTTAGGTTCCTCCACCTTTGTTTCGGCCACGGGGGCCAGGTCGGTTTCGGGCTTCACTTCCAGCTCCGGCTCCAGGGTCAGGCTGGGGGTTTCAATTTTCGTGAAATCATGCTCCATGACTACTTCATCCTTTCTCAATGGTTATTGGCGACCTCAAAAAACTGCTTTTTGCGGTTTTGGGCGAGAGATTTTGTTTTCACAAAAGAATTGGAAATTCCGGAATACTTTGTGTATTGCGGGATTTTCAATACGAATTGTGAGAGCAAAAGATCCGCCCAAAACCCAAAAGGGTAGTTTTTAGAGGTGCCCTATTATTCGGTTTTGTTGCGCAGCTTGGAAAACTCGTCCTCCGTTAATCCTTCCTGGGCCAGCAGGGTCTGGAGCACGGTGATGTCGCTGGATACGTCCATGGCAGTGGTCTTGAAAATGGAGTCCAGCAGCTTTTCAAAGGCAGTGTTCAGGGTATCCAGAGTGGCTTCGATCTCCTGCTTGGAGGACCGGATGTTCTCTCCCTGGATGGGCTGGGCATCCATATCCGCATAGGCATTCAGGAGCTTCACGGTCATGGGAAGGTAGTAATCCATCAGCTTTTTCAGCTCAGGCACCACCTCGGGATGGGTTTCCACCCGGTCGAAGATTTTCCGCACCAGAGTCTCCATCCGGCTGATCTTTTCGGAAATCTCCCGGCCGGGAATGGCATCGTTGCAGGCGCGGAGCTGACGGATGAAGGCATTGCCTTTGTCCAGCACCTCCTGAGCCTGGGCGTTCCCCTTTTTGGTGTCCGCTTCCTTCTGGGCCCGCACCGTCTGTACCACTTCTTCCTGCTTCTTCACCGCCTGCTTCTGCTTTGCCTCCAGATAGTGGACATAGGCATCGTTGCTGGTAATGAGGCTGGTCTCCTCCTCGTCCAGGTGGCCCTCCAGGAACAGCCCGTCGTCGATCATGGCTTTGAGCTCCTTGCGGACGAATTTGGGGGACTTGCCCACCACCTGGGCCAGCCGGTTCAGCTCGCAGTAGGTTTTGCTGCCCAGAGCCTTCAGATATTTCTCATACCGGCTCACTTTGGTGATGGACCGGATGCCGTTGGCCAGCAGCCAGATGCCGCCGCCCAGGCCAATCAGGGAAATCCCACCCAGTACCGACAGGACGCTGTTCACGCCGGTGACAAGCCCAGCAATGCCGGTGCTCAGGATGCCGCCGGAGCCGAACAGCGTCAGCAGGCCGCCGCCCACGGTTTTGCAGATGCCGCCGGCCAGCTTGCCGGTGGGGTTCTGATACAACGCAGGCAACTGGCTCCCCTGCTGCCGGGGTGCCCGGGTAGAGCCAAGATTGCTGCTGTATACATTCACATTGGGCTGCTGCACGCCCCGGGCGTGATTTCGGTTTCGATTCTGAAAGGAATAGCCGGCACGATAGGGGGCGGAGTCAACCCGCTCCTCCACGATTTTGTTCCGGGCGGCTTTCCGCTTGGCGGCCTCATCCACGGCCTTGCGCATCGCATCCCCTCCGGTATCCACAGCGGTGTTCAGCACCTGACGAATGGCCTGGTTCATCTGCTGAAAATCCTGGGAGCTTACCGCCCGGTCGATGATATTCTCAATGGTATTTCCAAGATCGTCCAGATTGATGTTATAGGACATAAAACCCCTCCCCGGGGAGCGCATATGCTCCGATTCTCTAATTAAATTATTATATCGCCTCATTATGAAAATTACAAGGTATTTGAAAAAGAAAAGATCATTATTAAGGAAAAACAAAGGTAGAAAAGTATTGTTTTTTTTAGAATAATGTGTATAATAGATATGCTTTAAAATGCGGGTTTTGTAAAGTGTTTATTTTCCCCGGCATATTCATACTGAACATTCATACTTACAAGGAGGCTGTATAATGGCGTATCAAGGTCGATACAACAACAATAACGGCAAAAAATCAAAATCCTCGGGCGGTGTAGGAAAAATCGTACTGATCGTGGTTTTGTCTGTGGTGCTGATCCTGGCTCTGCTGGTCGGCGTGGCATTCTATTTTGTGAATTCCTTTCTGAATTCCAAGCTGGATAAGGTCACCCAGGCCCAGTTCGTGGAACAGGACGTATCCGGTCAGGATCTGTCCGCGCTCATCGGCAATCTGGACGAGACCGACCCCACGGAGCTGGTCACGGAAGCAACCACGGAACCCACCACCGAAGCGACCACCCAGCCCACGGAGCCGGACTACGGCCAGTCCGGCAAGGTCGTGAACATTCTGCTCATTGGTCAGGACGGACGGGCTGGCGAAGAAGCATTGCTGGCTGATGCCATCATCCTGTTTACCTTGAATAAGGAAACCAAAACCCTGCGCATGACCTCCTTCCTGCGGGACAGCTATGTGAAGCTGCCGGAATACTACCGGGGCCACACCTGCGGCTGGAACCGCATCAACACCAGCTATGCCCTGGGCTTCAGCTGGTACAGCACCGCAGGCGCCATGGAAATGCTGAACCTGACTCTGGAAAACAACTACGGTGTGAAGGTGGACGGCAATGTGGAAGTCAGCTTCGACACCTTCCAGCATGTGGTAGACGCCATGGGCGGTGTGGACATTGATCTGCGGGGCGACGAGCTCGCCAAGATGCTGGAATATCAGGGATATCGGAACGCCCACTTCGAATATGTGGGCATAGAGAAGCGGTTTGATCTCCAGGAGGGCGTCAACACCCTGGATGGCTACCTGGCCCTGGCCTACGCCCGGGAGCGGCACATGAGCAACGCAGACAGCGATATCCAGCGTACCGCCCGCCAGCGTAAGGTCATCGAAAGCCTTTTGAACAAGCTCAGCCAGATGAGCCTCAGCCAGATCAACGACCTGATCGACCAAGTGCTGGCCGAGATCGTCACCGACATCAGCACCGATGACATGAAGATGTATATCACAGAGCTGGTGCCCTATCTGTTCGACCTGAAGCTGGAATCCTACCAGGTCCCCGCCGAAGGCACCTACTGGGGCGAGATGGTGGAGCTGCCCGACGGCCTGAGCGGCGTGCTGAAGATCGACTTCCCGAAAAACAAGCAGGTGGTCGCCGCCATTCAGAGCGGCGAAGAAGTGCCCACCTTCAAGTAAACCGCGAAAAATCCCCCCTGCGGTGCCGCCGCAAGGGGGATCGTTTTATGTGTTGCACAGAATCTCAAAATGGCGCTGCGCCATTTTCTCGATGGTATAATCCATCATTTTCCGGTAACTGCGTTCTCCGAATTGCCGCTGCAGGTCGGGGCAGGACAGCAGCGTTCTGATTCTTTCCGCCAGTTCTGACACATTCTCCGCGTCCACCAGAAAGCCGTTCCTTCCCTCTTCCACCAGCTCCACTCCGGCCACGCACTGGCGGGTGGTGATCACCGGCAGCCCCTGGGCCATGGCTTCATTGATCACCAGGCCCCAGATATCAAACCGGGTGGCAAGCACAAGCACATCCGCCGCCTGGTAATAGCGCTGCAGAGTCATCTTGTCCACAAAAGGTATAAAATGCACCTTGTCCATTCCCAATTCGTCCATCAGTGCCTGCAGATCCGCCGTCGCCTCACCGCCGATGATATATAGATGGCAGGGCAGTCCCGCTGCGGCCCGGAGGAGCAAGTCGTGACCCTTGCGGGGGATGATCTGCCCCACGGAAATCAGAATCTGTCCGTCCTCCATTCCCAGCTGCTTCCGGGCGATCCGGCGCAGCTGCTCCCGGCGGGTGATGTAGTCTTCCGCCGACCATCCCACCCGGACGGCATCCAGGGAGTCCTCCGGCAGCGGTGCGGGAGGATCGGCCAGGCAGGAAGCCTCCTCCGGTGGGATCCGAACCGCATCCAGCAGATCCTTTTCCAACAGGGAGGAAAAGGGGTAACCGTAGCACCGGGCCGGATCTGCGCCGTAATGGGTGATAAATTGTGTGGTGGCCTGACCGCTGCTGAACCAGCCGGCAGCCGCTCCCGCAAAATGGCGCTTCACCAGATATTTCAGCCGCCCCTCCTGCTGGACGATTCCGCCGTCCAGCTCCATATAGAAGGGGATCCGGCGCAAGCGCAGGTATTCAATGGCCAGCATGACGGTGGGAGAGGAATAGCCACTGAGAATAATTTTATCCCAGCCCTTCCCCAAATGGCGGAGGATCTCCGGGCACAGGTACTGCTCGTCGCCGGTCTGCCGTCCTTTCATAAAAATGGCGGTGAACTGTTCCGCCTTTCCGGTAAACCAGGCCGCATCCCGGTCCCGGGCCGACGTCCCCTCAAAGGCCGCCGTCAGCTCGCATTTCTTCCCCAGCTCGTTGAGAAAGTCGATGCGGTAGGGCGACGGAATATTGGTGTGATAGAAAACTCTCATTGGGCGTTCGCTCCTTTGATGATATTCAGCATGGATTCCATCAGCCCCACCTCCGTCCGGGCAGTCCGGGGAGCCGGCTGCTGCCAGGGTACGCCGCCCAGCACCGCCTTCATCTGCTGCGCCAGCACCTCGGCTCCGTCGTAGGGGAAAAAGGCCTTGTTTGGGTACCCCTCCAGCATCTCCCGGGCGAAGGGCAGGTCGGAAGCCAAGATCCAGGCCCCGGCAGCCCGCGCTTCCACCAGGGGCAGGCCACAGGTCTCCAGATAGGAGGGGAAGAGAAGCACGGTACCGGAGTAATATTCCCACACCGTTTCATGGGGAAGGCTGCCCACGAATTCAATGGGAAGCCCCCGGGCCGCCCGGATGATGCGCTCCGCATCAGGGTCTCCCTCCCGGGGCAAAGTGAAAATCACCCGGTAATCGGTTATTCCCTCCCCTGCCAGCAGCTTGCAGGCGGCAATCACCAGATCGTGATTTTTGTAAAGATCCGCCCCGGCGGGATAGAAAAAGGTGCGGCTCCCGGTTCCAGTGTAGGCGCCCAGCCTGGGTGGCCGAACCCGGGAGGGAACCACGGAGATTTTGTCTTCCGGCCATCCCAGCCAGCGCATGGTGTCTTCCTTCATCCACCGGGTCTGAACAAACACATGCTCCGCCTTGGGCAGCGTCCGCCGATAGATCCGGCAGATGATCCGCTGCTGAACAGCAAGGCTCCGCTCCTCCCCTTTCAGGAAGGAAAAGGTCCTGTCGCAGAATTGCAGGGACTGGTGCAGCAGGACAAACTGCCGCCCCCCATACCGGGCCACCGGCATATTCTGCAGAGAAATCACCGCATCCGGCTTTTCCGCCGCCAGGATTTTGGGGAGATCCAGGTACTCAAACGCCAGCCGGTGAAGCCGGGATTTTTTGGGCTTGCTGAAGCGCAGAATCTTCACCTGCGGGGTATCCTCCAGCACCGGCTGGGACACGACGAACACCCACTGGATATCCCGGGGAGATTTTTCCAGCACCTCCCGGTAAAAATCCCGCAAAACCGTCATGGCCCCGCCATACTCGGCTGCCACATCGTAAACCAATATTTTCATAGGTGTCCCCCTGTGCACAATGCTGTCGTTTCCGTGTAAATGGGCAGCAGATCAATTGTAATTTGGCGGGCAGTGCCCGCAGCCAACGGCGCACCGGGCGTGTATGTCCTCCGGGACTCCTGGGCGGCGCCCGGTAACGATTTTGCGCAGGAAAAATGAATTTCCCATTCAATAACGGCGTGCAAAAACGAACCGAGCGGTACCCAGGAGTGTAACGACTACAGACCA
>JALFGI010000190.1 GCA_022777455.1 Clostridiales bacterium | reverse complement strand
GAATTAAGGTGCGATTGCCACTGGCAATCGATAGATTTTGATTCGCTGCGCGGAGCACCACCCCCGGGGGAAGCCATGGGCGCTGCCGCGCCGATACGTTATACAACAGTCAATGTGCTTACGAAAGCCGATAGCCTAAATCCGTATATAAAAAACGGCCCCAGGTCGGCAGGATTATTCCTGCCGGCCTGGGCCTGTTTTGCTGGTTTTTGTGGTCTGGCGTCGTTTATAGATACCTGCCGGTAACGCTTTGGGGACAGCTGCGGACGTGGGCGGGGGTTCCGCAAACCACGATCCTGCCGCCCTCATCCCCGCCTCCGGGCCCCATATCGATGATATAGTCTGCGTTTTGAATCACATCACGGTCGTGCTCAATGACGACGACAGTGGCACCGTACCGGATCAGTGTTTCAAAAACACCCAGCAGGGTTTTCACATCCAGAGGATGCAGGCCTATGGTGGGCTCATCAAAAACAAATACCGAATCCGATTGCTGCCGCCCCATTTCACTGGCCAGCTTCAGCCGCTGCGCCTCGCCGCCGGAGAGACTGGGGGTTTCTTCTCCCAACGTCAGATAGCCCAACCCCAGATTGTCCAGCACTTGCAGACGGGAAGAAACCAGCTTCATTTCTCTGCACCGTTCCAGGGCGGTATGCACATCGGTATCCATCAGCTCCGGAAGAGAGAAAGCTTCGCCTTGATGATTGCGCAGCAGTACGCTTTGAGCCTCTCTGCGATACCGGGAGCCCCCACATTCCGGGCAGGGGATGTCCACATCAGGAAGAAACTGCACATCCAAACTGATTTGACCGGTGCCGTCACAAGTCGGACAGCGAAGTGCCCCGGTGTTATAGGAGAAATCACCGGCTTTGTATCCCAAAGCCTTGGCTGCGGGCGTTCTGGCGTAGAGCTTTCTGAGTTCATCGTGGACGTTTGCATAGGTGGCGACGGTGGAACGAACATTGATGCCAATGGGGGTGGCGTCAATGAGTTTCACATGGCGGATCCCCGGGGCGTCCAGATACTCCACGTGGGTGGGAAGGGGGCGGTTTTCTGTCAGTGCTTCCAAGCCCGGCACAAGACTTTCCAAAACCAGGGTCGTCTTTCCGGAACCGGATACACCGGTAACGACTGTGAGCCGGCCTTTTGGGATGCTGACTTGCAGAGGCTTCACCGTGTGGATGGCATGTGTGCGCAGCTGGATGGACCCCAAATCAAACAATTCCTCCTCCGGAAGCGGCTGACGAATCTGTATTTTCTCTCCGGCAAGGAATGGACCAATTTGGGAACCGGGATTTTTTTTGATTTCCTCCGTTGTGCCCTGGGCAATGACCCGGCCGCCCGCGGCGCCCGCCTGAGGACCCATTTCAATGAGGTAGTCCGCAGCCCCCAGAATCTGCGTGTCGTGGTCAACCAGAATAATGGAGTTCCCGTCAGCAATCAGATCCTGCATCAGGCCGGTAAGCCCGGCGATGTTGGCCGGATGCAGGCCGATAGAAGGTTCGTCCAAAACATACAGCACTCCGGTGGTGCGGTTACGTACCGAACGGGCCAGCTGCATCCGCTGCCGCTCTCCGGTAGACAGGGTGGCGGCAGACCGGTCCAAAGTCAGATATCCCAGACCGAGCTCCATCAGCCGCTGGGCGGCGGGGCGGAAGGAGTGGCAGATGCTTTCCGCCAGGGGGCGCATCTGCGGCGGCAGGGAATCGGGCACCCCTTCGACCCATTCATACAGCTGCGCCAGGGTCATGGTGCAGCACTCCGCCAGAGAGATCCCCCGCAGCAGCGGCGCACTTGCCTCTTCCGAAAGCCGGGTGCCCCTGCATTGGGGGCAAATGTCCTCTTTCAGGAACTTTTCCACCCGCTTCATCCCTTTTTCGTCTTTAACCTTGGCCAGCGCATTTTCTACGGTGTAGGTAGCGCTGTAGTAGGTGAAATCCAATTCTGTGGCGGTCTGGCTGCTTTTATTCAGATGTAAAATATGTTTCTTTTCCGGGGGACCGTCATAGACGATTGACTTCTCCTGAGGGGTCAATTCCCGGAATGGGACATCCGTACGAACACCCATTTCCCGGCAGACTTCTGTCATCAAAGACCACATCAGACTGTTCCAGGGAGCGACAGCGCCCTCCTCGATGGTCAGGGAATCATCGGGAACCAGGGTGGAGCGGTCCACCGTCCGAACGAGACCGGTGCCGTTGCAGCATCGGCAGGCCCCGCGACTGTTAAATGCCAGTTCTTCGGCACTGGGAGCCCAGAAATGCGCTCCGCACTCCGGACAGACCAGCTCTTGCCCGGCGGCTGCCGCCAGACTGGGAGATACATAATGACCATTGGGGCATCGATGGCTTGCCAATCTGGAATACATTAACCGCAGATTGCTTAATAGCTCCGTCCCGGTGCCGAAGGTACTCCGGATTCCCGGGATACCGGGGCGCTGATGCAGAGCCAGCGCCGCAGGAACATACAGCACCTCATCCACATCGGCTTTGGGTGCTTGATTCATTCGACGCCGGGTGTAGGTGGAAAGGGAATCCAGGTATCGCCGGGAACCCTCCGCGTACAGTACGCCCAGTGCCAGGGAGGATTTTCCGGAACCGGATACGCCGGCGATGCCTACGATTTGGTTTAATGGAATGTCCACATCGATGTTTTTTAGGTTATGGACTCTTGCGCCCCGGACCTTAATTTTATCCATAGCTGAGCTCCTTTGACAGATTGGGCGTTTTCCGCCGCCCAGGGAGGAAAACGCAGAATGGGATACAATATGGCACCCCAGGCTGCCTGCAGCATGGGGTGCCTGTGTTTGCGAATGTCAGACTTGCCTGGCGGAATCCATCTGTTTGGTAATGATTCCCGCCATAATCAGGAGGATTCCCACAACCTTCCGCCAGGAGAAAAGGCCGTAAAAGACATAGTCCAAAATCGCGGACGTGGTCATGCTGCCAATCATCAGGCAGATGGAGCAGAGAACCACACCGGTTTTTGGGGTGGCTGTGATGATGAGTCCCATAGCCAGCAGACCGAAAACGCTTCCGCAATAATAAATCGGAGGAACGCTGGCAATATGGGACCAGGCCAGCTCCTGCCCAAGCCCCATGAGGAAAATAAGCAGTGCGGAGAGGATGGTTGCCTCGGCATAGTTTATCAGAGCGCCCCGGGCAGTTCCCAAGCACTGTCCGGCTTTTACATTCAGCATGTTATTCACCGGGCCGATGGCTCCGAAAAAAAGACAGAAAAGATACAGCATGATAATTTCCTCAACCGGTAACAACCAATAGTACGCCTGCAATCGCCATGAGATAGCTGGGGATCTGCCGCAGGCGGAAAGGCCGGCGCTCTACGCCAAAGAAGCCGAAATGGTCAAAAATGGCAGCGAAGACCATGTTGGTCAGATCAGCGACACAGGCGAAGGTGACGGCGCCGATCCGGGCGGTGGTATAGCTGCTCACGGCAACCATGGATAAACCCACCGCACCGACCAGAAAGACATAAGCCGGGACGGAGGCCTTCTGAAGCAGCCTTGCTTTCCGGAAGCAGACCAGATACACAAGCAGCAGCGCCGTGGGGATGGAGTGGACAAAGAAAACCACTGTGATGGGGCTGAAATAGGCGGCCAGCCGCCCGTTGAAGGACAGCATCAGTCCCTGCAGCACACCGGCCAGGCAGAGAAGAACGGGATACAGCATTACTTCACTCCTTTGGTTACGCCAGAATGACTTCCACACCCTGCCTGGCGATCTGATCCAGAATCTCCGCGTTCTGCTCGGTGCGGACGGTGATGATGGCATCCAGCTCGCTGAAAGGGCAGAAGGTATAGACGCCCCGGGCGAAAAATTTGGAGGAATCCAGCAAGGCAACTTTTTTGGCGGCACAGGACATGATCGCCTGTTTTACATCCAGGATCAGCGGATAGGAGACTGTCAGACCCTGGGTGCCGGAAATGCCGGTAGAGCCGAGAAAGGCAATATCCACGGTGATGTTCTCGAAAAACCGGATGGCGCTCATGCCGCTGATACTCAGCTCGTCGGCAAAAATGGAACCGCCGGGGATGGAGGTGCGGAAATAGCGGCAGGTTTCATAGGCGGTCTTCAAAGAACAGGTCACAATATCCAGGGATAGGTCGGTGCATTGCTCTGCCATAACGTGCACCAGCTCTGCAATGGTGGTTCCGGAATCCAAAGCCAGCGTACTGCCGTATCGAAGCATGCCTGCTGCTTTTTTTGCAATGCGGCGTTTTTCGTCCTGGAAGGTATTGCGGCGGCGCAGGGTCATTCCGTAGCCCCGGTCGGGAAGCTCGGCGTATCCCCGGCGGCGTACGATCTGCTTGTTGGCCTCCATCACATTCAGATCCCGGCGGATGGTGGTTTCTGTAACGTGAAAAAACGCTGCCAGGTCGGAAACGCTCATGCGTTCTTCTGTTTCCAGAAGATTAAAAATTTTGTCCTGCCGTGAATTATTGCTCATTTAGGATGACTCCCTTTCGGTAGGCAACCCTAAAAACTGCTTTTTGATGGTTCGGGCAAAAGATCCACCCAAGCCGCAAAAGGGCATTTCTTAGAGTAGCCCAGTAATGTGTGGAATCGAGAAAACTGCCGAAGCGATAAGGAAAGCAATAATGTTCAAAATGTTTGAAACGATTTCGATCACAAGATCGTGCAGGGGAAGGGAAATGGCAAAAATACCCAATACCACCTGAAATGATTATACAGTTGAAAGAAAGATGTGTCAATAACACAATTTCAAATTTGAAACTTTTTTGATGAACGAAATAATCACAACAGAAACGAACAAAACGGTCAATTTTTGCGTTTGAAACGAAAATGTGTGTTGACAAACGAACTTGCAAATGCTAATCTATAGATACGACAAAAACCGACACAAAACCCAAAAGTGAATTGTGCAGAATCCAGACAAACGTTAAAAACCGCCCTAAATAATCAGGGAAGCCGGTTTATAAACTATGGATGATGACAACATTCACAAAATTCGGATGTTCGATTTGTACAAAGTGGTGGTTCTTTTGTGAACAGAGCCTTAACAAGAAATGAACATCTGAATGAACATTTATGTATATTAACGCTTCGAAAGAACGTTGATATAAAAACAATTATGATGGAGGAACGAATATGAAAAAGTTATTGGCCCTGACCTTGGCGCTGGTTATGTGCTTGAGCCTCGTTGCTTTTGGCAGCAAAGCCTCCGCTGAAAAACCGAAAACGGTTCTTTACTACTGCGCGTACATTGGCGACTTCGGCCTTGGTGACATGGGCTGGCGCGCTGCGCAGGCTGCCGGCGAAAAGTACGGCTACGATGTCACTCTGGTTGAGTACGGCAACGACAGCTCTCAGGCTGTTAACTCCCTGATTGACGCACTGGATACGAAGCACTACGACTACGTTATGGCCATGGGCTGGTACATCTCCGATACCGTCATTGAGATGTCCAGAAACGGCGAGTGGTCCGACATCACCTTCATCCTGTACGACACCGCTCCTTCCACTGACTTCTCCGGCACCGATAACATCTACGGTGTTTCCTTCGCTCAGAACGAAGGCTCTTTCCTGGTAGCCATTTACTCCGCTCTGATGAACAAGACCGGTAAGATCGGCTGCGTTATCAACATGGACGCTCCCATCACCAACGACTTCGGTACCGGCTGGCTGAACGGCTACAAGTACGCTGTTAAGGAAATGGGCATGACCGATCTGGACATGATGTACACCTACATGGGCGAGCTGAGTGTTCAGGGCGACTACGAGTCCGTTAACGTTCTGATGGACAACGGCTGCGACTATGTCTACAACGTGGGCGGCAGCGTTGCTCTGGGCGCTATGCAGGCTGCCGAAGAAAAGGGCGGCGTTGAAGGCGGCCGCTTCATCATCGGCACCGACTACGACCAGTACACCTACTTCGAGTCCGTTGGCGATGTCAAGGGCTACAAGACCATGGTCACCTCCATGCTGAAGAACATCGAGCCCTGCGTGGCCTTGATCATGGAGAACATCAATGGCGAGGCTACCGGCATCGTTCCCGGCAACCATGTTTACGGCATCGCCGAAAACGGCACCGGCCTGTGCTACAACGACTGGTACAAGGAGAACACCCCTGAGGAAGTTCAGGAGCAGATTGCTGAGATCTCCGCCAAGATCGCTTCCGGCGAGATTGAGGTTCTGTCCTACTTCGACTTCCCCACCTATGATGACTTCGCAAATTACCGCGACAACAAGGATGCTGACTTCACCAAGTAAACCCCGATAAGTAGATAACTGAAATCGTGAGGGGCGAGCGGCGGCACCGCCGTTCGCCCCGCTTTACATAAGGAGGAGGAACAATGCCTAAAGAACTTCTCAGAATGGATGGCATTACCAAGGTATACCCCAATGGCTTTATGGCCAATAAGAATGTAACTCTCTCTGTCAACGAGGGCGAGATCCATGCCCTGATCGGCGAAAACGGTGCCGGAAAAACAACTTTGATGAAAATCCTTTTTGGACACGAAAATTGTCAGGAAGGCAAAATATATATTGACGGCAAGGAAACCAAAATCGCGTCCCCCCTGGATGCGATTGCGAAGGGCGTTGGCATGGTGCACCAGCACTTCATGTTGGTGCCGAACCTGACGGTTACAGATAACATCATGCTGGGCATGGAGCCGGGCAGGGGACAGATCTACGATTCCGTGAAAGCCAGAAAGATGGTGGCGGAAGCTGCGGAAAAGTATCAGCTGGACGTGAATCCGGACTCGCTGATCCGGGATCTGAGCGTTGGTTACAAGCAGAAGGTCGAACTTCTGAAGGCGCTGATTCGTGGCGCAAAGGTTCTGATCCTGGACGAGCCCACCGCGGTTCTGACGCCCCAGGAGACCCGTGAGCTGTTTGTGCAGCTGAAGCTGCTGAGAGAGCAGGGCTATGGCATTATCTTTATTTCCCACAAGCTGGAAGAGGTTATGGAGCTTTGCGACCGTTGCACCGTTCTCCGCCACGGCCGGGTCACCGGACACGGTCTGATCAAGGATCTGAATCCTGTCATGCTTTCCCGCATGATGGTGGCCCGGGATGTGATCTTGGAGATCGACAAGGATGCCGCCCAGCCCAAGCAGACCATTCTTCATGTGGACAAGCTGAACTATGTGAACGATATCGGCAAGCGTATTCTGAACGATCTGACCTTCGGCGTCCGGGCCGGTGAGGTGGTTGGCATCGCCGGTGTGGAGGGCAACGGCCAGACGGAGCTTTCCGAGATCATCTCCGGTCTGCTCCGCAGAACGGACGGAAAGATTCAGCTCAACGGCACCGAAACCGATGGCAAGTCCATTAAGGAAATCCGCAAGCTGGGCCTGGGTCACATCTCTGAGGATCGTATGAAATACGGCATCGCTCAGAACCTGTCCATCCGGGATAACATCGCTTCTATCTATCTGGAGGATCCCCGCTTCAAGAAGGGGCCCTTCCTCAATGTGAAAGCGCTGAACAGGTTTGTGGATGAGTGCATTAAAGAATTTGAAATTGCCTGTACCGGCGGCAGCTCCGCGGTGCGGTTCCTGTCTGGCGGCAATATCCAGAAGGTGATCATTGCCCGTGAGTTCTGCTCTGGAGCAAACTTTATCCTGGCCAACCAGCCCACCCGCGGTATTGACGTTGGTACCACCGACCTGATCCGCCGCCTGCTGGTGCGCTACACCCGTGAAAAGAACTATGGCGCGCTGCTGATCTCCTCGGATCTGAACGAGATCATGGAGGTTTCTGATCGCCTTCTGGTTATGAAGGGCGGACGCTTTGTGGCGCAGTTCCATGATCTGAAAGCGCTGTCCGTGGATGAACTGGGCGACTACATGCTGGGCGTCAAGACCATGACGCCGGAAGAAATGGGGGACCTTGGATGAAAAAAGTTGAAAGAGTCGACGCGCTGTTTGAGTTCCTGCGTGTTTTCCTGGGCATTGTGATCGCGTTTGCGTTCTGCGTTGTGATCATCGTGGTCATGAGCGGTTCCGATGCCGGCGAGGCGGTCAGGAACTTCATGATCGGCCCGTTTATGACAAAGCGCCGCTTCGGACATGTTATGGCAAAGTGGGCTTCCTATATGCTCACCGGTATGGGCATGTGCTTCATCTACGCCGCCGGCCGGTTCAACATGGCCGGTGAGGGTGCCATCAACCTGGCGCCAATGCCGATCCTGTTGATCATGTTCGGCACCTCCTTTGGCCTGAACACCATGCCCGGTCTGCCCAAAATCGTGAACCTGATCATCATTGTGGCTGCCTGTATGCTGGCAGGCGCGGCGATCCTGATGGTTCCTGCCTATGGCCGGGAGCAGCTGGGCGCTCACGAAATGGTTACCTCTACCATCATGAATATGTTCTGCCTGTACGCCGCACTGTGGATCCTGAAGGGAACCATTACGGACCGCAGCCTGAGCTTCCTGGGCACCCCCAAATATCCCGCAAGCATGCGCTTCACCCGTTACTGGAACGGCACGAATTTTACCGGAGGCTTTTGGGTTGCCGTACTGGGTGTCATTATCGGACTGATCGTTTTCTATCGTACACCTCTGGGCACCAAGATTCGTCTTTGCGGTGACAACCTGCAGTTTGCCATCTATTCCGGCATCAATGCCAAAAGAATGATGTACGCGGCACAGCTCATCGGCGGACTGTTTGCTGGCGCGGCGGCTGCCGTTGAGATCTTCGGAATCTATGACAACTACTATCTGACGCTGCTGACAAACGTGGGCATGGATGGATTGCTGGTGGCGGTCATGGCAAAAAAGAAACCAATCTATGTGCCGATTACGGCATTTGTCATGGCGTACATCCGCCAGGCCGCCGCGGTGCTGAACGCCAATACCAATATTCCCATCGAGCTTGTTACCATGCTGTCTTCTGTCATCATCCTGTTCGTTGCGGCGGAGGAGTTCCTGGGCGGTACCCGCCGGAAGGTCATCTTCAAGATCTCCAGAGATGCTGAGGCAAAGGCTCAGAAAGGAGAGGCTATATAATGTTAGAGTACATTACAAACTTTATCTACTCTCTGATCCGAATTTCCACACCCATCGTTTTCGTTGCGCTTTGCTCCACCATTTCCCAGCAGGCCGGCCTGATGAACATGGCGGCTGAGGCGATGATGCTGACATCCGCCCTTGCCGGTGTTTTGTTCAGTGCGCTGTTCCAGAATGTCTGGCTCGGCATTCTCTGCGGCATGGCCTGCTCGGTGCTGCTGGCACTGTTCCTGTGCTTTGCGTCCTTTGTGATGAAGGTTGACCTCTATCTGATGTCCATCTCTTTGAATATGTCGTTGACGGCGGGCACGGTGTTCGTTGTCTACCTGGTAACCGGCACCAAGAATACCACTGCCGGTGTTGTTCAGAGCCTTTCCCTTGGCAATGTGAACATCCCCTTCATCCACGACATTCCCATTCTGGGCGCCATCATTTCCGGACACAACCTCTTCACCTATATTTCCCTTGTCATGGTTGCGGTGGTTTGGTTCCTGCTGTTCAGGACCAAGATCGGCCTGAGAATCCGGGCGCTGGGACAGAATCCCCAGGCAATCGAATCCGTTGGCATCAGCCCCCGGAAAATCTACACCCTGGCGTTTGTCCTGGCCGCGGCCATCGGCAGCATGGGCGGTATGTACCTGTCCATGGGCTATAACAACTTCTTCATCCGTAATATTACTGCAAACCGTGGCTTTATCGGTATGGCCGCAGCCACCATCGGCAATGGCATGCCTGTGGGTGCAACGCTTATGAGCTTTGTATTCGGTCTTGCCTATGCCATCACCAACTACCTGAAACCCTATATCGTGGATTCGTATCTGCTGTCCGCAATGCCGTTCCTTCTGATTATTGTGCTGTACTTTATTGTGAGCGCTTACCGCTCCAAGGAAGAAGAGCGCCGCCTGAAAGCCGCAAAGCGGAAACTGGCGGAAGCATCGGCCGCTGTGCAGAGCTGATCCCTTCTAACCTGAGGGGCCACCGTTGCTTTGCGGCTGGCCCCGTTCTTTAACCGAATTTCTGAAAGAGGTGTATTTCCGAATGCGATATGTCATCGGTGGAAATGTGATGCTGGACTCCGTCCGCTTTGCCGGAGAAAAGGAGTATTCCAGAGAAAGCATCGGCGGCCCGGCAACCTTCGCCTATTCCGGCGTGAAGCTGTTTACGGACGATGTCATGCAGTGCAGCCGCCTTGGCGAGGATTACCATGAACTCTTTGACGACTGGGTGGCCAGAAACGGCGTGGAAACCAAGGGCTTCAAGGTGGTTAGTGCCCGGTGCAACCATTCTTACCTGGTCTATAATGCCGACGGTACTTACGGCTCCGAAAAATTCATGCAGTCCGTTGCTCAGATGGGCGAGTGGATGCAGAACTTGGGCTACATGAAGACCTCCCCCCAGGATTTTGCGCAGTTTACCGGCAAGGATACCAAGGGTATCTATCTGGCGCAGAACTACGATCGGGTTTTCTGGGATCAGCTGGGCGCCGTCAAAGCCAGAGATGGCTTTAAGATTATGTGGGAGATTGAGGGCCCCAGTGCCCATAAGGAATTCCTGGATCAGGTGATCTATGATTGCCAGTATGTGGATATTTTCTCGATTAACATCCAGGAGGCCCAGAACCTGTTTGAGGTGGAAGGTGACGAGGCCTGCATCCGGGAGCTGCAGAAGCTGCCTGTGGATGTGACCCTTTTCCGCGTTGGCGAGCGGGGACTTTACTCCGTAACGCCCGATGCGGTCTACTATCTGCCCCCTGCGCCCGGCCCTGTGGTGGATCCCACCGGCTGCGGCAATACCTCCACCGGCGGCGCTCTGTATGCCTACGCCGAAGGCTATGACCCTCTGATGGTGGGCATTATGGCCAATGTGGCCTCCGGTCAGAACATCCGGCAGTACGGCGTCATTCAGGACTTTGCCAAAGCGCGTAAGGAAGCTCAGGCTCAGGTGCAGGAACTCTACGCCAAGTATAAAGAACAATACGGACTGTAATGGGAGAGAAGCGGATATGAGAAAAGAGGATTATTTCAACTCTGTAACGGATCAGGTGCTGGCTCTCAGAGAAATGAACCCCATCCAGGCGGATAAATGCTTTGACCTTGAAAAGCTGCAGTCTGTCTTTCCTGCAGAAGCAGCCGGAAAGATCCGCCGGGTTATCGTTACCGGCTGCGGCGACTCCTACTCCGCCGCCGGCGCCATGCTGAAGGGCATGCGCAGGCTCAGCGGCCTAAGGGATCTGAATTCGCCTGATATTATGGATTTCTGCCGATTCTATACCGATGAAAAGATTTATAAAGGTTTCCGTCCCGAGGAAGTGCTGCTGGTGGCCATCAGCTTCAGCGGCGGCTCTGAGCGGGTTGCCGAAGCGCTGCAAAGGGGCGCACAGAAGGGAATTCACGCCCTGCTGATTACCCGCAATTCCGAGTCCAAGTCCGCGCAGGCGGCCGGATATGTTTTTAATGTGGAGACCCCGGAGGGCTGCAACACGCCCGGCCTGCGCTCCTACTTTGCCAGCCTCATGGGCCTGGCAGCCATGGGCGCCTACCTGGGGGTGTGCAACGGGAATCTGACTGCTGACGCCTTCGTCCGCACGAAGACACAGATCGTCGACTTTGTTGCATCCTTTATGGCGGATATTGAGAAGGTGGATGACCAGATGTTTGCTCTGGCACAGCAGGTGAAGGATTATCGCCACTTCGAGATGATTGCCGACGGAAATGAGGGGTATTCCGCCCAGTTCGTGGAGCAGAAGTTCATTGAGTGCGGCGGTGTGTACGCGGATCATACCACCTCCGAAGAGTTCGCCCACATCAGTATTTTCTTCCGCCAGCCCGAGACCTATGTCACGGTGGTAATGGTAAACCGTGCCGATCCCAGCCTGAAACGGATGAAGGATACCGTGGACGGATGCCTGAAGCAGCATCGCCCCACCCTGGTGGTAACCGATGTGGAAGAGGAATATTTCCGTGTCCGTACCGGCGGCGTGGATCCCAGCGTGAATATCTACGGCAGAACCCCTGTTTGGTATGATTCTTCCGCCGAAGCGGGAACGGCCGTTGTCTGCCGGATTCCCACTGCGCCGCAGCAGTGGATGTCACCCTTCGTGGATTTCCTGCCCGGCAGTCTGCTGGCGGGATACCAGGCGGCAGTAAATGAACGCCATTTCTTTGGCGGGCGCTATGACTTCCGGGCACAGACCTGGAACCGTGGTTAATGGGGGTGTAAGGATGTACAATCGACTCAATGACGAACATTACTACAGAAAGTTTTATTTTCAGGACAGCTTCCATGCCCAGTGCGTGGATGTGAATTCGCTTTCCATGATTCAGTTTGACCGGGCGGCGGCTCAGGTGCACACCGTGCTGAAGCACGAGGCTGTGCGCAAGGCCAAGCGGGTCATCGCTACCGGCTGCGGCGACTCCAATCTTGTGGCCTTTGTCCTGAAGGAAGCCTTCGCCAGGTATCTGCCGGATGTGGAGTATGTCGCGGTGGAGGCCATTGAACTGAGCCGGCACTTCGAATTCCCGGAAGACTGCTCTGATACCGTTGCCCTGTTCATCAGCGTGTCCGGCGGCATTTTCCGCACCATCGAGGCCATGCGTCAGTGCAAGCGCCACGGTGTCACCACCATCGGCGTCACGGCAAACACCGGGTCCCCCACTGCCCAGGAGGCAGATATCCTCTATTTCCACAACTGCCCTCCCGGCGATAACAATGCCGGTCTGCGTACCATTTACATCAACATCATCACTGTGATGATTCTGGCTGCCGCCATGGCAGAGCAGCGAACCGGGGAACCGAAGGTCGCGCAGCTCCGGGAGCAGGTTCAGAAGTATCACGATGAATTCTTTGCCCGGTTCGACAACATTGACGATATGTGCTTTGAGACTGCCATCCACTGGATGGATACCAAGAAGGCTCTGGAAATCATGGGCGACGGGCCCATGTTCTGGGCAGGAAAGATTATCCAGGCCAAGGTGGTGGAGTTGTCCGGAGATCCCTGCACGGTGATCGACAGCGAGAACTACATGCATGTCAATTCCCTGATGGGTCCTGGGGAGGAAATCGGCGAAATCGTGCTGGTGAACAGCCACGACGATAATGTATCCAACATTGCCCGGGCGGTGAATGCCGCGGCGGGACGGGACGGCAGAGAAGTGCTGCTATTGTCTGATGCGGCCCCCGAGGCGCTGGGCATTACAGCGTCTGTGCGCTGGTGCTATGTGCCCATGCCGGAAAAAGAGTGGACCTTCCTGGCACAGCTCTATGCTTTTCTGCCCGGCGCTCTCTTCGGCGGCTTCCGACATACCACCATCGGTGAACCCATGTTCCGGGGCGGCATGGATACCAGCATCTTTGTCCCCACCTACTTCTCTCCCATTGATGTCGTGGAGAATTAAGGAGAATCGCTATGTCGATCGAATATCTTGCCTGCGGTAATATTATGTCCGACCGCATTGAGGATGAAAACGGCAATGTTTCCGAGTGGAACATGGGCGGCCCTGCCTTCTATGCCCTCTCCGGAATGCGGATTTGGACACCCAATGTAAAGCTGGTGTGCAAAACCGGCGCAGACTATGCGGACACTTACGGAAAGTGGATGGATGACAACGGGGTCACCCGGGAGTCCGTAAGAGTGGAGGTGGAGGAGCATACCCGGTTTACGCTGAAATACGGGGAAAACGGCGTGTTTGGCTATAAACCCCATTTCAGCGCAGAACACCTGGGTTTCCTGAAAACCCACGCCGATGATATCGACCGGGCCGCGGAGGGGTACCCCATCAAGGGCATGTACATGGCTCATAATATTGACAAGGTGGTGTGGGATAACCTCCGCCGGGTGAAGGACAAGCACGGTTTCAAGATCATGTGGGAGATTGAGTACGCCGGTTCCATCCGGGAAAAGATGGGTATCTCCCGGGAGACCGCCCTCTCCAAAATACAATACGCCATGGAAACGGCGGACGCCTGGAGCCTGAACTGCAACGAGGCGGCAGATCTCTTTAACCTCCCCCGGGAGGATGACGCAGGGATCATCAACGAGCTCCAGAAATTGCCCATCGACTTCACATTCTATCGGGTGGGCGACCGCGGCTCCTATGCCGTGACCAAGACCAATGCCTACTTCTGCCCGGTGCTCCAGCCCTTTGGCCCCAGTGTTGATCCCACCGGCTGCGGCAACTGCTCCACCGGCGCTGCCGGTTACGCGCTGTTCTCCGGTCATCATCCCGCGATGGTGGCGGCAATGGGCAATGTGGCTGGCGGCTTCAACGCGGCGCAGCGCGGCCCGTATCGACTGTATACGCCCGAGAAAATGGAGCTGGCCCGAAAGCTGGCTCAGGAGCTGTTTGATAAAATGCAGGCAGAACAGCATTTTTGATTCAAAAAAGAAGGGAAACAGGAATGAAAGCACTTGGAAAAGTACTGGGTTTCCGCACGGGAAAGCCCTGGAAAATGCTCATTGCGGGAATCTATTACCTGCTCTGCCTGGTGGTGCTGTGGTATTGCATGACCACCCCACTGCCGGTGCAGGCGGGGGACTACGACGTGGGAATCTATCGGCTGTCCGGGCTGGTGATCGTATTGTGGATGCTCAGCCCCGCCATTTTCCTGTCGGAAACCCCTTTCCGCCGGTGGCTGCCGCTGTTCAAAAAACGGGAAAACCTCGCTTCCCTGGCAGGAATGATGGTGGTTTTCCTGTTCTTTGCCTATCTCTTCGCGGTTGTGGACGGACTGCACAGCCAGGCGTTCAAGCAGGCATTTTCCGAGTATATCGAAACAGCTTACAACGCATTTGTTGAGGCCGGAACCTCTATCCCCTGAGAAATCGGGGGCCGATCCGCAGTCGTGCTGCCGGACTGCGGACCGAATTGAAAACCGGCAGCGAAATAGAATGGAGAAGGACTATTATGACGAATTATTTTTCGATGCCGGTAGCAATCTTTCTGACGCTGCTTGCCGCGGCAATGTGGGGAAGCTGGATGCAGGTCATCAAGCTGAAAAAGGACTATCCCATTTCGGGTATTGCGTTTCTTTTGTACATGTTTTCGTTCATACTTGTTTGGGGAATTACCCTGGTGCTGTCCCCCAAACTGCTGCCGGAAGGACTCTGGACCGCCATTACAGCCAGCCAGGATGTGGCATGGGAGATCATGCTGGGCGGCGCGATGATGTCTCTGGGCCTTTATATCAGTCTCACGCTGATGAATGATCTGGGGCTGATGCTGGCAACCACCCTTTCCGGTGCCGTGACAAGCATTATGGGAATTGTTACCTCCATTTCCAAAGAAGGCCTTCCCGACGATCCCAAAGCGCTGCCCTTGATCATTTCCACAGCTGCCATTTTCCTGATTGCCAGCTATATCTGTTCAAAGGCATCCCAGATGTGCGCGGAGGATCGTGAGACAGCTCGTGCAGGCGGCGTCGCCACCAAGGTGAAAGCGAAAAATAAGGTGACGCTGAGAGTGATCGTTCTGATTCTGGTGGACTGTTTCCTGATGAACGGTTGGGCCAGCGGCACCGCTACCGGTACTGCCGCCGGCTTGCAGCCCATTCTGACCTGTGCCTACATGGTCACCGGTTCTGCAGCCTCCATGCTGCTGTTGGGTCTTGTGATGTTTACCTGGAAGAAACAGTGGAAAACCGTGCTGTGCATCGGCTCCAGCAAGCGGCCTCTTGTGCTCAGCGCGATTTCCGCCTGCTGCCATTACGGCGGCAATGTCCTCTCCATTTACTCCATGCCGGCCATCAGCGCGACACTGTCATTCCTGTTCGGAAAGACCTCTACCATCTGGACCTATTTCTGGGGCTTCTACTATAAGGAGTTCCAGGGAGCAAAGAAGAAAACCCTGGGGATCCTGGCGCTTGGACTTGCGCTTTATTTTGCCGGCTTAGGCCTGTTGTTCCTGTATAACTATGGATAAATGAGCAGGGAGGGAAAAACAATGAACAAGATGAACTACGATAACCCCATTCGACGCCAGATTTTCAGCCTTCCGGAGCTGACGGAAGCGCAGCTTCAGGGCTGCTTTGGACCGGGACTGAAAGAGCTTATGACCATGGCTGAGATTTTTGATGCCAGAAAGATCATTCTCACCGGCTGCGGAGATTCTTATGCAGCTGCCGTGGCAATGGCGCCTGTGTTGGAAAAGTACTGCGATTGTTTTGGCGTGAAAGCCATGCGCGCAATTGAGTTCACCCGCTTTCTTTCCAGACAGCAGATCGGGATCGGCGAACCCAACAGCCCGCTGGTGATTGCAATCAGCGCCAGCGGCGGCAGCGCCCGGGTCTGCGAAGCGCTGCAAAAGGCAAATGAGGTTGGAGCATTTTCCATCCTGTTGACCAACAATCCCAATTCCCGCGGCGCAAAAGTGGCGAAACGGGTCTACACGGTGGGAACGCCTGCCTTCCCCGATGCTTCCCCCGGCCTGAGATCCTATTTTGGCTCCATGGTGGGCTTGATCGCATTTGCAACCCGGCTTGGACATGTGCGCGGGACGCTGCCTCCCACCGGACCCAAGGACTTCCAGAACGCAATTCGTGGGTACATGCAGAAATATTCGGTTGAAATGGAGCGCATCGATGATGAGATGTTTGCTCTGGCTCAGAAGTGGAGCAGCTTCAGCCGGTTTGACTTCATTGGTGATGACGTGGAATTTGGCTCCGCGTTCTTCGGTGCCGCGAAGTTCCTGGAGTGCAACGGCTGTGCTGTCAGTGTGGATGACAGCGAGGATTGGTGCCATATCAACTATTTCCTGAAAGACCCGGAGACCATCGGAACCGTGGTGATGGCGGACAAGAACTCTCCTGCATACGGAAGAGAGCGTGAGACGGCAGCATCTGCGGTTGCCATCGGACGGCCTGTTCTTGTGGTGACCAATGGCGCCAGAGAAGATTTTGATCCCGGCGCGGTGGTCTGCACCCTGCCGGAGGCACCTGAGGGATTTGAGTGGATGCTGCCGCTGATGGATTATGTTCCGGCATCTCTGCTGGCCGGTTACATTTCGGCACTTCAGGGCGAGCCGTTCTTCCGCCGCGCATTTGCCCAGGACGGGGCTGTGGATACGGCAAATCCCTTCGCCAATCGGGCCTGCTACACCATGTCCACCAGCAAGATTGAAATTTTCGGTTAAGGAGGATTGGGGAATGTTTTATAAAAGAGAGCTAACGACGCAGTTCCGTTCCTGCACGTCCATCACTGCCGCCGTCAATGAGATTGTGGCTGAAAGCGGTGTGCGCGAGGGGATGTGCCTGATCAGTGTGCCCCATACCACAGCCGGACTGGCCATCACTTCCTTTTGGGATCCCCGCGGTCTGGCGGACCTGATGGATGAGATTGACCGGAATATCCCGACTCGGGTCAGCTATAAGCATCAGGACTCTCCTTATGATGCTTCCGGACATGTGAAATCTGCGATGATGGGTTCTTCCGCGACACTGATTATCCACGAAGGCAAGCTGGTTCTGGGCTCCTCCCAGGGACTGGTCTTTGTGGAGTTTGACGGTCCCCGGCCCCGTGAGTTCTATGTACAGATTCTGGAAAAGGATTTGTTCCTGAGAAAGGGCAATGTGCAGACCGTTTACATGGGCATGCACGATATTACGGAGGATGTGGAGAAGATTGTGGCACAGAGCGGTGTGGAAAATGGTCTGTGTCATGTGTCCATGCTCCACTCCACGGCGGGACTGATTCTCTGCCACCGGGATGCGGATGTGCGTTGTGATGTCATGGAAGACATCGAGCGGATGGTTCCTACCAGAGTGGACTTCAAGCACCGTGAAACCGCATCCGATGCCGGCGGTCATGTAAAAACCGCCATCACGGATTCTCAGCTGACCATTCCTGTCCGGGACGGAAAAATGGCCTTGGGCGCTGATCAGGCAATTGTGTTTGCAGAATATGACGGACCTCGTCCCCGCAGTTTCTATGCGGCAGTCTATGCCGATTAAAGGAGGTTAGGCAGTAATGGATAAGAGAAACTTTGACAATCCCTTGCGCCAGCAGTGTATGAGCTTGCCGGAACTGTGCGATGCACAGTTGGAGGGCGTTAAGAGAGGTCTTGCCGGGATTCCTGCTGATGTTCTCCGAAAGATCCGCCGGATCATGATCACCGGCTGCGGCGATTCCTACGTGGCCGCAATGGCCGCGATTCCCGCATTTGAGAAGTTCGGGGGGCGGTTTGGCAATACCTTTACCTATCACCGGGCCATTGATCTGTGCCGCTTTACTTCTTTTGAGAACGTGTCAGGCGAGAATACGCTTGTGATCGGAGTCAGTTGCTCCGGCGGCCCTGCCAGAATCCAGGAAGCCCTTCGCCGCGCCAACCACTATGGCTGCGTATCCCTGGCATTGACCAACAATCCGGAGTCTCCTGCCGCAAAGGAAGCAAAGTATCGTCTGATTGTCAATACCCCTGCATTCCCCAATGCAAACCCCGGCCTTCGGAATTACTATGCATCACTTACCGGCCTTTATCTGCTGGCTGCGAAGTTTGGTGAGGTGACCGGCTGTTCTCCCGCAGGTACGCTGGATGACCTGTGCAAGGCAATCCAGACGTATACAGGGGCTTGGGCACCCATCCTGGAGGATGTGGATGACCGCATGTTTGCATTGGCACAGGAATGGAAGGATTTCCAGACCTTCGATTATATCGGAGACGGCATCCAGTTTGCCAGCGCATTCTTCATGGGCGCCAAGGTGGTTGAGGTCGTCGGTAAGATGACGGCAACGGACGATGCAGAAGACTGGTGCCATGTTGGCTTCTTCCAGAAGAATCCCAGCCGGATCGGTACGGTCGTTGTAGCGGATCGTACTGCCAACGACCGCACCCGCGTGGGTGAAACCGTAAACCAGGCTCTGGGGATCGGACGTCCGACGCTGTTCATTGCCAATGGCAGTGAAGAAGACTTTGGCATCCATGGTTCCGTCACGCTGTGCCGGGTTCCGGATGCTCCCAAGGGATATGAATTCCTGCTTCCCATGCTGAACTATGTGCCCGGTGCGATCCTGGCCGGCTACCTGTCCACACTGACAGGTGAGCCCTTCTTCCGTGGCGGCGGTGTGTGGTCTCAGCCCGGCAACAATACCATCAGGACCAGCAGCATTCAGGTTGTTTAAGGGAGGGCGCGTATGTTTACAACAAGAAGCATTCGTACACTGAAGAAGGGCTCTTTGGTCGAGATAACCGAAGAGGTTCAGAAAATCGTAGCCCAGAGCGGAATTGTGCACGGTGTTGCGGTGGTTCGTACGCCGGATACCGATGCCGGTATTCTGTGCACGTCTTTCTATGATCCCAAGGGGCATGAGGACATTATTGACGACTTCACCAGGATTTTCCCCGCAAGAGATAACTTTCACAGGCAGGAGAGTGTTACCCACTGCGCGGCACACAGCAAGGCTTCTGTGGCCGGCATGTCCATGGATTTCATCGTTGAGGATGGGAAACTGATGCTGGGTGGCTCTCAGGGCATCTTCCTGGCAGAGTATTGCTTCCCGCAGCTGCGTGCGTATTCCGTTGCGGTCATGGGTGTGTAAATTTGTGACTCCAAAGGGGAGGGGGCGATGACCCTCTCCCCAAATGGGCAGAAAGGGAAGAAAGCGCCGTGTACCAGGGATTATTGTTTGATATGGATGGTGTGCTGCTGGACACCGAGGAACTATCCTATGGGATATGGAGCAGGTATCTCAGCACCCATGCAGACTTCGATCTTCCAAGACAGGCATATGGACAGATCAGCGGATGTGCGCCGGAGGAATTTGACCGCTTTCTGCAGGATCACTTTTCGGGGCATGTTGATTCCTTACGGGCGTGCTGGCGCCTGGAGATGGAACGAAGGATGGCTTCCGGCGATATTCCCACGATTCCGGGGTATGACCGCCTGATGGCATTTCTCAAAAAAGATCCAAGGAAAAAAGCCATTGTATCTTCCAATGGGGGTGCATGGATGAGCAGCTATGTGGAGCTGTTCCATTTCAATGATGTATTCGATGCAATTCTCCGGGGTGAGATGGCACAAAATCGGAAACCGGACCCGGAGCTATACCAGCTGGCATGTAAAAAACTGGAGCTGCTTCCGGAGCAAAGCATTACCGTGGAGGATTCTGCCAGCGGAATTGCAGCGGCAAGGGCTGCTGGCGTGGATGTAATTTGGCTGAAGGGCATCTCCAATGTTCCGGAAGATCTGGCTGCCCAGTGTGTGCTTCATGCAGCGACACTCGACCAGGTTATTACGTATCTGAGAACGCACTAGCGGGCACCTCTCAAAACGACCCCTATGGGTTTTGAGCGGATCCTTTGCACAAAACCGCAAAAGCGGTTTTTGAGGCTGCCCGGTGTAAAATGCAATAAAAATTGATTATTGGGGGAGTAAAAATGGCAACTTGTTTTGATCATCTGAATGGAAAGAAACTGGTTATCGGATTGGTGCATTTGCTGCCCATGCCCGGAACGCCGCTGTACGAGGACGGCAATCTGGATAAGATGACGCGTAAGGCCATTGCGGACTGTAAAACACTGAAAGAAAATGGTGCGGATGGCTGCCTGGTTCAGACTGTGGATGTGTACTATCCCGCTACGGATGATACGGACTATGCCCGTGTTGCTACCCTGGCGGCGGTAACGGCCAGGGTCCGGGATGCAGTCGGCCCGGATTTCCTGGTGGGCGCCCAGATTATGTGGAACTGCATCACCCCCTCTTTGGCGGTTTGCAAGGGAGCTGGTGCGGACTTCACCAGATGCTCCGCGCTGGTGGGTAAAACCGAATCTCTGTATGGAACCATTGAAGGACAGCCTCTGAAAGTCGCAGAGTACCGCAGGAAGATTGAAGCCGGGGGCATTGCCATGCTGTCCGAAATTTCCGGTTATCATCATACCGGAGAATACTCTGCTGAGAATATCAAAAATCTGGCCAGCACCTCCATGCGCTTGGGAGCCAATGCGGTGGAAGTATACGCGAAGGACTTTGCGCATAATGAGCAGCTGGTAAAGGATGTCAAGGCAGCGGGGAATATCCCGGTTATTCTGGGCGGCGGCACCACGGTGGAAAACTGTGCGTCAAGACTCCGCTATGCGGATGGCGCCCTGGTGGGCACTGCCTTTGAAGGCGGCAAGTGGGGCGGCCCGATCATCGGACCCATTGTAGCTGCGTATTCCCGGAATATTCGTGAGCTGGAAGAAAAATTGGCAAAGGGAGAATAGGCAGTGAAAAAGGGAAAAATGCACTATGCCTGGAAAATTGTCATTGCCTGTATCCTGATGAAGCTGGGAACCGGCGGCGCCTGCATGGCTGCTGTGGGTAATTTTATTACCCCCATTGTTCAGGAGCTTGGCTGCCAGGTTAGCCAGTTGACCATGTTTACCAGCATTCAGGCCATCTCCATGGCCCTGCTTTATACCACTGCAGCCAAAATGATCACCACCAAGCGGATTGACCTTGTGCTGGGAATTTCCTCCGTGCTGGAGGTCATTGGTCTGGCGCTGATGTCTACATACCGCACGGTGCAAATGTTCTATATCTCCGGTGTGATCATCGGTGTCGCCCAGGCATTCACCGGCTTTGTGGCGATTCCCATTGTGCTGAATATGTGGTTCCGCAAAAAGAATGGTACCGTGCTGGGTATTGTTACCGCCGTGGGTACCATCTCCGCGTTGATCTATACCCTGCTGTCCGCTTGGCTGATTACCGCATTCGGTTGGAGAAATGCCTATCTCATTATGGCATTGCTTGCTGCAGTGATTACCATTCCTGCCGTGTTTCTTCTGGTGCGCAGTCCTTCCCAGGTTGGCTGTGAGCCTTATGGCGCGGAGGAGGCCGAGCAGGAGGAGAAGGCGGCTGCCGATTGCTCCGGCGACAGCCTTACCCCAAAACAGGCATTCCGCCTGCCGCTGCTGTATATCGCCTGGATGGCATGTGTCATGTATAGCTATGCCTGCGGAGTGGCAGGCTACACCACCACGTTCTCCACGATGGAACTGGGGCAACCGATCAAGTTTGGAGCATTGGTGGGGGTGTTTTCCAGTTTGGGCGGGACGCTGAGCAGCCTGGTTGTGGGTAAGATCAATGATAGGTACGGCGTAAAAGCAGGCTTGCTGTGGGGTGCGGTCACGACGGGGCTGGGCTATATGATCATGATGCTCAGCTTCCGGAATCCATACTATGTTTACCCTGCTATCTTTGTGGTGGGTCTGGGTAACAGCATGTATCAGGTACAGTGCCCTCTGCTGGCAAGAAGCATCGTTGGCTCCAAGCATTATTCCGATATCTGGGCTCTGATGATGATGATCAACAGTCTGGTCGGCGGTGGACTCTATGCATCCATCGGCTTGTTTTATGATAAGCTTGGCTCCTATCGCGGTGCCTTTATCATGGCGACCTTGCTGTATTGCATGGCCGGCATTCTGGGTGCGGTTTCCATCAACAAGAGCAAAAAAATTCATGCGCAATTCAGAACCACGGAAGGCAACCTCTAAAAACGACTTATTTGCGGTTTTGGACGAGAGATTTTGCTTTCAAAACGCATTGTGAAGGAAAAAGATCCGTCCAAAACCCAAAAGGGTAGTTTTTAGAGGTGCCCAGAAGCTTAATAGAAGGAGAAAAACGATATGAAAGTAGTAGGGCGTGATAACCAGGCAAAGCATGGCTTTCTGAGCTTTCCGGAATTTCTGGAGGGACTTGTAAACAATCTCAGTGAGGAAGTATTCCGGGAAGTGATTCCCGATGAAGTGATGAAAGACATCCGCCATGTTTTGATTACCGGCAACGGGGACTCCTATGCAGCATCCCTCGCCACCAAGGAGTTCAACAGCCGCATGTTTTTGAATTGCGACTATCAGGCGCTGCGGTGCATTGATGTAAGCCGCCATCATGTTTTCACGACGGAGCATCCCGAACAGACGCTGGTGATCGTGATCAGTGTATCCGGCGGCGGTGCCCGTGTGGCAGAGGCAATGCAAAGAGCAGCAGCCAAAGGCTGCACAACCTTGGCGATTACCGGCAATCCCCAGTCCCGGATGGCTCAGTTCGCAAAATACATCCTTCCCATCCAGATTCCAAAGATGAGCGATTTTGCCCCCTCCTATCAGGCCAGAACCTATGTCGCGGCTGTGTGCACGACGACCCTGTTTGGCCTTCATGCAGGTCTTCTCCGGGGTAACGTAACGGAGGCGGAGGCTGCCGAGATTCGCGGTGAGATCCTGCGGTATGTGTCCGCTGTTTGCTCCGAGGAGGTTCTCTCCCGCGTGGATGATCAGGTTTATGAAGTTTCCAAGACTTGGAAAGATTATCTCGGATTTGATTTTGTTGGCGGTGGCAGCGACTTCGCAACGGCATACTTCGGCGCCGCAAAGTTCTTTGAACTGTGCGGAAGCCTGAATTGCCTGAATGACAGCGAGGACTGGTGCCATATCGATTTCTTCCAGACGGACCGGAACAAGTTGGGCACCATCGCGGTTGCCTCCCGGAACTGCGCCTCTTTCACCAGAACGGTGGAGACCGTGGGGTCCATGGTGAAATCTGACCGGAACGTGTTTGTGGTAACCGATGCAGAAGCGAGTGCATTCCTGGAAGGCGCAACCATCTGCACGCTGCCTGCCAGCCGCTATGAGTTTATCAATCCTCTGGTCAACTTCATTCCTTTGTTCATGTTGGGAAACTATATCTGCATCAACCGCGGCTATGAGTACTTTGGCGGGATGAGTGCCAGCAATCCGCTGTTTAGTCAGGATGGCGGAGTAAATACCATCAAATCCAGCAATATTGAGCTGGTAGATTAACGACTGTCATGTACATGCAAAGGAGCAAGAGGTGAATCCAATGGAAAAAGTCCCCATTATTATCGATACGGATCCCGGTGTGGATGATGCGTATGCCATTGCCATGGCGCATGCCTGCCCGATGTTTGATGTCCGGGCGATTACAGCGGTTGAAGGCAATGTTCCTGCAAAGTTTACCCGGAGAAATGCGTTGTATCTGGCCGAAAAATTCGGCATAAACTGCCGTGTGGCCTATGGCGCGGAGCTCCCTCTGAAGAAAGATTACAGCCGCTTTGCATCTATCGTGCATGGAGATGAGGGATTGGGCAGCATCCAGGTTGATCAGCTCTCATTGAAGCCGGATTCCATGCCTGCCTGGGACGTGATTTATGATGAAAGCGTCCGGGCGCAGGGTGAAATGATCCTGTTGGCGGTTGGTCCCCTCACCAATATCGCCCTTGCCCTGCAGCACCATCCGGACCTTCCAAAATACATCAAGCGGTTCTACATCATGGGTGGCGGACTGTTTGGTAATGTGTCCAGGTGGGCTGAGTTTAATATCTGGGTCGACCCCACTGCTGCCAAAGAGGTGTTTGAGAAGATGGAGGTTTACATGGTGGGCTTGAATGTAACTCACCAGGCTGCCATTACCCAGGAGGAATTTGATGCGATCATAGAGATCTGCTCCCGGACAGAGAAGAATAAAACACTTCAGGAACTTTCTGTCTTCTCCAGAGAAAACTGCAAAAAACAGAATACGGACAATCATATTATCCATGATGCCATCACGGTGGCTTCCATTATCGATCCGGGGCTCATCCGCTTTGAACCCCACTCGGTTTGGGTGGAAGATGATCCCCAGGCTGAAAATGAAGGCCAGACTGTGGTGGAGGATATTCCCGGCAAGGCACCCAATTGCTACGTTGGCATGGATATTGACCGCCAGAAATTTCTGGAAATGTTAAAGGAAACCTGTGAGTTCTATAATCAGTGATCCAACGGGACATCAATAGCGGGGATGATCGGAAATGATTAAAAGCATATCCCTGGAAGACATTCCGCAATGTGTCAAGGTGATCAGAGAAAGCTTTGGAACCGTGGCGAGAGAATTTCACATTACGAAGGAAAATGCTCCTGATTTTACTGCTTTTTCCACAAATGAGGAGAAGATTTCCCGTCAGTTTTTGATTGAACACAGACCGATGTTCGGCTGCTTCCAGGGTGGACAGTTGGTCGGGTTCTATTCGCTGCAGCGCAAAGACGGCAGGGTATGTGAGCTGAATCATCTGAGTGTTCTCCCTCAATTCCGAAAAAGAGGAATAGGCCGTCAGCTCTTGAATCATGCCTTTGAAACGGCGGAAAAGCTGGGCTGTGTCCGAATGGAAATCGGGATTGTGGAGGAAAATCAAGTTCTCAGAAAGTGGTATGAATCCAATGGCTTTGTCCATACCGGAACAGAAAAATTTGATTTTTTCCCCTTTACTTGCGGCTATATGCAAAAGGATCTGAGAGCACCGGAAACTGAACAAGAATCGGTTCAGCCATTGCTTCGCAACGGAAAACGGGATACGACGATCCAGGAAAAACTCTGAGCGGGAATCAGAAGCAGGATACGGTGTGATTTCTCAGGCTGTATCGCCCCTGGCAAGGTGGTGCATTCCCTGACTCTTTGCGCATTGTATCAACCACCATACCTTTTTCACAAAAAGTCCTGGAATCGCAGGATTTCAGGACTTTCAGCCTGGAAAATACCCCCTGCATTTCTTAGGAAAATGCAGGGGGTTGTTCTCGGAACGGCACAAATGTAAAAATACGGGGGCGCTTCTAATACTAATTCTTGAATAAAATCTTTAATCCTTTCCGGTCTGGATTGCGCCAGAATGCGTTATCTTCCTTGCTGGGCGTCAGCCCAAAACCGTCATCTGCCTTTTCTGGCACAATCCAACCGCGGAAATGATTTAAATCATTTAATCAAGAATTAGTATTACCGCTCCCGGGCCAGCGACATGGCGACCTTTTCCGGGGTGATGGGCAGCTCCCGGTGCCAGACGCCGGTGGCCCGGGCGATGGCATGGGCAATGGCGGGGGCAGGGGTGTTGATGACGATCTCGCCGATGGACTTGGC
>JALFGI010000176.1 GCA_022777455.1 Clostridiales bacterium | reverse complement strand
TATGGTGTCAACTTTGCAGGAAAACGCCACCGATCTGCTGGATGAATGCAGTTCCGGCAGGCTGCAGTACATTCTTCGCAGACTGAACCGCTTGCAGGAAGAAACCCAGATGCTGCGCGAATATGCAAGCCAGGTCAGCAGCGAATACCAGGCCCAGGTGGATTTGGGACAGAACCGGATCATGAAGCTTTTAACAATCGTAACCACAATTTTCATGCCGCTGTCGTTGATTGCAGGATGGTATGGAATGAACTTTGTCAATATGCCGGAACTTCATTGGGTCTATGGGTATCCGGCAGTAATTGTATTGAGTGCATTGATCGTTGGCGGCTGCATTTTCTACTTCAAGAAAAAGCGGTACTGGTAAACGGAAACGCCCTGGAATGAACTTCCAGGGCGTTTCGTATGGGGTTATTCATCCACCAGCCGGTATCCCACGCCGATCTCGGTGAGGATGTACCGGGGCTTTGCCGGGGATTTTTCGATCTTCCGCCGCAGTCCCGCCATCAGCGCCCGCAGGGCCTGGGTGTCGTTTCCGTAGCCCGGGCCATAGATTTCCCGGATGATGTACTGGGTGGTCAGCACCTTGCCCATATTCCGAAACAGCAGGGACAGCAGGCTATATTCCATGGGGGTCACATGAAGTTCCGTACCGTCCAGAAATACCAGATGCCGTTCCAGATCGATGGACAGTCCGCCCACGGAATGAACGGTCTGCTGCGTGGCAACCGAGGTTCGGCGGGAATGCCGCAGAGCCACCCGGATCCGGGCCATCAGCTCCGTAGCGGAGAAAGGCTTGGTCAGATAATCGTCTGCGCCGCCATCCAGCGCGGCGGCTTTTTCATTGTCCTGATCCCGGGCGGAGACCACGATGATGGGCACCTCCGACCACTCCCGCACCTTTTTGATGACCTCCATGCCGTCAAAATCCGGCAGTCCCAAATCCAGCAGCATCAGGTCAACCTGATTGGATACCAGCTGGGACAGCGCCCCCTGGGCGTTTCCGGCAGTCAGACAGGGAAAGCCCTCCTGCTTCAGGGTGTAGGTGATAAAGTTGCGGATTTGGGCATCGTCCTCCACAACCAGAATACATTCACTTCTCAACGGCTTCTCCCTCCTTCAGTGGCAGGGTAAAGGTAAATTCCGCCCCTTTTCCATCGGTTCGATTTTGGGCGTGGATGCTGCCGCCGTGGGCGGTAACGATGGACTCGCAGATGGCAAGCCCCAGACCGATGCCCCGTTTGGCATCCGGGCCTTTTCCCTGAGTGGTGTAAAACATCTGGAACACATGGGGCAGGTCCCGCTCGGAAATGCCGGTGCCCCGGTCGGCAACTGTGAAAACAGCGAAATCGTTGTTCTTGGAGACTGTCACGGAGATTTCCTCACCGGGCTGGGTGTGCTTGATCGCATTGTCCAAAAGGTTTACAAGCACCTGCCCGATAAGCCTTGCGTCCATGGGCACCATCAGAAGGTCATCGGGAATCTGAACGGCGATTTCCCGCTCCGGCGCCCGCTTGCTGATAGCCAGCACCGCCGCGCCAATGACTTCCTCCACCGCCTCCGGCTGCTTGTTCAGGGTCAGGCGTCCGTCCTGGAGCCGGGTCAGACTGAGAATGTTTTCCACAAGGGAATGGAGCCAGTCCGCATCCTTGTAGATACCCTCCGCCAGAGAAAACCGGGCATCGTCTTTCTCCGTCATGTCCATAATCATTTCGCTGGTGCCCATGATGCCCGCCAGCGGGGTTCGCAGATCATGGGAAATGGCCCGCAGAAGATTGCCCCGATAGCGTTCCTGATTGGCTTCCTCCCGGGTGCGGATGCGCTCCTTCATCGCCCGCAGCCGATCCATCGCCAACGCAGTGCTTTCCATCATGGAGTGGAGCAACTTCTTTTGCTACTCCGTTAGTGCTTGCGCCCGGTCTTTGGGAAGGCGCAGAATGCCAAGAATGGATTCACTTCCGTAGATGGGCCAATCGCAGAATTCCACCCCGTCATCAAAGTCGGTCCGCAGATTCTCAATGCGGTGCCGTATTCCGTCGGGGTCGGAAACGCTGCGCCGCACCTGCTCCGTTTCCGTTTTCTGCTGAATAAAGGTGCGCTCCGGCTGCCCCTGCTCGTCAAAGCACAGGCAGGCGGCCTTGCAGTCCATAGTGCTGCTGATGGTCTGCACTGCGATCCGGGCAATATCCTCCACGCTCTCCGCGTCTGTCAGGTGGCTGGTCAGGTGGTACAGCGCACTGGCTTTCTGCTCGTTGCGGACAGCCTCCGCCGTCATCTTCTTCGCCTTGGAGGTCAGGGCGCTGGTGATCACAGAGGTCATAGCCATGATGGCAAAGGTGATGAAATAGGTGGGATCATCCACGGACAGCGTGAAATAGGGTGCTGTAAAGAAAGCGTTAAAAGCGCAAGTGGAAAGAACGGTGGACAGAATACCCCAGAAATACCCGTCGGTACACCGTGCCGTCAGAACCACCGACAGAATGTAGACAACCACAATATTGGTTTCCGGGAACTGCCACAGC
>JALFGI010000042.1 GCA_022777455.1 Clostridiales bacterium | reverse complement strand
TGGCTGCCCCGTAAGGGGCAGACTGAGAGGGCAATGCATTTGCCATTACCTTACTGCGGTACCCTCTCAGTCAGCCTGGCGGCTGCCAGCTCTCCCAAAGGGAGAGCCAAGAGGGGCATTGCCGTATCTGCCCGCCAAATTACAATTTACCGTTTCAAGGCCGCTTCCACCAGCCCCAGGAACAGGGGGTGAGGCTTGTTGGGACGGCTCTTGAATTCGGGGTGGTACTGGACGCCAATGTAGAAATCATTTCCTTCCAGCTCCACGGTTTCCACAATGTAATGATCCGGTGAGGTGCCGCTGATGGTCAGGCCGGCATCGGCAAGGGTCTGGCGGAAATCATTGTTGAATTCATAGCGGTGACGATGGCGTTCGGAAATCTCCAGCTTGCCATAAACCCGGTGCATCTGGGTTCCGGGCACAATGCGGCAGGGATAGGCCCCCAGGCGAAGGGTTCCGCCCTTGTCGGTTTCGTCGCTCTGGTCGGGAAGGAAGTCAATGACCTTGTGGATAGAATCCGGGTCGAACTCTCCGGAATTGGCATCCGTCATGCCGGCCACATACCGGGCAAAGGCAATCACCGCCACCTGCATACCCAGGCAAATGCCCAGATACGGCAGATTGTGGGTACGGCAGTAATTGGCCGTGATGATCTTTCCGTCGATGCCCCGGTTGCCGAAGCCGCCGGGGACGATGACGCCGGAGCAATCCTCCAGAATCTCTCCCACGTTCTGCTCGTTCACCGTTTCGGAATCGATCCACTTGATGCTTACGGTAGCCCCATGGGCATAGCCCGCATGGCGCAGAGCCTCTGCCACGGACAAATAGGCATCATGCAGCTGGACATATTTGCCCACCAGACCGATGGTCACCTTCTTGCTCCGGCTGTGGATCCGGTCCAGCATGGCGTTCCAGTCCGACAGATCGATTTCCGGTGCGTTGATACCCAGCTCCCGGCAGACAATGGAGGAGAAATTGCTCTTTTCCAGCATGATGGGGGCCTCGTACAGCTCCGGCAGGGTGATGTTTTCAATGACGCAGTCGGGCTTCACGTTGCAGAACATGGCAATTTTTTGGAAGATGGAAGCCTCCAGCGGTTCGTCACAGCGCAGGATGATGATGTCCGGCTTCACGCCCATGCCCTGCAGCTCCTTCACGGAGTGCTGGGTGGGCTTGGACTTGTGCTCGTCAGAGCCCCGCAGGAAGGGAACCAGGGTTACATGGATGAACAGGCTGTTCTCCTGTCCCACCTCCAAGGAGATTTGACGTACCGCCTCCAGGAAGGGCTGGGACTCGATATCGCCGATGGTGCCGCCGATTTCCGTAATGACCACATCGGCATCGGTCTTTTTGGCCACGGAGTAGACAAATTCCTTGATCTCATTGGTCACATGGGGAATGACCTGCACCGTGGAACCCAGGTACTCGCCCCGGCGCTCCTTGTTCAGTACGTTCCAATACACCTTGCCCGTGGTGAGGTTGGAGAATTTGTTCAGGTCCTCATCAATGAAGCGCTCGTAATGGCCCAGGTCCAGGTCTGTTTCCGCACCGTCCTCGGTGACATACACTTCACCGTGCTGGTAGGGGCTCATGGTGCCCGGGTCCACATTGATGTAGGGATCCAGCTTCTGGGCAGCGACCTTCAGGCCTCTGGCTTTCAGCAGGCGGCCCAGGGATGCGGCGGTAATGCCCTTGCCCAGGCCGGAAACCACGCCGCCGGTGACGAAAATATACTTGGTGCTTTTCATATACTCTTCCTCCAAAAAAGTGCGTTCGGCCATGAGACAGCGGTGCTGCCCCAAAAGCCGAACGCCATTGTTCGTTTTCTGTATTGAATTACAGGTCGTAGGTTCGGATGATGTTTTCTGCCACTTCCCGGCGGGAAAGCCGGGTATCCATGGCCTGCTTCTCGATGAAATAGTGGGCATCCTGCTCCTTCATGTGGTGATGCTCAATGAGCAGCCACTTGGCCCGGTTGACCACACGGATGTCGGCCATCTTTTCCTGGAGGGTGCGGTTGGCCTTCTCCATTTTGGAAAGCCGGGCAGTCATGGCGGACAGGAGTTTTACCGCGCTGTAAAAGCCCTGGCGGGTCATGGGCTTGCCGATGGTGAGCACGCCGCTGTCTTCCACCTTATAGCAGACCTGATCGAACAGCTCGTTTTTCACCAAAAGCAGCACACCCATGGCGCCCTCCGCCAAATCCAGAGCCAACTCCACACCGAAATCATCACTGAGGGGGGTGTTGATGATCACGATATCCACCGGAGTATCCAGGAGCATCCGCCGCACCTCTCCGGCGTCCCCTGCCCGCAGGACAGGATCATAGCTGCTGCGGGGGAGCGTCTCCGAAATGTAATCGAATATCTTGTCACCGGAGCCGGCAACCAGGACCCGATACTTTTTCTTTGCTGTTGCCATAGGCAGCCTCTCAATCCAGCATTTGCTTGGGAAGAACGGAGGCAACAAAGGCGCTGTCGCGGGCGAATTGCCTGGCCTCTTCCAGGGAAGAAGGCAGCCGCTCCAGCTTGGAGGTCAGGGTTTCGTCTGCGGTGTAGAGATTTTCATTCACCGGCAGGGGGACGGGCAGATTTCGGCGGATTCCGTCCAGGCCTGCGTGAATCAGAAGGGCAAAGGCAAGATATGGATTGGCCATGGGATCGGGAGAACGGAGCTCAATGCGGCAGTATTCGCCCTTGGCGGCGGGAATGCGGATGAGCTGGGAACGGTTCTCCGGCGACCAGGTGATAAACCTTGGTGCCTTGTGCTCGCCCAAGCGGCGGTAGGAGTCTTCCGTAGGGTTGAGGAAGGCAGTGATCTCCCGCACATGGGCCAGGACACCCGCCATAAAGGCATCGCTGCAATCCCGGCCGTCGCTGCACTTGACGGACATATTGATGTGCATTCCGTTGCCCGCCTCGGTGGCAATGGGCTTGGGAGAGAAATCAGCATACAGGCCGTTGCGCAGGGCGGCAGTTTTCACCACGGTTTTAAAGTGCATGGCATTATCGGCAGCGGACAGGGCATCGGAATAGCGGAAATCGATCTCGTTCTGACCGGGGCCCTCCTCGTGATGGGAGCTTTCCGGCTGAATACCCATATCCTGCAGATTCAGGCAGATCTCCCGACGGACGTTCTCGCCCTTGTCCTCCGGGGCCACATCCATATAGCCTGCATGGTCGAAGGGCTCCTCCGTGGGATCGCCGTTTTCATCGGTTTTAAACAGGTAGAACTCAAATTCCGATCCGAAGCTGACCTGGCAGCCCATTTTGGCTGCCTCCCGGACCGCATTCTCCAGAATTGCCCGGCTGTCCATGGCGAAGGGACTTCCATCGGGATGGCAGATGTGGCAGAACATCTTCACCACCTTGCCCCGGCTGGGACGCCAGGGAAGCACATTCAGTGTGGATGGAATGGGATGCAGAAACAGATCCGACCCCACCGGGCCGCCGAAGCCTGCAATGGCGGAGGCATCAAAGGAAATGCCGTAGGAAAAAGCGCGCTCCAATTCCTCCGGCATGATAGAGATATTTTTCTGTCGGCCGGTCACATCACAAAAAGCCAGGCGGATGAATTTGACATCCTCCTGCTCCACGTATTCAAATACTTCTTCAGCTGAATACAACATATCTATCCCCTTTTCATAAAAAAAGAGGACGCTAGACCGTCGGGGTGCACCTCGCCCCCAATACAGCAAACGTCCTTGTTTACAGAAGAATTATACTTCTTTTTGCCGTTTCTGTCAATCCCCAGCCCTTGTGTAAAACAGCCTAAGCTTGCAAGTCGGGAAAGTCACAATTTCATTTAAATCAACAAAACCGCGGTTTTAAAACCTCCGTTGCAGAAATTTCCCTTGACATCCTGCAAACTCTGATGTAGAATCCACACAAAGCAGCGCGAAGCTGTTCTAAATGATTATAGAGATTAAAATGCGACAAGGATGTCGTCTGGCAGGCTTTCTCCTGCGGACTCTTTCTTGTCGCATTTTTTCGTTGCTGCGCCATTGTCCGCAAATAAAAAGGAGGGGCCGTTATGTGTTCCATCATCGGTTACATTGGGTCTGATCTGACCTATCAGGAAGTCAGCACTTATTTTGAAAGGACCGTGTCCAGAGGCCCGGATATGACCCGGGTTCAGGATATTGGCAATGGTTTTCTGGGCTTTCACCGCCTTGCCATCATGGGGCTGAATGAGAGCGGTATGCAGCCGTTCCATTTGAACGAAAACTGGGTGGTCTGCAACGGCGAGCTCTACGGCTTCCGGAAGCTGAAGACGGAACTGATGGCCAAGGGCTACACCTTCCAGAGCGAATCTGACTGTGAGCTGCTGCTTCCACTGTACCAGGAATACGGCACCGATATGTTCCGGATGCTGGATGCGGAATTCGCAGCAATCATCTACGACGGCAAGACCAATCAGCTGATCGCAGCCCGGGACCCCATCGGCATCCGGCCGCTGTACTACGGATATCTCCCCGGCGGCGACATCATCTTTGCCAGTGAGGCAAAGAACCTGGTGGGCGTGTGCGGCAGAATTCTCCCCTTCCCGCCGGGACACTACTACAAAGACGGCAAATTCGTCTGCTACCGGGAAATCAGCAAGCCGGAAGCCGTGATTCATGACGATGTGGAAACCGCCTGTCAGAAGATTCACGACAAGCTGGTGGCCGGTATTGAGAAGCGGCTGGACGCGGATGCGCCCGTAGGCTTCCTGCTTTCCGGCGGTCTGGACTCCAGTCTGGTATGCGCCGTGGCGGCCCGTTGCTCCAGGAAGCCCATTAAGACCTTCTCCATCGGTATGGACATCGATGCCATCGACCTGAAATACGCCAAGCAGGTGGCCGACTACATCGGCGCTGACCACACCGAAGTGATCATCACCAAGGAGGATGTGCTGGAAGCCCTGCCCCATGTGGTGGCGCTGCTGGGCACCTACGACATCACCACCATCCGTGCCTCCATCGGCATGTATCTGGTCTGTAAATACATCCACGAGCACACCGATCTGCGGGTTCTGCTCACCGGTGAAATTTCCGATGAGCTTTTCGGCTACAAGTACACCGATTTCGCTCCCAGCCCCGAGGCCTTCCAGAAGGAAGCGGAAAAGCGCATCCGGGAGCTGCACATGTACGATGTGCTCCGGGCCGACCGCTGCATCAGCGTGAACAGCCTGGAAGCCAGAGTGCCCTTCGGCGATCTGGACTTTGTGGAATATGTGATGGCGCTGGACCCCGCCCGGAAGGTGAACACCTACGGCAAGGGCAAGTACCTGCTGCGCCACGCCTTTGAGGGCGATTACCTCCCCTACGACATTCTCATGCGGGAAAAGGCCGCATTCTCCGACGCCGTGGGCCACTCCATGGTGGATGATCTGAAAGCGTATGCCGAAAGCTGCTACACCGACGAGCAGTTTGAAACCCGCCGCCGGCTGTATTCCTTTGCTACCCCCTTCACCAAGGAATCCCTGCTCTACCGGGAGATCTTTGAGCGCTACTATCCCGGCCAGGCAGAGATGGTGGTGGATTTCTGGATGCCCAACAAGGAGTGGGAAGGCTGCAACGTCAACGACCCCTCTGCTCGTGTGCTTGCCAACTATGGCGACAGCGGAAAGTGAGATGTTTTCATCATGGATCTGGAATGGGAAAAACTGGGGTTTGCCTACCAACCCACGGATTACCGTTTTGTAGCAAACTACCGCGGCGGTGCCTGGGAGGAAGGAACCCTGAGCAGTGACCCCAATGTGGTTCTCAACGAATCCGCCTGCGTGCTTCAATACGCCCAGAGCTGCTTTGAAGGACTGAAAGCCTATTCCACAGCCGATGGGCGGGTGGTCAGCTTCCGGGCCGATTTGAACGCCGCCCGGATGGAGGATTCCTGCCGCAGGATGGAGATGCCTGTGTTCCCCAAGGAGAAATTTCTGGAAGCCGTGCGGAAAACCGTTCACGCCAATCGAAAATGGGTGCCGCCCTACGGCAGCGGAGCCAGCTTGTACCTCCGGCCCTATATGTTCGGTACCAGCCCCATCATTGGGGTTCACTCCTCCGAGGAATTTCAGTTCCGGATTTTCGCCACCCCGGTGGGGCCCTATTTCAAAGGCGGCATCCGCCCCCTGGTGATTCGTGTCTGCGATCTGGACCGGGCCGCTCCCCGGGGCACCGGACACATCAAGGCCAGCCTGAACTACGCCATGAGCCTGTACGCCCTCACCGAGGCTCACGCCCTGGGTTATGACGAAAACCTGTATGTCGACTCCGCCACCAGAACCTATGTTGAGGAAACCGGCGGCGCCAACCTGATTTTCGCCGAAGGTCCGGGGAAAGTGGTGGTGCCCATTTCCGGCACCATTCTCCCCTCCATTACCCGGCGCTCCCTGACCTTCATCGCCCGGGAATACCTGGGTCTGGAAGTGGTGGAACGGCGAGTGGAACTCAAAGAACTGGACCGGTTCACCGAGTGCGGCCTATGCGGCACGGCAGCGGTGATCTCCCCTGTGGGCAAAATCGTGGACCATGGGCGGGACATCCACTACGCCGGAATGGGTCCGGTGATCCGGAAGCTCTTCGACACCCTTACCGGCATTCAGATGGGTAAACTCCCCGCGCCGGAGGGCTGGCTGACGGAGATCGACTGACCAACTTATTTTGCTGCTTCTTTCTTTTTCATATCGTGTACCTCTCCTCTTTTTGTAAGGAAGCTCTGAAACATCGCTTTGGATGGTTATCAGGGCTTTCTTACATTTTTCTGTGTATATTGGCTTGACTCTACATCCCGATAAATTGTAATTTATGTAGCAGACCATTCGTAGGGCGGGGTCTTGACCCCGCCGACCTGTGGCGATTACAAAATGCCTCCGTTGAATGGTGCAAGGTTCCGGAATGGGAAAAATACCTTCCCCCGGGGGGAAGGTGGCCCGGCGTAAGCCGGGTCGGATGAGGAACGGCGACACCTGAAATATTTGTGCTTGGTTCGTTAAAAAGGCACAATGTTGGACAATTACTCATTGATTTTTGGATTTTTGATTGTCCACCCGGGCGCATTCCTCATCCGCCCCTGCGGGGCACCTTCCCCCCGGGGGAAGGTATCCTCACCGCACCTGGTTACGTTCAACGCGCCATTCAATAACC
>JALFGI010000345.1 GCA_022777455.1 Clostridiales bacterium | reverse complement strand
GTGCGCACTGGTCTCGCAATGACAGGAAACCTGGAGACAGCCCGACAAACACCAATTTGTCGAACTGCCGGGGAAATCGGGCAGATGCAATTGTCAATTCGTTCTCCTCACATGATACCCCATTCCCGTTCCGATTGCAAGCACAAGTTGCCGTTCACATTTTGCCTGACAACTCTTTACAAAATGTTCACTCAGAAACCGCCTTTCTCGCTATAATAGGAGGAAAAGGGAATTTGTTTCAGGGAGGATTTCTTATGGCTGTATCTGTACTGATTGTGGAGGATGACCGCAATATTTCCGAGCTTCTTCAGATGTATCTGGAGAAGGAGGGCTACGCCGTAACCACCGCCTACGACGGGGGCCAGGGCCTTTCCAAGTTCCGGGCCATCAAGCCGGACCTGGTGCTGCTGGACGTGATGATGCCCGTCATGGACGGCTGGACCGTGTGCAAGACCATCCGCTCCGAATCCCAGACCCCGGTGATTATGCTCACCGCCAAGGGTGAAACCGACGACAAGGTGACGGGGCTCAAAACCGGCGCCGATGACTATATCACCAAGCCCTTCGAAATGAAGGAGGTGCTGGCCCGGATTGAGGCAGTGCTCCGCCGCAGCTCCGGGGTCTGCGCCGAGAAGAAGTCCCGGAGGCTGGTGTTCGACAAGCTGGTCATCGACATGGATGCTTTTGAGCTGCTGGTGGACGGGAAAAAGGTGGATACGCCCCCCAAGGAGATGGAGCTTCTGTACTACCTGGCCTCCTCTCCCAACCGGGTCTACACCCGCAACCAGCTGCTGGACGAGGTATGGGGCTTCGACTACTTCGGAGACTCCCGGACGGTGGATGTCCACGTCAAGCGCCTGCGGGAGAAGCTGGAGGGCGTCAGCGACAGCTGGGGCCTGAAAACCGTCTGGGGCGTGGGATATAAGTTCGAGGTCGTGTAGGCCAAAACGGGTTGACTTTCCCAAACTGTGTGGTATAATGAGCATAGAAGAAGGGCGCTGCCGATAGACGGTCAGTTCCCCCTTCCCGCGAAGAAGTAACCGCCGAGTTGGGGAACTCTTGGGGCGGTTACTTCTTCTTTATTATCTGAACAATCAGACTAATCAGGCTGATAATAAATGTTCCGAACAGAAACAGTTCCGAATATGTAACCATATCAGCCACCCCCTTCCTGCAAAGGACAGAGGGCGAAGAAGTGTACCCTCTGCAAGGAGGGAATCAACCGCCTACCGTGTTCATGGCAACGCCCCGGTTCAAAGAACCAAAGGTATGGTATCATTTACACGGGTGTTTGTCAACATTTGGCATAATGGGAAGCCGCAGCAATCTGAGGCTTGTTCTGTAAGTACGAGGTGTTGTAATCCATGAAAAGCTCCTTCGGCCGCAGCTTTTCCACGGTGGCGACAATTCTGCTGCTGGCGCTGACGGTGCTGGGGGCCTCCTTTCAGATGCTGGTGAAGGAATATCTGACGGAAACCACCGTATCGGACCTGCGCAGCGACGCGGATGCCATCGCCAAGCTGGCCGCCGCCTATTCCATTGAGGGAAGCCTTTCCAGCCGGGAATTTCTGCTGAATCTGGACGTTGCCAGCCAGGTGAGCAACGCGGACATTGTCATCTGCGACAATTCCGGCCAGGTGGTGCTCTGCTCCGATGCCCTCACCGGCTGTGAGCACCAGGGCCTCCGGCTGAACCGGGAGTACCTTGAGAAGGTGCTTACCTCCGGAGAGGATACGGCCACCGGCATCATCCGGGGGCTGTACACCGACCGGCGGTATGTGGTCAGCGTGCCCATCCTCTCCGATTCCGGCAGTCTTTCCAGCGGCATCGTGATCGTGTCCACCCCCACCCAGGCCACGGCCCAGATTCTGAACCGGATTTCCAATATTTTCATCACCGCGGCGGTGTTCGTGGTGCTGATTTCCGTGCTGGCGGTCACCGTGTTCGCCCGGCGGGAGAGCAAGCCCCTGCGGGACATGGCCCGGGCCGCCAACGCCTTCGGCCACGGCAACCTGGATGCCCGGGTGAAAGTGGAGGACAGCTCCAGCGAGGAAATGGAGGAGCTGGCCCTGGCCTTCAACAACATGGCCT
>JALFGI010000336.1 GCA_022777455.1 Clostridiales bacterium | reverse complement strand
GCCGAATCGGTGAAACTCCGATACCGACAGTATAGTCTGGATGGAAGAAGATGCGCAATATACTTGCGTTTATTTTCGCCCCCTGAGTATACCCTCAGGGGGAATTTTTTTGCATGAGGTGCGGAAAATGAAAGAATTATGGACGAACGTTGTAAACAATCTCAGCTTTATCGGCGTATGTGTGCTGGTGATCGCGGCCCTGGGTGTGGCAGCCAGATTGGTGGAAATCAAGCTGCCCCAGCTGCGAAAGGTCTCCGCCGCCCGCCGGGTGAGCATCATCGGCATCTGCTCCGCCCTGGCGGCAGTGCTGCACATGCTGGACTTCCCCCTGCCCTTCCTGGCCCCGGGCTTCTACAAGCTGGATTTCTCCGAGGTTCCCGTGCTGCTGGCCGGTTTCTTCCTTGGACCCAGCGCCACCGTGGCCTGCGAGGGAATCAAAATTCTGCTGAAGCTGCTGCTGAAGGGAACCTCCACCGCCTTTGTGGGTGATTTTGCCAATTTCGTGGTAGGCTGCTGCTTTGTACTCCCTGCTGTGGTAATCTATCACATGCGGAAAACCAAGACCAGTGCCATCGTCGGTCTGGTCATCGGTACCCTGTGCATGACGGTGTTTGGCAGCGCCTTCAACGCGGTGTACCTGCTGCCCAAGTTCTCTGAGCTGTTCCACATGCCCCTGGACAGCATCATCGCCATGGGCTCCGACATCCATGCAGGTATTTCAAGTGTCAGCAGCTTTGTGTTCTGGTGCGTGGCACCTTTGAATTTGGTGAAGGGAGCAATGGTGTCCCTGCTGACCATGCTGCTGTACAAGCACGTGGCCGCGCCTTTGTTCCAGATCAAGAAATAAGCTACATATTGCAAATAAATTGTAATTTATCGGTGGGTTGAATGGAACCAGGTGCGGTAAGGCTACCTTCCCCCGGGGGGAAGGTGCCCCAGTGCGCACACTGGGGCGGATGAGGAATGGCGACAGGTGCGGTGATGAAAGCACCCAAATAAAATGGATAAAGGTTACAGTTTCAACCATTTTAACGAAGTACATATCCATATTTTACATTTCGCCGTTCCTCATCAGTCACCCAAATCGGTTCCGAAGTGCCAATTTGGGCGACAGCTTCCCCCCGGGGGAAGCTATGGGCGCTGCCGCGCCAGTGCGTTCATTTACAATTTAGCCTGCAAAAGCGTTATCGGGCTTTACCCAGGAGTCCCGGAGAATACACCCGCCCGGTGCGCCATTGTCCGCGGGCACTGCCCGCCAAATTACAATTTGTTTGATTGTTTTGGATTATCCCAATGCACAGAATGATTTTGCACCGCTGCGGTTTTTCGCAGCGGTGCGTTTTCATTGGAATCCGATACAAAAATCAGCTTATACATCTTGGTCGTCAATGAAGGTCATAATATCGGCAACATTGCATTTGAGAAGCTTGCAAAGCTCATCGACCGTATGGGTCGAAATATTTTCTCCACGTTTCATTGCGTAGTAATTGGATTGAGGAAAGCCCATTTTGAACAATCGATACGAAGTAATTCCCTTCTTCTGCATGGTCTGAAACAGCGGCTCGTAGCTGATCACAATACTGCCTCCATAATGCCAACATTTTTTTGTATGTGGTATTGCACATATTTGATGAAGGCAGATTTATCAAACGTTCTCTGCGCCTAACAGAAGGAGCTCTTCAATTACCTTGTCAAGAAGCGGCAGATATTTCTCATCAATCCGGCGGATGGCCTCCAAACGCTTGTCATCCTGACTGTGCTCTGTGCCAAAAAGAACATAGTCGGCAGAAAGCCCCAGCACATGGCAAATTTTTACCAGCATTTTCACAGAAATGCCCGTTCTCCCCCGTTCCAGCTCCGCAAGGTAGGACACACTGACATCCAACTTTTCTGCGAACTTCTCTCTGGTATATCCCAAATCTTCCCGGGCTTTCCGAATACGTGTATGCAACGCTATCACCTCTTAAGTATAGTATCGGCGATAGTTCCCGAAAATAAAATCAACTATTATTGTATGTTACATATTGTATTAGTTGATATTTAATGGTATACTGCAGATGATCTAACGGAAAAGGAGCAGGACATGCTGGAACAGGAAGAAATATACACTCCGAGCTATCACGGTGAAAAGTGTCGTCACAACGGAGAAAGCACCGACTATGAACTTGCTTGTGATGAATGCCCTTATTATATGATCTGTTTTCCGGATTGGGAATATTTGGACGAACAGTATTCCTATTCTGATGACGAAAGCTATCATTCCATCCAGACATCTTCGGCTGAAACTCTGGAGGCTTATCTGCAAGCCAGCGCCCTGTGGGGACCACCCTCCACAGATGAAGAAAGGAACGCAATTCAGAATGTGGAAAACGAATTGCTGCGCAGACTATCTGCTGAAAGAAATGCGACATAAGTCAAAACAGGCCGCTTTTCAGCGGCCTGTCGTTTTGTTCGCTTACTCCATCTTCAAAATCAATTCCAGAATTCTCTTGGCGCAGTCCCGGACCTGCTGCTTGCTGACCCGGCCGTCGGCCACGGCTTCCAGGACGGTTTCGGGATAGCCGTTGGCCATCTTCAGGTCGTTGCCGGCGTTGACCTCCCGCCAGTGTTCACCTCGGGTCCACCAGTCGGTGGTGACGATGCCGTCGAAGCCCCACTCACCCCGGAGAATGTCGGTGAGCAGCTCCTTGCATTCGGAGGTCTGGCAGCCGTTGACCAGGTTATAGCTGGACATGATCATCCAGGGCCTGGCTTCCTTCACGGCGATTTCAAATCCCTTCAGGTAGATTTCCCGGGCAGCCCGCTCGGACACGCGGGAATCGCTGCTCTTGCGGTTGGTCTCCTTGTTGTTGAAGGCGAAATGCTTGGGGGTGGCCGCCACCTGCTGGGACTGGATGCCCTGGATCATGGAGGAAGCCATGGTGCCGGCAATCAGCGGATCCTCGGAGTAATACTCGAAGTTCCGGCCGCACAGGGGGCTACGGTGGATGTTCATGGCAGGGGTGAGCCAGCTGCCCAGGTTGTTCTCCTTCAGTTCCTTTGCACCGGCAACGCCCACTTCCTCCACCAGCTCCCGGTTCCAGGTGCTGGCCAGCATGGTGGCGCAGGGCCAGGCGGTGGTATACACCTCCAGCTCCGGCCGGATGCGGACACCGGCAGGGCCGTCGGCGGTCATGACGTTGGGGATGCCTCTGTCCCGGTTGTTGCCGATGCCGAAGGTGTTGGCAACGCCGGTGTTGGGCTGACCGCCCAGGAGCCACACCTGCTCCTCCAGGGTCAGGGTATCCATGAATTCATCCAGTGTCATTTTTCCCTCGGCCACATCGGAAAGCTGGGCCGGCAGCGCCACACCCCAGAGCTTGCTTCTCTTTTCAAAGCGGGTCTCAGGGGTCACGCCTTCAAGAGACTCGTACTCCGCCTCGGTGAAGGGGCGTTCGATCTGCTCATACTCGCCCAGCTCCAGTTCCTCGAAGGAACCGTCGGAGAGCATCCGCATTTCCAGCTTTTTGGGCTTCAGGTGCTCATGCAGCCGCTCCACCACCACGTTCTCTTCCAGACCGTAGGACAAAACCTCCCGCACATTGCGCACGTCGGTGCCGATGTAAATGTGATAGTCGCCCTGCTCCAGCACCCAGGCGGACTTGATGACCTTACCCAGATCGTCATAGGAGGCCATGTTCCCCACGGGCATGGTCAGGGTCAGGACGGTTTTCTCACCGGGAGCCAGGAGCTTGGTCTTGGCGTAGGCACCCAGCTCAATGGCGGGCTTGCCCAGCTTGCCCTGAGGGGCGCTGAAATACAGCTGGATGACTTCCTTGCCCGGGCGGCTGCCGGTATTCTCAACGGTGACGTTGCAGAACACCGTGTCGTCAGCCACGGCGCAGTTGACGGCGTTCCAGTCAAAGGTGGTATAGGACAGGCCGAAGCCGAAGGGATAATTCACCCGGCCCTTTGCCTTTTCCAGGGTCTCGAAATAGCGATAGCCCACGTAGATGTCTTCGTAATACTTGACGTAAGTGGTGGACTCATGGAAGGACTCGGTGGAGGGATAATCGGTCAGATCCCGGGCATAGGTATCCACCAGGCGGCCGCTGGGATTCACGTCTCCCACCAGGATGTCGGCAGCAGCCAGAGCGCCCTCCATGCCGCACTGGCCGATCATCAACGCGCCCTCAATTTTCTCATCATCGTGGAACCAGCAGGTATCCACCATGCCGCCCACGTTCAGGGTGACGATCACATGGGCAAAATGGGCCTTTGCCTGCTTCACCAGCTCCGCTTCCTCATCAGACAGGTAGAAGTCGCCCCGCTGGAAGATTTGCTGGCCAGCCTTGCGGCGGTTGTCCTCTTCCTCCCAGAAGCTGCTGACATCGGACTGATCGCTTCCCTTGATATCACAGGAGCGGTCCCAGCCCTCGCCGGAGAAGCGGCAGATGGCCACAATGGCGGTATCGGAGAAAGCGGCGGCTGCTTCCAGCTGTTCCTGGCTCAGGGCGGGCTCCTTGGTCATACCCGGCTCCCGACCCATCGCAGTCTGGGCTTTCAGGTCGGCGGTATAGAAATCATGCAGTCCATCGTAAAGCCGAACCTTGCCCTGGGCCTCCTTGATTTTCAGGCCGCCAAACAGGCTGCGGATATAAGCAACGGACACTTCACCGCTGCCGCCGCCGCCCTTGATGTATTCCTCTCCGGCCTTGCCAAGCAGAACCACCTTTTTCCCGGGAGCAATGGGCAGGACTGCATTCTCGTTTTTCAGAAGGATGATGCCTTCTCCGGCGGCCCGGCGGGACAGCTCAATATGTTCCCGGCTGCCGGAGACCATTCTCCCGTCCACGCCCGCACCCTTGCAGGGCTGGTACAGATGTCTAAGCCATTTCATAGGGTTTCCTCCTTATTTTCACAGCAGAGCGCTGTTTTTCTTTTTTTATCCCACCGGGCAGCCTGGAAGGCACAGGCCCAGGGATTGCTTCCATAATAACACACGATACACGGCTTGCTCCAGCAGCGCTGTGGAAATTCTCCCCTGGCGGCAGGCTGCCAGCACGGCATCATACTGAATTTCATACTCGGTAGCGCACAGCAGATCATTTCCGGCCAGCACTGCCAGGACTGCGGCCTCCCCCGCCCCGTAGCGCTGGGTGATGGCATCCATGGACAGGTCGTCCGTGAGGATCACGCCGTCGAAGTTCATGGCAAGACGCAGATAGCGGTGCACCGCCGGAGACAGGCTGGCAGGATTCTCCGGATCCATGGCCTGCACAACGGTGTGGCTGACCAAAATGGCCCCGCCTCCCGCTTCAATCCCAGCAAAGAAGGGCTGCAGGTCCGCTGCCTCCAATTCTTCCAGGCTGCGGCGGTCCGCCACAATGTCAGTATGGGTATCTCCATTGTTTCCATAACCGGGAAAGTGCTTCATCACGGCCCCCACGCCCCACTGTGCCATTGTCTTGATGGTGCCGGCGGCAAATTCCCCCGTCACCTCCGGGGATTGGCCCAGGGAGCGGCGATACATAAATGCGCCGCTCTGAGTGGAGATATCGCACACAGGGGCCAGGTTCACATTGATGCCCAGGGAATTCAGCAGTTGGGCCTTTTCTGCCTCGGTCTTCATCACCAGCTCCATACCCCCCTGGCTGTAAAGCATTCGGGGTGAGGAAAAGGGCTGGGACCGGAAGGCGCGGTGATTGCTGATCCGGGTGACGGTGCCGCCCTCCTCATCCACCGCAATGAGCAGGGGAATTTTCGCTGCCTCCTGGTAAGAAAGTACCTTCTGGGACATGGAATCCGACGTTTCACCGTCAAAATCCCGGCTGAAAAGCAGCAGCCCTCCCAGGTGCAGGCGGCTTACCTCCCCTGCCCCGTCCGTCTCCGGGCAGCGGGCCAGGAAAAGCTGACCAACCTTTTCTTCCAGAGTCATGGAAGCCAGCAGCTCCATCACAGGATCGGCAGACTGGGCGCCCGCCTCGGTCACCGGCGGAGTCGTTTGCAAATCGGGCATTTCCTCCATCTGTTCCACAGGCGACATTGCCGGAACCGTGGAGGTTTGTGTCAGGTATATCAGCGCAGCCAACGCACAGACGGCCACAACGGCAGCCGCAATCAACCGCCCCCTCATGCCGTCTCCGGCGCCATGCCGCACTGGGCAATTCGGGAGCGAAGCCAGTTACCCCGAAGATATACAATAAAGAATACGGTGGCAGCGAGAATCCAGCTGATAGGATAGCAGATGGTGAGCATCTTTAGCGTGTGCCACCGGCGCACCACCGTCATCAGCCAAAGAATACGGAACAGGCAGACACAGCTGCCGGTGATCAGAGTGGGCATCACGGAATAGCCAACACCCCGCATGGTGCCCGCAAACACTTCGATTGGCATGAATACCACATTGAAGGGCATGATGGAAAGCATGATCATGCTGCCCACCGCCACCACGTTGGGATCATCGGTGTAGATGCCCAGAATCTGGGTACGGAAGGTGAGGATCAACGCCGCCACAGCCCCCACCAGTGCCACGCTCATGGCCAGACTGATCCATACGCTCTGGCGGATACGGCGATACTTCTGGGCACCGAAGTTCTGTCCCACAAAGGTGGTGACGGACACGCCGAAGGCGCCGGAAATCATCCAGGTGATGGCATCGGTTTTTCCGTGTGCCGTCCAGGCGGCCATGGTCACATCCCCGAAGGAATTCACCCCGGACTGAATGAGAATATTGGAAAAATCAAAGGTGACAAACTGCAGCCCTGCCGGAACGCCGATGCGCAGGATCCGGCCCAGGAGCTTTCGGTCGATGCGAAGCTTCCGCAGATCCAGCGCATCCTCCGGCAGCCGGAGCAGCACCAGGATGGGCAGCACCGCGCTGATGAACTGAGAAACGGTGGTGGCCAGGGCCGCACCGGCAACGCCCATTTTCAGCACCGCCACAAACAGCACATCCAGAACCACGTTCAGCACGCAGGTGGCCATCAAAAACAGCATGGGACGCCGGGAGTCCCCCATGGCCCGGAGAATGCCCGCACCCATATTGTACACCATGGAGCCGATGGCACCGGCAAAATAGATACGCAGGTACACGGACGCGTCGCCCATGCAGTTTTCCGGCATATTCATCAGGCTCATCACCCAGGGGCCCAGGCCAACACCCAGCACCGTGATGATGGCCCCCAACCCCAGCGACAGCGTCACGCCGGTGTGCAGTGCGTCCTGCACCCCCTGCCGGTTTCCAGCCCCGTAATTCTGGGAGAGGATCACCGTGGCACCGGAGCTGATGCCGATGAAAAAGCCGTTCACCATATTCACCAGCGGACCGGTGGCACCCACCGCTGCCAAAGCGGTGGTACCCACCACCCGTCCGACGATGATGGTATCCACGGTGTTGTACATCTGCTGGAAAAAGGTACCCAGCAGGATGGGGAAAAAGAAAATCAGCAGTTGCTTCCAGATCACGCCTTCGGTGATCTGACGCTGCCCGGTCTGGATTTGCATACAAAAAGACTCCCTTCGGTATCCACCGGGATTCTACCACGATTGGGAGAAATTGTCCATGGTGATTTTGACATTTCGCAATGGGCATCACGAAATTGTAATTT
>JALFGI010000333.1 GCA_022777455.1 Clostridiales bacterium | reverse complement strand
TTGTCTCCGAACAAGAAAGTAACCAAAGAAGTCGGCTTAGGGGGAGGCGCTGAATGTCGCACTCCCGACGCCAAAGCCGCCCTCCCCCTAAGTACCCCCTCCCGGCGCGCTTCCTTCAGGGGTTCTTTCGTTATTTGGGGTGGGTTTCTTTCCGTGTTTCTTTTATCTCGCTGGCATCTGGTTTTAGGCTTAACGGTATACTACGATGGCGTTAACTCCGGTTTTTGAGACGCTTGTCGCACTTGTTGCCCAGCCAGGTGCCGCCGGACTGGAAAATCTGCACCAGCAGGATCAGGCCAATGACTGCCGCCCACATGACCAGGTACTTGAAATTATAGTAGCCGTAGTTGATGGCAATTTTGCCCAGGCCGCCGCCGCCGATGATGCCGGCCATGGCGCCGTAGCCCAGGATGGTGCCGACGCTGATGGTGCAGCCGGAAATCAGGCTGGGCAGAGCCTCGGGAAGCATGACCTTGGTGACGATCTGCCAGGCGGAGGCGCCCATGGACTGGGCCGCTTCAATCACGCCCTGGTCCACCTCCCGCAGGGAGGACTCCACCATTCGGGCAACCAGGGGGAAGGCAGCGATGACCATGGGGGGGACCGTTGCCATGGTGCCCACCTTGGTGCCCACGATGAGCTTGGACAGGGGCAGGGCGATGATCATCAGGATCAGGAAGGGGACGCTGCGCAGCAGGTTGATCACCACATTCAGCACCGCCATGAAGGGCTTGGGCAGGGGTTTCACGCCGTCTTTTTCGCCGGTGACCAGCAGCACGCCCAGAGGCAGGCCCACGAGATAGGCAAACACCACCTCCAGCACCAGGGAATACATGGTCTCCCAGATGGCAAAGGGGAACTCACTGGCAATGATCTCCAGCTGCTGGGCAACCTTGGCAGCATCGGAAAACACATCAAACATTACTGAATCACCTCCGCCGTGACACCCTCATGGCCGTTGAGATAGTCCAGAACGGCCTTTCGTTTTTCTTCTTCCTCCGGCAAACTCACCAGCATGGCCCCGAAGGCCTTGCCGTCCACATTCCGGGTGCCGGCGCCAAGGATGCTGAGCTTGATGCCCAGATCCACCGCCACCGAGGCGATGATGGGCTCTTCCGACATATTGCCGTTGAAGGCGATCCGGGCCACCGGGCCTTCCCAGGTGGAAAGGGGCAGGGCCACGTCCGGGGTGACCAGCCGCCGGCCCGCGGCGGACTGGGGATTGGAGAACACCTTCTCCACCTCGCCGATCTCCGCCACCACACCGGAGTCCAGAATGGCCACCCGGTTGCAGATCTGCTCAATGACGGACATCTGATGGGTGATGATGATCACGGTGATCTTCCGCTCCCGGCTGATGGTCTGCAGCAGCTTCAGGATGGAGTCCGTGGTCTGGGGATCCAGGGCGGAGGTGGCCTCGTCGCACAGGAGCACCTCCGGGTCGGAGGCCAGGGCTCTGGCGATGGCGATGCGCTGCTTCTGGCCGCCGGAGAGCTGCACCGGGTAGGCGTTCGCCTTGTCCGGCAGCCCCACGGTTTCCAGCAGCGCCATGGCCCGCTTTTTTGCCTCGCCCCGGCTCACACCGGCAAGCTCCAGGGGGAAGCAGATATTGTCCAGAGAAGTCCGCTGGTCCAGCAGGTTAAAGCTCTGGAAAATCATGGAGATTTTCCGCCGGACGGCGCGAAGCTCCTGATTGGACATGGTCATCAAATCCCTGCCGTGGAACAGCACCTGGCCCTCATCCGGCCGCTCCAGCAGATTGATGCAGCGCACCAGGGTACTCTTGCCCGCGCCGGACAGGCCGATGATGCCGAAAATTTCTCCCGGCTCCACTGCCACGGATACATTCTGCAGCGCCGCCACCTGGCCCTCGCCGGAGCCAAAGGTCTTGGATAGATTCCGCAGCTCTACGATCGGTTCCAAAATCATCCCTCCATCTCTCTGATAAAAGAAAAACCGTCCTCATGCGTCAATGCACAAGGACGGAGAAATTCCGCGTTACCACCTTGTTTTACAGCCCCCTCACGGAAAGCTGCCTCTGGGAGTACAAGCATACCCCTGCGCGATAACGGGCGCACCCGTCATGAGTTAAGTATCACCCATGCGGCTCCGGGGCCATGTTCGGCGCGTCTATCCGTACCCCTTTCCACCACCCGGGGCTCTCTGCACGGCATCGGCGGGCTTACTCTTCCCTTCATTGCCTTCTCAAAAAGATTAAGGCAATACTAGCGCACCCGACGGCATTTGTCAAGCTTTTTTCGGAGAATGGAAGGAAAAATATGCTGATGGGTTCACACAGCCAGCGGGGAAATTGTCATTGAATGCGCTTGCCGCCACAGCGCGGCACTTGGCTCCCCCTAGGGGGGAGCTGGCTGCCCCCATAGGGGGCAGCCTCAGACTGTCGAAAAAGTCCAGCTTTTGCTGGGCTTTTTCCATTTTCTATGATATAATACACATGGGTGATGAAAAATGCTGGAACGTGGAAAAATGGAACGAGGAATATACGAAATCGTGGACACTGAGAGTCTGGTGCCTGCGGAACATTTGCTGCGCAAAATTGATGCAGCAATCAACTGGAACAAGCTCTACGATATGGTGGAGCCGTTGTATTGTGAGGATAATGGCCGACCCAGCATCGACCCGGTT
>JALFGI010000292.1 GCA_022777455.1 Clostridiales bacterium | reverse complement strand
CCTACAGTGTGTTTCCAACCTGATGCCATTCAACAGTGGCTGGGTGGAAAAGATGCAAAAACCCCTCTGGATTTCTCCAGAGGGGTTTTGAGCACAAATCAAGAGGGGGATTAGTAGTACTTTCTCTTGTTCTTACGGGCAGCTTCGGACTTCTGCTTGCGCTTCAGGCTGGGGCTGACGTAATGCTCGCGCTTCTTCACTTCGGCGATGACGCCCTCCTTGGCACAGCTGCGCTTGAAACGACGCAGAGCGCTTTCCAGAGACTCATTCTCCTTGACGCGAATTTCAGACATGGTTTTCCCTCCCTCCGATGCATCCGGCTCAATCCAGGATGCTTTCAGGGCCTTATCGGCTTCGTCCATTATATAGGCTCTTTCCCCAAATGTCAAGAAAGAATCTGTGGTTTTTACAATTTATTTATATAACCCGAATCCCTTACTTGACGATCAGGTTCACCAGCTTGTTCTTCACCACAATGGTCTTGACGATGGAGCCGCCCTGCTTTTCCAGGAACCGGGCAATCTTCTCGTCGGCCAGCACGTTTGCCACCACCTGGTCGTTGTCCAAATCCGCGGCCATGGGCACGGTGCCCCGCATCTTGCCGTTGACTTGAACAGCCATGGTCACCTCGTCATCCTTGCACTTTTCCTCACTGTAGGTGGGCCAGGGCTCGTAGGCGATGGTGTCGTTGTGGCCCAGAAGCTGCCACATCTCCTCGCCCACGTGGGGGGTGATGCAGGAGAGCATCTTGATGAAGCCCTCGGCGTACTCCCTGGGGCAGGTGCCGTTCTTATAGACCTCGTTGACGAACACCATCATCTGGGCGATGGCGGTGTTGAAGCCCAGGGTCTCGAAATCGTTTGTGACCTTCTTCACGGTCTGATGGTAGATCTTGGTGAGCTTGCCGTCGTTTTCCTCCGTGATGTTCTGCGGCTCGGTGAAGAAGTTCCACACCCGGTTGATGAACTTCTTGGCGCCCACCACGCCAGTGGTGCTCCAGGGCTTGGAGACCTCCAGGGGGCCCATGAACATTTCATACAGCCGCAGGGTATCCGCACCGTAATCCCGCACCACGTCGCTGGGGTTCACCACGAACTGGGGGAAGCGTTTGCCCATCTTGATGCCGTTCTCGCCCAGGATCATGCCCTGGTGCACCAGCTTCTTAAAGGGCTCCTTCACGGGGGAGATGCCCTCGTCGTACAGGAAGCGGTTCCAGATTCTCGAGTACATCAGATGTCCCACAGCGTGCTCCGGGCCGCCCACATACAGGTCCACCGGCAGCCAGTGCTTCAGCAGTTCGGGATCGCACAGGGCCTTGTCGTTCTTGGGGTCGATATAGCGCATGTAGTACCAGCTTGAACCCGCGGAGCCGGGCATGGTGGAGGTTTCCCGCACGCCCTTGATGCCGTTACGGTCGTACCGCTTCCATTCGGTGGCGTTCTCCAGGGGGGCCTGACCGTTGCGGCCCTTGTAATCCTCCAGCTCGGGCAGGATCAGGGGCAGCTCCTCATCGGGGAGGAACACGGTCTCGCCGCTCTCGGTGTACACGCAGGGCACGGGCTCGCCCCAATAGCGCTGGCGGGCAAAAATCCACTCCCGGAAATGGTAGTTATTCTTTCTTCTGGCCACGCCCATCTTTTCCAGCTTGCAGGTGATGGCCTCCTTGGCCTCCTCCACCGTCATGCCGGTGAACTCCTGGGAATTGATCAGCTTACAGCCCTTGCCCAGGTAGTCCTGCTTCTCGAAGGCGCATTCGGACACGTCCCGGCCCTCGATGACCTGGATCATGGGGATGTTATGGACCTGGGCGTACTCAAAGTCACGCTGGTCGTGGCTGGGCACGGCCATGACGGCGCCGGTGCCATAGTTGGCCAGGACGAAGTCGCCGATGAACACGCTTACCTGCTTGCCGTTGACGGGGTTGATGGCATACACGCCCTCCAGGCGGCAGCCGGACTTGCCCTTGTTCAGCTCGGTGCGGTCCATGTCGCTCTTCTTCACGGTCTCGTCGATGTAGGCTTGGACCTCTTCCTTGTTCTGGATGCGGTCCATCAGGTCCTGGACGATTTTGCCATCGGGGGCCAGCACCATGAAGGTGATGCCATAGATGGTTTCGATACAGGTGGTGTAGATGGAGAAGCTTCCGCCCCCCACCAGCTGGAAATCCACCTCCACGCCGGTGGATTTGCCGATCCAGTTGCGCTGGATCTCCTTGGTGGATTCGGGCCAGTCGATCTCGTTCAGACCCTCCAGCAGCTTCTCAGCGAAGGCGGGCTGGTCGATGACCCACTGCATCATGTTCTTCTTCACCACAGGGAAGCCGCCCCGCTCGGACTTGCCGTCGATGACCTCGTCATTACTCAGGACGGTGCCCAGCTCCTCGCACCAGTTCACAGGCATTTCGATGCGCTTGGCGTAGCCCTTCTCCCAGAGCTTCTTGAAAATCCACTGGGTCCATTTATAGAAGGAGGGGTCGGAGGTGGCCACCATCTTGGACCAGTCGTAGTCGAAGCCCAGCTCCTTCAGCTGGTTAGAGAAGGTTTCGATGTTCTTCTGGGTAAAGCCGTTGGGGTTGTGGCCGGTGGAAACGGCGTACTGCTCCGCAGGCAGGCCGAAGGAGTCATAGCCCATGGGATGCAGCACGTTGTAGCCCTGCATCCGCTTCATCCGGGACATGATGTCCGTGGCGGTGTAGCCCTCGGGATGGCCGGCGTGGAGCCCCACGCCGGAGGGGTAAGGGAACATATCCAGCACATAATACTTGGGCTTGGAGAAATCCCACACATCGGTGTGGAAGGTGTCGTGCTCCTGCCAATACTTGTGCCACTTGGCCTCGATGTTTGCAAAATCATAGTTCATGGCGAACAATCCTCTCTAAAGCCGGGTTATTCCCCGGCAATAATTTCCTTCAGATCGATTTCCTCGGCATCGGCCCACAGCCGCTCCAGATCATAGAACTTCCGGGCCT
>JALFGI010000290.1 GCA_022777455.1 Clostridiales bacterium | reverse complement strand
AACCGTCATTGATTTCGGCCAGAATCTTGCCGGATATACTGAAATCCGCATTCACGCCAAGTCAGGACAGAAGATCACCCTCTGGCACGGTGAAACACTGGATGAGAATGGAAACTTCACGCAATCCAATTTCGATCCTGGCGAGCGGAACAAAAACGGCGGCATCCCCCAGCGCCTTGATTACACCTGCAAGGAAGGTCTGAATATCTATAAGCCCCGTTTTGCCATCTTCGGCTTCCGCTACGCGAAAATTGAAACCGATGTCGACCTGACGGATTCGCGGTTTACTGCCGTTGCGGTCTACTCCGAAATGGAGCAGACGGGCTTCTTTACCTGCGGCAACGAGGATGTGAACCGTCTGTTCCTGAACAGTTTGTGGAGTATGCGCAGCAACTTCTGTGACATTCCCACGGACTGTCCCACCAGGGAACGAGCCGGATGGACAGGCGATGCCGGAGCCTTTGCTCCAACTGCCGCCTATCTTTCGGACTGCTATCCCATTCTCCGTAAGTGGCTGGCAGAGTGCCGTCTTGCTCAGAAAGAGGATGGATTGGTTGCCAATATTGCACCGGTAAATAACAGCGGAAGTTACATTTCCAATATGCTTCAGGGCTCCTCCGGCTGGGGGGATGCCTGTATTTTGGTGCCCTGGGCATTGTATGAAGCCTCCGGGGATACGACCATTCTGGAAGAAAACTATGAGAGGATGGGGTCCTGGCTGCGCTTCGTGGAGACCCGGGCAAAGAAAACAAGGATTCAAAATCAGCTCAATCCCTATAAAAAATACCTGGTAGACGAGGGCTTCCATTTTGGAGAATGGCTGGAGCCGGATGTGAGCAGCATGGACACCATGAAGAAGAACATGATGTTCGGCGCTCCCGAGGTTGCCACGGCGTACTATTTCCGATCCGCAAGCCTTGTTTCAAAAATCGCAGGCATCCTCGGGAAACAGGAGGATGCCCGGGCTTACAGCCAGATCGCGGAGGGAGCCCGGAATGCTTACCGCCATACCTGCACCAAAAATGGCGTAATTTCCTCCAAACGCCAGGCAGAATATGTCCGTCCCATTGCCTTTGGATTGCTGGACACCGGGGAAGCACAGATCGCGGCAGACCGCTTGGCAGAACTGGTTGCGCAGAATGATTACCACCTGAATACCGGATTTCTTTCCACACCGTTCCTGTGCCGTGTCCTTTCCGACTACGGCCATACAGACACGGCGTACCGCCTGCTGCTGCAGGATACGGCCCCCAGCTGGCTGTACCCGGTGAAGCACGGTGCCACCACCATCTGGGAAAGCTGGGACGGCGTCCGGGCGGATGGAACGGTACACGATTCTCTGAACCATTATTCCTACGGTGCCATCTCCGGCTGGCTCATGGGGGATGTCTGCGGTATTCGCCTGTCAGAAGGCAAGCTGACCATTGCGCCCAAACCCTCCAAAGAGCTTGGATACGCGCAGGCAAGATGGGATTCCCCCCTGGGAACCATTGAAAGCAAGTGGCATTATGAGCAAGATCGGGTTGTGTTTGAAGTAGCGATCCCTACGAATGTCACCGCGGATATTCGCTTGCCCGACGGCAGCGCTTTTCACGTGCAATCGGGCAGTCACATTTTCGCATGTGCGGAATAAAGCGGAAGCGTGCTGTTTTGATATAGTCCCCTTAGAGTATACACTCGAAATAACAAAAATTGGTTCTATAATAAATGTTGGGGTCAGGCGATGAGCCTGGCCCCAAAACTACAATCAAAGGTTGAGCATAGAGGTAAAATCCTTTATCATAAAAGCACCACCAATCACAACAAAGGAGAAATCTCTATGCTCAATCAGGATTATACAGCAAAACTTCTGGATTTGAAAGATGTAATTATCACCAATGTGGAGAATATTTCTGAGGAACTTCACATCTATATCGAGCTTCCCCGAAAAGAGCATACTTGCCCGGTCTGTGGCTCTGTCACAGACCGTGTACACGACTATCGTATGCAGGCTATCAAAGATGTTCCGCTTGTCAGAAATACCTTTCTGCACCTTCGTAAACGCCGCTACCGTTGTAGCTGTGGTAAGCGATTCTTTGAGAATAACACATTTTTACCCCGCTATTACCGTGTCACCAGGCGACCGGTGGCAGAGATCATCCACGCCTTTGAAAAGGTAGTGCCCGCTAAGGAAATCGGCTGCCGTTTCAATGTGTCCGGTGTAACCGCTATGCGCTATTTCAGATGTGTAAACCACAAACCCAAAGAACTTCCGGAGGTAGTCTCGCTGGACGAGTTCAAGGGCAATTCCGGCGGTCAGAAGTACAACAGCATTGTTGCCGACCCCAAGAACCATAAAGTAATCGATATTCTTCCCAATCGTTACGAAAATGATTTAATTCAGTATTTCTCACAATTTGAATCCAAAAAGAATGTAAAATACTTTGTTTGTGATATGAATCCTCACTTTCGGCAGGTAGCTAAGGTTTGCTTCAAAAATGCTGTGATTGTTGCGGACAGGTATCATGTCATCCGGCAAGTCTACTGGGCAATGGAACGGGTCAGAAAGAATGAGCAGAACAAACTGTCTGCCAGGTTCAGAAAATACTTCAAGAAATCCAGGTATCTGCTGATGAAACCCATGGAAAAACTGTCAGATGAGGAAGCTGATCGACTGGCACTCATGTTTGAAATTGCTCCACGCCTTGCCGATGCCTATCGCTTGAAAAATGAATTCCTCACTGTTATCCGCTCCGGATCCTCGACTGAGGGTAAGCCAAAGCTTGCTGATTGGCTGCTGGCTGTGGAAGTCATGGATCTGCCTGAATTTCATGATTGCACAAACGCATATCATAACTGGTTTAACGAAATACTCAATTCTATGGATGTCCCTTGGTCAAATGGCTTTATTGAGGGCTGCAACAACAAGACCAAAGTCCTGAAGCGGGTCTGCTTCGGGATACCTAACTTCCGTAATTTCAGAAACAGAATCCTCTTCTGCCGTACATAAAAATCGTGCCGGAGATTCACCTCCGACACGACTTGCAATTATTTGTGTTTTGTCTCTACCCCAACTATTGACATAGAACC
>JALFGI010000007.1 GCA_022777455.1 Clostridiales bacterium | reverse complement strand
ACGGACAAAAATCTCTTAGTTCATCTTGGCGCTGGGGGAGAAGGCGCTGCAGCATTCTACCCGGTACATGTAGGCCTGCTGGAGGATCTCCGCGGTCTGCATGGCCTTCCAGCCCACGGTGCTGCGCTGGTTCAGGGGGTCAGCGGTGCCGGCGGAGCCCAGCTGCTTGATGATGGTCTGCAGACCGCCGCCGGTGACCTCGGTGACGCCGTAGGCGCCGTTTGCAATGAACAGGCAGCCGAATACCGCCAGCCCCGCGGGGCAGTCGTTCTCCGTGCCGGTGTACACTGCCGCCTCGGAGGTTTCGATGAAGCGGACGCCGGCGATCCGGCCGATCTCGCCCTCGAACTGGTTTTCGGGCTTGCAATACTTGTGCATTTCCTCCCAGCGGGGGTCGGACATGATGTCATAGGCCACATAGGGGTGCAGGATGCACACATAGTCCCCGCCGAACTTGGGGGCGTTGCTGGCCTTCAGCATGGCGGCGATTTTCTTCACCACGTCCACGGTAAGCACGCAGGTGCCGTCCAGCCCGGAGCGGTCGGAAACGGGGGTGGTGGTGCCGTCGGCGGCGATCTTGGGGCAGTAATAAACGTTGGTGCCGGACTGGAGCACGTTCCGGGTGATGGTGTCCAGGGTCAGACCCGCCTGGTGGCCCACGGCCCGGGTGGCTTCCAGAACGTTATTGTCAATGGCGGTCAGGTCCAGCACATCGGACAGGCACACATAGTCGCCGTACTGGCGCACCTCTGCCTCCACCGCCACGGCGGTCATCTTCCGGCCGTCGGGGGTGACGCCCTCGGTCAGAGGCTGGGTGGCCTTGGGCAGGGCGGCATAGCGGCGGAATTCGATGCGCTTGCCTCCGTTTTTGGGGATGGGCCGCTTCTGGCCGAACTGCATGTGGATCAGGTTGGGGCTGGCCTCCTCCAGCAGTGCCCGGTCGTAGAAGGTCTTGTTTTCAACGGACAGCCCCGCATCGGCGGTGGTGTTCACGTTGTCGGCAAAAAGCTGAAGATTCATTTTCTTTTCCATATCATTTCTCCTTTGTAAATCCATTTTTGTTGTGGTTTTCCTGCTTGCCGCTGAACGGAGTGGGAAATTGTTGTTTGACGCACTGGCGCGGCAGCGCCCATGGCTTCCCCCGGGGGGAAGCTGTCATCCAAATCGGCACTTCGGAACCGATTTGGGTGACTGACGAGGAACGGCGAAATGTGAAATATTCCGATGCACTTCGTAAAAAGGTTAAAACCGAATCCTTAATCCGTTTTGTTTGGGTGCATTCCCTGCCCTACTGCGTCGCCGTTCCTCATCCGACCCGGCTTACGCCGGGCCACCTGTTCATTATGGTATGATTGCCACCGGCAATCATTGAGATTTTGAATTCGCTGCGCGGAGCACCACCCCCGGGGGAAGGTATTTTCCCGTCCCATTGGTGTTACAAACAGCAATTTCTCCCGGGGCGGTGGCAGGGTACGCACTTCTGTTTCTTTCGGTTTACCGCTTAACCAAAGCTCACCCGTTCCCCCCTTTCCACCATCCGGCAGACCTTGTCGTAATCCTGCCGGGTCATGCGGGACACGTTTCTGCCCACCAGCGCCGCCGCTCCTGTTCCCAGGCCGTTCTCACCGGGACGGTTCCCGGCGGTGCGCAGGGATGCCGCCATGCCGGCCTGGACGGTGCGGGCGGCGTACTCCATGGCGGCGGGAAGAATATCCCGGGCATGGAGGGCCTGATAGGCGCTGGAAATGTCCACGCCGGACAGCAGCATCCCGGCAAACCGGGAATCCGCCAGCTCCTGCCGGAGGTCGAAGTCGGGGAAGAGCTGCTTCAGCTCCGCCGCCTGGTTCATCCACCGGTTGTAAATCCGGTCCACCCGCTGCCAGTGCTGCTGCACCAGGGGGTCCCGCTCCGGGGCCTCCGGGTGCTCCTGCTCAGGCGCCTGTTCCGGCTGCTGCTCCAGCAGCCCGGGCGCCTGGCCCGCATCGGAAGCGCCGCCCTCCGATGCGCCCTCCGAAAAGCGCTGTAACCAAGTTTGTTCCATATGTTCCTCCTTTGTATCGACATTTTCAAATTGTAATTTAGCGGGGGATCTGTCGATATATTTTGCCTCCGGCAAAATGCGATATTGCCTGCGGCATCGATATATGCAGCGTTGCCGCATTCGATAGGATATCCATTCCCCTCGCGCCGCAGCGCATCTCGAGTGGTTACACATATCGAACGCCCGGCGTATATCGACCATTCCGCCAGGAATGGATATCGATCAATTTTACAAATTACAATTTTCTTCAAAACCGCATGGCTTCCTCCAGCTTCACATTCCCCGGGAAACCGGCGGCCAGCTCGGCGATGCCGTTCTGCACCGTCCAGAACACCATGGCGGTCTCCTTCCGGAACCGCGCCTTGGGCTGGGCAATGATTTCCGCGTTTCCCTCGTACAGCTCCACCCTGGGGCAGCGCCGGAGCATTCCCTGGTGGTACAGCCGCTCCACCGCCCGGGCCAGAGTCTCGGCCAGAGTGCTCACCCCGGCGCACACCAGGTCCTGTCCCCTGGGCCCCGCTCCGGCATGGCCCAGAGCCTGCATGTGCAGGCTGCCGTCGCCGCCGCAATAGAATCTGGCAAGTATCATTGCCGTCCCTCCCTTACACCGGCGCGGTGGACTCCGCCACCCGCTGCCGGGCAGTACGGGCAGTGTAATGCTCCTGCGCCTCTTTGGGGGCCTGGGGTGCGCGATACTTCCGCTCCTCCGGCTCCAGGACCTCCTGCATCATGGCCAGGGTCTGCTGATAGGCCTGGGCATTCCGGGAAATCTGCTGCATCACCATTTCCTTCCGATCGAAATCCATCATGTCCATGCAGATCAGGGCCTGCTGGGCGTTCCGGGGGTCGAAAAATCCCGCGGAATAGAACTGCAGGGCCATTTCGTTCTGGCTCATCCGGGAGTAGGCGCTCTGCCTCTGGGCGGACACGGAGATGTCGAACAGGGGCACCCGGGTGCCCAGGTCCACTCCCATCCGGGTGCCCTGGTTCTGAGGCTGCAGTCCGGCGTTGGAATACTGAATGAATTCCATGGCGCCCTGCTCTCCCAGGATCCGGAAGCACCGGGGCAGGGCATAGAACTGGCGGATCAGCTCGATGACCATCAGGCACACCTTCCGGAATGCCCGGTAGGCCGCCTTGTTGCTGTCCCGGCTGAGCTTGCTGCCCGCCTCCTGCATAGCGGCAATGGCAGAGGCCGCGGTGACGCCGCTGGAGGTGCCGCCGGTGGAAATGTCCCGGTTGCCGGTAACCTCCTTCAATTCGTCCACCTTGTTGTTGAGCACCGCCAGGTACACTTCGCTTAAGCCCGTGCTCTGGATGGGCAGGATACTGTCCTGGCCCAGGCCGCCCTCCACGTGGACGAAATCCCGGCTCAGGTCGGCGTACTCCTCCTCGTTCACCGCGCCGTCGCTGCGGATGAAGTGCCGGGGCCGGGCGTTTACCAGCAGGTTCATCAGAATGGCCTGGTTGCCCCGGTCGATGTACTCCTGGGCGCTTTTGGCCACATCAATGTAGCCGAAGCCGCAGGGGGTGCCCGCCGTGCGGAACAGCGGGTCAAAGACGAAGGGATACAGCCCATGGTCATACCACCCCCGCTCAGCATACGCCGGATCATTCTCCGTGGCGAAGAGCACCGTATCCCCCACATATTTGCAGTAGTGGAGCACCGTCCGGCCCCCAAGCTGCTTTTTGTAGTACCAGTCCACCACAGCGGACTTGTCGGTGGTGTCCACCCGGTCGTCGTACAGGTATTTGCTGCCCACCTCCTCCATGGGCGGCCCGGCGAATTTGTGGGCCAGCTGGGGGTACTGGGCTGCCAGAACATCATTGTTTTCCAGCCGGACGTGGAACACATTGGACGATTGCTGGATGTCCGTGATGCCGCTCTCCCAGAACAGATTCAGGATGTCCACCTTCCGGATGGCCACATCCCCCAGGCCGCCGGAGGCGCCGGGGTCCCAGAACACGCCGTAAATGCCGGTGCCGGCCTTCAGCTTGTAGTCGTTCACCTCGTCGTACACCTGCTCGAATTCGCTCTGCTCCAGCACCACGGGCAGGATGGAGCTGAGGAGCTTTGCCTCCGCCTTGTCCCCCTCCTCCCGGGGGAGCACGTTGGGGCTGGGGAAATTGTCCATCACGTCGGCATGCTTGTTGGCGATGGCGTTGAAGAGCCAGGCGGAGGTGGGCTCCACCTGATTCTTTCCGTGGCCCCGCATACATTCCCAGTGGCGCAGCTTGTACCACTGCTCGTTGTCCACCACCCGGCGCTCCAGGTTGGCCTTGCCCTCCTTGTAGCGGTTCAGGATCACCTGAGCCCGCCGGACCGCCTCCTGCCCGATCACCGGTTCCATTGTTTCTTCATTTTTCATTGATAATCTCCATTCCCGGCCGCTTGGGGGCCGCTTTGATTTGTTCCCTGGGAATATCCAGGAAGAGCTTCAGGGGAGAATTGTCGTACCCATCCCCGGTGGGTCGGTTCCTGGGCCGGATGGGCCTGGACATACAGAAGTAGCGCGTTTCGTCCGCCACATGGTCCTCCCCGTCGGTGTCCACATCCTCGGCGTTTGTCTTGTCATACTGGAGCAGGGGGAGGGTGCGGATGAAGGCCTTGCAGTTTTTGAAGATGTACATCATGGGGTAGCCTTCTTCGTCCATGCTCAGCCGGTAGTGCACCTGCATCCAGCCGGGCAGCCGCTTGTGGTCCCCGGGCTGGAAGTACACCTGATGCCTTGCGGCGGTCTGGGCGATGCTCTCTCCCGTCTCTCCATCCCAGATGGCAGGGTCGGCAATGCCCTGGATGTGTTTTCCCGCCAGCCAGCGGTGCTCCGTTTCGATCTGGTGAATTTTGGTAAACACCTGATCCGGGGTCCACCGCACCCCTTCGTTGGGGGTAGCGGTGCAGCCGTAGAGCTCCAGGATGCGGTACACCACCCCGTCAAAGTCCACCGCCCACCAGCCGCAGGAGAAGGGGCGGTGGTACCCCCAGTCGAAGGAGCGGTAGATTTTCCAGTCCTCGGGAATTTCAAAGGGGTCGATCACATGGGTGAACCGCCGGTCCCGGTAGTGCTCCGGCCGGTCGAAGAAATCCTCGAAGAACTGGCCCTCGTACACGTCCCACCGGCCGTAGAGCCAGGCCTGACGGAGCTTGGGAGGCAGCTTCTCCAAAGAGCGCATGTATTCCGGCTGCTGCTTCATCAGCGCCTGATTGTCGGTGCACAGAGCCTGGATGAAGGCGTAGTCCTCCGGGTACTCGTCCTCCGTAAACCGCCGGTCGATGAAGAGCCGCTTGAAATAGCCGTGGCTGGGCCCGCCGGGGTTCAGGGTGTAGTAGGTGCGCTTGGGAAAATCGTTGGTGCCCCGGACGCAGGCGTCGATCTGGGTCAGCCAGCTTTCCTGGAACTGCCCCGCCTCGTCGGCGAACCACACGTCGTACTCCGCCCCCTGGTACTGGCCCAGGTCGTCCTCCCCGTCGCAGTAGCCGAAGGTGATGGTGCTGCCGTTGGGGAAATAAAAGATTTTCTCTCCTTTGTTGTAGGTGGCCACACCGGCAAGCAAAGACTGCAGGGGGGCAATGTGGTTGTTGTACAGCTCCCGGTAGGTTCGGCGGGTGATGAGCACCTTAATGCCCGGATGGTGCAGGCACAACAGCACCGCCTTCCACCGGACGAACCAGCTCTTCCCGCCGCCCCGGGCGCCGCCGTAGCCCACATACCGGTGCCGCTCCCGGAAAGCCTTTTGCTGCTTGGGATTGGGCCGGGGCATGATCAGCGTTTTAGCCGGCATAGTCCTGCGCCTCCTTTTCCAGCACCACGGTGATGGCCTCCGCCGCGCTTTCCCGGTTCAGCTCCTGCTCCAGCTTGTGGATTCTGGCCTCCCGCTCCCGGGCATCCAGACTGCCGTCCCAGGTCAGGATATCCTGCAAATCCTTCAGAACTCCCGTGAGCTGCTTCAGTCCGCCCCGATCCACCATCCCCTTCCGCCCGGGCTTTGTCACCTCCCGGATTTCCTCCCCGTCCTCGGTTTTTTTCTTTTCCTTAATCACTACGGTGCCCTTGTCCAGCTCCTCCGCCGCCTGCTCCAGCCGGTCCAGCAGCCGCCCCGCCACACGCTGCACCCGCTCCCAATTTTCCTCCACCTGTTTCCCTCCTTTTCTTTTCCCGCGCCAAATTGGTGGGTTGACGACAAACGGTTCGTCCATCTCGTAGGGAACGGCCTGCGTGCCGTTCCATCCGCGCAGCGGCCACCGCCCAACATCCCAGAGCCCCCCGGATGAATGGTACGATGCTGACGAACACTGTGCCATTCACCCCAATACGGATCGTATCGGGGATGGGGAACGGCACACAGGCCGTTCCCTACGGATTCGTCCAACAGTCGACGATTCAACCCACCGCCAAACTTCCATTTCTACTGCTGCACCGGCATTTGACTAATCAATTTCCACCATCCGGTCCCTCACGCAGTCGGGGCACAGGGGGGT
>JALFGI010000270.1 GCA_022777455.1 Clostridiales bacterium | reverse complement strand
ACGTGGTATCCTATTGCTGCAACGGAGGGACGAACCATGAAATCAATCAAAACATTTCTGTTACAGATTTTTATGATGGCGTTTTTGCTTCCTGCCATGCTTCTTGGGGCCGCCCGATTTGATTTGTGGAATACAGACCTGTCCGGACCGCGGTTTACACTCCAGGCCCCCTCCGTCGCCGTCAATTGGGGCACGGAACAGACTGTAATGGACCTGGAAACCTATGTGTGTGGGGTGGTGCTGGCGGAAATGCCGGCGGAATTTGAGGAAGAAGCGTTGAAAGCCCAGGCGGTGGTAGCGCGTACCTTCGCGTGGAAAGCGGTCACCACCGGAGGAAAGCACGGGGACCATTCTCTGTGTATCCATTCTTCCTGCTGCCAGGGATATGTTTCGGAAGAAAATTATATTCGCTATTACGGTACGGAGGAAGAAGTGAAAAAGATCAGAAATGCAGTACAGGCTACTGCCGGGACGGTCGTTACCTACGGCGGTGAATTGATTGAAGCCACCTATTTTTCCAGCTCCGGCGGCTATACGGAGGATGCCGCTGCGGTCTGGGGAAATGACTATCCCTATCTGGCCGCCAAAGAAAGTCCTGAGGAGGAGCCGGAGAGGGAACAGAGCAAAGCCTTTTCTGCCGCGTATCTGGAAGAAGCATTACATACCCGCTTGGGAGACGATCCGGAGGCATGGTTCCACGACTGGCAATTTACAAACGGCGGAGGGGTTGCCAGCGTGGGAATCGGAAACCGAACCTTTTCCGGGACGGACCTTCGTAAAGCGCTGGACCTGCGCTCCACACGGTTTTCCGTCACCATAGAAAATGATGTGGTATTCTTCCATACCGTAGGCTACGGCCACAGGGTAGGCATGAGCCAATACGGCGCCGATGCCATGGCTCTGGAGGGAAAGACTTATGAGGAAATCCTGCAATATTACTATACGGGAACCGAACTGAAAACAATCCCGGAATTGGAGGAGGAAAATCAGAGCTTCCCTGGAATAAATCATCAATAGCCGCCGCTTTTCTGAATTTGAATTGCAATTGAAATGAAAATGTGCTATGATTTCCAAAACAGATGAAATCGGAGGTGCAGAATATGCAGTTGATGATTGATGGAACCGCCGTGCAGGCGCAGGCAGGGGAATCCCTGCGGGAGATCATCATCCAAAATCACATGGACACAGACGAACTTCAAACACGCCCTCTGGCAGCTAAGATTGCCGGAGAGGTGTTCACGTTGAATTATATTCCCGTCCGCGCGTCCGATTCTACGCCGGAAAGTGCCTCCGTCCGCCGTGCCATGGCTGCATCCAAGGGCGAAATCCACCTTCTGCGGTATTCCGATGGTTCCGGTAAAAAGGTGTACACCCGGACGGCATGCTTTCTTGTGTTTCTTGCCATCCGCAAGCGCTGGCCTGGGGGAACGGCAAAAATCAGCTGCACCATGGGCAACAGTGTGTACATTTCCGTGAAGAACTGCCAAGGATTTTCTGTTGAAACACTAAAGGATCAGATGCAGCAGGACATCCGGGAGGATTTTCCGCTGATCCGCAGACGTGTGCCCCTTCAGGAGGCAATCCGGCAATACGAAAATAACAATCAGCGGGACAAGGCGGAACTGCTCCAATGGTACGATTCGGAAACCTTTGACGAGTATTATTACAAGGACTTTTCTGATTACTTCTTCGGCGAAATGCTCCCTTCCTCCGGGTATCTCACGGTTTGGAACATCATTCCCGCAGAAGGAGGATTCATCCTGCTGTACCCCGACGATCTGGAGCCAAACCGGCCCACTGTATTTAAGGATAGCCCCAATTTCTTCTCTGTGTTTTCCGAAGGTGAGCATTGGGGGACGCTGATGGAATGCGAGACCGCGGCGGATCTGAACCGGAAAACCGTGTCCGGCAGCATTCGGGAGCTGATTCGTGTCAATGAAGCGCTCCACGAAAAGCGCTTTTCCCAGATTGCGGATATGGTCTGCCAGCGAAATGCCAGGGTTGTCATGCTGGCTGGTCCCAGCTCCTCCGGCAAGACCACCTCCGCCAACCGCCTGGCTACCCAGCTGCGGGTGCATGGGAAAAAGCCCATTCTCATGAGCCTGGATGATTACTATATCGACCGGGACAAAATCCTTCCCGGTCCGGACGGTAAATTGGATTTGGAGCATATCAATACCCTGGATACCGACCTGTTCCGTTCCAACATTGCGGATTTGCTGGCCGAAAAGGAAACCGCGCTGCCTACCTTCAATTTCGTAACAGGAAGGCGGGAGTGGAACGGGCGAAAACTGAAGCTGGGAAACAACTCCGTTATCATTGTGGAGGGCATTCATGGCCTGAATCCGCAAATGGTTCCAAAGGATGTGGCGGAAAATGAAATCTTCAAGCTCTACGTCAGTCCGCTGCTGCCGCTGAATCTGGACAACCACAACCGAATTCCAACCAGCTACCTGCGCTTGCTGCGCCGGATCGTCCGGGACTACGAAACCCGTGGATCTTCGGTTCAGAGGACCATTTCCATGTGGGAGTCCGTTCAGAGAGGGGAGAAACGCTGGATTTTCCCCTTCCAGGAGAATGCGGATGTGATTTTCAACAGCTCCACCCTTTACGAGCTGGCAGTGCTGAAAAAGCATATTTTCCCCCTGCTTACCCAAATCACGCCGGAGGATAGCTGCTTCGATGAGGTTCGCTCCATTGTAAAAATCCTGAATTATATCCGGGAGGCAGATGTGGATGACGAAATTCCTCCTACCAGCATTGTCCGGGAATTTATCGGCGGAAATACTTTCTATCGATAAAAACATCCTCCGGTGCGGTTTCCGCACCGGAGAAAAAAAGAGCGGCTGATGAAACCACCAGCCGCTTTGATATTCAGATGATCACAGGGATGCTACGGGAGGGCAGGGATAACCCAGGCACAGAGAAACCAGCAGACATGCCAGAATGGAAACGCAGGCCGTCACCATCCAAAGGCTGCGCCGGCGGGTGAACTCCCGGGTGAGATACAGCCACACCAGGCAAAGGACAGAGATGGCAATGGTCAGAATCACGGAAATTACCTTGATCACGGACCACAGACCCACACGGCTTGCGGCAAACATATACAGGAAGAAAATCAAACCGTCACCGATCAAGACTTTCATCATGATGCTTTCCATCTCACGATAACGATTACGACTACGGTTATGATTTGCCACAGAACATCCCTCCATGAATGGTTGTGGTATTATCTTAACACATTCCAAAATAAAATGCAATCATTTTAAGCGGATATGTAGATTTTTTTCGTTATGCTTGCGTTAGGCATCATTTGATGCTATAATCCAAAAGATAAAGAAAAATTTTTTTGTAAAAATGGGAGAATAGGTGCTCCAATATGTCTGAACCCCAATACAAGCTGGAAGGAATTGTCCACACCCGGACGGAAACAATGGAAGACTTCGAAGGGCCTCTGGACGTTATTTTCCTGCTGCTCAGTAAAAACAAGATTGAAATCCAGGATGTGTCCATTACCGCGATTTTGGAGCAGTATCTGGCATATCTGGACGAGATGAAGCGCCTGGACATGGAAATTGCCAGCGAATTTATCTCCATGGCATCCCATTTGATGCTGATCAAAACCAAAATGCTTCTTTCTGCTGCCGAACAGGCCGAAGCGGAATCCGAACTGGATCTGCTGCGCCAGAGCCTGATTGAACGCCGGCGCAGGGAAGCCATGGAGCAGATCCGTCTCGCGGTGACCCAGCTGGAGCCCAGAAACGAAATTGGCCGGTGCCTGTTTACCAAGGAGCCAGAGCCGCTGCGCAAGGACAATACCTACCGCTATCAGCACAGCGTTCTGGACCTGCTCCGGGCACTGGACCTGATCGCCGAGCGAAATCAGCGCCAGCTTCCCCCGCCAACGGCGAACTTCAAGGGAATTGTGGCCAAGGAGCCATATCCTGTTACCAGAAAGGCCGGCGAAGTGCTGCGCCAGCTGGTACTTCGGGGTGTGGAGCGGCTGAAGAGCTTGTTTCGGGGAAATAAAAGCCGTTCTGAAATTGTTGCCACCTTTTTGGCAATACTGGAATTGTGCAAAACGAATTCCGTTGTTCTGGAGGATGACAACTCCGGCGAAAATCCCCATGTCCGTTTGCTGAAAACCGATGCCAATGTGGAGGAGACGCTTTGATGGAACAGACCCAAATCCAGCGTATTCTGGAGGCCATTCTGTTTGCTTCCGGGGAACGCATGGAGATTTCCCGGCTTGCGGCGGCTCTGGAGGTCGACGAAAGCGAGATTGAAGAAGCTGCCGACGCCCTGGCCAATCAGCTTGCCTTTGAGCGCCGGGGCATTCGCATCATCCGCCTGGAGCGGGGCTATCAGATGGTGTCCTCCGGTGAAATGGCGGATTACGTTACCAAAGCCCTGGAAACCAGAAAGCCTCCCAAGCTCTCTTCTTCCCAACTGGAGGCGCTGACCATCATCGCCTATTACCAGCCGGCCACCAAGGCCATGGTGGAACAGATCCGGGGTGTGGACAGCTCTTATTCCGTGGCTGCCCTTCTGAACAAAAAGCTGATCGAAGAGGCAGGCCGTTTGAATGTGCCCGGCAGACCCATTCAGTACCGAACCACACCGGATTTCTTGCGAACCTTTGGCCTTTCCTCCCTGGAAGAACTTCCGCCCATTGAAAAAATTGCCTTCGGTGAACCCATCGATTCGGAGCAGCAGCCTGCGTCAGAGCAGCAGGCTGTCCCTGAGGGGACGGAATAATGGGCTGGCTGATTGCGCTGGGAATTTTGACGCTGATTGCGTTCATGCCCATTGGCGCGCTGGTTCAATATGATTCCCGGGGATTCCTGGTTCGCATCATTGCCGGATGGTTCCGCTTAACCGTATATCCCATGAAAAAGCGGAAAAAGAAACAGGCCAAGGAACCCGGAACCTCGGAGGAACTCCAAAAGAAGCAAGAACAGAAGAAAACCCCGCAGCCTCAAAGTACCGTTCCGTCGGACGGTGTCGAAAAAGGACGGAGCCTGCAGGACTTTCTTCCCCTTGTCCGGCTTGTCCTGAATTTTATGGATCGGTTTCGGAAAAGTATGCGGATCAATCATTTGCGGCTGAAGCTGATCCTGGCAGGGGACGACCCCTGCGACCTGGCGGTGAACTATGGCAGGGCCTGGGCGGCAATGGGGAATCTGCTCCCTATGCTGGAAAGGGGATTTCATATCGGAAAACGGGACTGTGAGGTGGAATGTGACTTCACGGCCCAAGAGACTATGGTGGTCTTCCGGATGGATGTGACCCTGCTGGTCTGGCAGGCGGTTTCCCTGGGAGTGGTCTATGGGGTCCGTTTTCTGAAAGAGTTATTGATTTTCAAGAAGAAACGTAAAGGCGGTGCAGTATCATGAGTCAAAAGCTTCCCGGTATGCTGGAAGGTACCATTCAGAAGATCAAAGAAATGATTGACGTGAATTCCGTCATCGGCGAGCCCATTACCACGCCGGACGGTGTGACCATTATCCCTGTTTCCAAGGTCAGCGTTGGTTTTGGCGGGGCCGGTTCCGATTTTACCAAGGGTAAAACTGCCACGGGTGACGACCCCTTCGGCGGCGGAGTGGGTGCCGGCGTGAAGGTTACACCCATCTGCTTCCTGATCGTCAAGGACGGCAATGTCCGCATGATTCCTGTGGCCCAGGCGGCCAACACCACGGCGGACAGACTGGTGGAGATGATTCCCGACACCCTGGACAAGATCACTTCCTTCATCGATTCCAAAACCGGCGGAAAAGGGGAATAAATTGTCCTTTCCCGGAAAGACTATTGCCGGGTGAAGAGAATGAGAAGATTTTTCGCCGGAACGGCGGCAGCACTGCTGGCCGCCGTTCTGTTTGTTCCGGTAAAAGCCGGTGCGGTTTCCGCGCAGAGCGCTGCCGTGATGGATCCCGTCAGCGGCAGGCTCCTTTTTGACAAGAACAGCAGCAAGCAGAGCCTGATTGCCAGCACCACCAAAATTATGACGGCCCTGCTGATCTGCGAGCGGTGCAACGTGCTGGACCAGATGCGGATTCCCAAGGAAGCGGTGGGCATCGAGGGGTCCTCCATGTATCTGCGGGAAGGGGAGAAGCTGACGCTTCAGGAGCTGCTATATGGGTTGATGCTCTCTTCCGGAAACGATGCGGCGGTGGCGCTGGCTCTATACTGCTGCGGCAGCATTGAGGAGTTTGCCAACCTGATGAACGACAAAGCCAGAAGCTTGGGCATGACTCAGACGCATTTCGCAAATCCCAACGGTCTGGATGCCAAAAACCACTATTCTACCGCTCGGGACCTTGCAATCCTTGCTTCTTATGCCATGGAAAATCCGGTGTTTGCCCAGACCGTTTCCACCAAGACCATTACCGTCGGAAACCGCTGCCTGCGCAACCACAATAAGCTTCTGTGGCTCTACCCCGGGGCAGACGGTGTCAAAACCGGGTACACCAAGGCTGCCGGGAGAATACTGGTGTCCAGTGCGGAGCGTAACCGCCGCAGGTTGGTTGCGGTGACCATCAATGACCCCAATGACTGGCATGACCATGCTACACTTCTGGATCAGGGATTTTCCAAATACAATTTGCAGCGGATCGTCACTGTGGGAGACTGTGTGGGCTACCGGGAAATTGCCGGGGGGACACCTTCCAGAGTTGCGGTTTTGGCGGCGGAGAACTATGTGTATTCCATCGCCAAAGAGGAAAATCCCCAGCTTCTCCTGCCGGGCAGCGGCTTTATCTATGCTCCCGTAGCGGAAGGGGCGGACGCAGGCTTCGCCTATGTACTGCTTTCCGGTAAGGCTGTGGGGAAAATCCCGGTGGTTTACGGAGAAACCTCCGAGATTGTCCAGCCGGAGCAGAAAAAACAAAATCGGTTTCTTTTCTGGAGGAAAAGCGCGTGAAGCAGAGACTTCAAAAAATCCTGTCCGACCGGGGGGTGGCATCCCGGCGCAGGGCAGAGGAACTGATTCGCAGCGGCCTTGTGGCTGTGAACGGAGAAATTGCATCCCTGGGGGACGGGGCCGATCCGGATGTGGATCAGATAACCGTGGAGGGAAACCCCCTCCCTTGCGCCCAGGGCTACATATATCTGATGCTGAATAAGCCCCGGGGCTATGTGACCACCCTGTCCGACGAAAAGGGCAGACCCACTGCGGCGTCCTTGGTGCGAGACTGCGGACAACGGGTGTATCCCGTCGGGCGGCTGGACATGGATTCCGAGGGGCTGCTGCTGTTCACCAACGACGGCGCCTTTGCCAACAAAGCCATGCACCCCAGCCATGAGATTGAGAAGACTTACCTGGTTCGGGTTTCCGGCTATTCCCAGGCGGCTTTTCAGAAGCTTCATGAGCCGGTGATGCTGGATGGCTACAAAATCAAACCGCCCAAGCTCCGTCTCTGTGCAGCCCGGGAGGACCGGGCGGAATTTGAGATCACCATCCACGAGGGCCGCAACCGGCAGATTCGCAGAATGTGTCAGATGGCGGGGATGCACGTGACCCGGCTGAAACGGGTCCGGGAGGGACAGTTGGAGCTTGGAACACTTCCCCTGGGCAAATGGCGATATCTGACGGAAGAGGAACGTAATAAAATATAACAGAAAAACCGCTGCATGGTCTCTTGCAAAATGCAGCGGTTTTTGCTAGTATTGTGGTGCAGAAAAAATATATTCACGAAATCGAGGAGCCTTTATGAATCACGATTTTTTGACATTGTTGCAGGAGAAAACACCGGATTTTTCCAAAGGCCAGCGTAGAATTGCTCAATATATCACCGAGGCCTACGATAAGGCCGCCTTCATGACCGCCAGCCGCCTGGGGAAGACCGTGGGTGTATCGGAATCCACCGTGGTCCGCTTTGCAGTGGACCTGGGCTTTGACGGTTATCCCGCCATGCAGAAGGCCATGCAGGAAATGGTGCTCAACCGCCTCACCTCCGTTCAGCGGATCGAGGTAGCCAACGACCGCCTGGGCAACCAGGATGTGATCTCCATGGTGATCCGCTCGGATATTGAAAAGCTCCGCCAGACCGAGGAAACGGTGAGCCGGGAGGAATTCAACAATGCCGTGAACGCCATTCTCAAGGCAAAGCGGGTTTATATCCTGGGCGTGCGCTCCGTTGCGCCGCTGGCCAATTTCCTGGGATATTATCTGAATTACATGTTCAATAATGTCCATGTGATTTCCGGCATGAGCACCGGGGAGATGTTCGAAAAGATCGTGGGTGTCAACAGCGAGGACGTGGTCATTGCGTTCAGCTTCCCCCGCTACTCTGCCTCCACCACCAAGGGAGCCCGTTACTGCTGTTCTGCCGGCGCAACGGTAATCGGCTTTACCGACAGCAAGCTGTCCCCTCTGGGCCAGTGCTGCGACCATGTGCTGATTGCGAAAAGCGATATGGTTTCTCTGGTGGACAGCTTGGTGGCGCCCCTCAGTCTGATCAACGCCCTGATCGTTGCCATTGCGGCCAAACGGGAAAAGGAGCTTTCCAGAACCTTCGAGAACCTGGAGCGGATCTGGGATGAATACAATGTCTATGAGAAGCAGGTAAAAGAGGATGAAGGTTGATGGGATTGTAATCGGCGGCGGACCCGCCGGCATGTTTGCGGCCGTCACTGCTGCTTCCAGGGGCTGCCATGTGCTGCTGCTGGAAAAAAACGACCGTTTGGGGAAAAAGCTGCTGATTACCGGCAAGGGCCGCTGCAATGTGACGAATCGGTGCACGGAGCAGGAGGTGCTGCAGAATACGCCCCGCAACGGGCGCTTCCTGTACAGCGCCATGACCGCGTTCCCTCCGGAAAAGACCATTGCTTTTTTTGAAGAACACGGCTGTCCACTGAAAACAGAACGGGGTAACCGGGTGTTCCCGGTAACAGA
>JALFGI010000235.1 GCA_022777455.1 Clostridiales bacterium | reverse complement strand
GCAGCCTGAGAGGGCAGCATGGTTTGATTTCGAGTGCAATTATCTTACTGCGGCACCCTCTCAGTCAGCCTGTTCGGCTGACAGCTCTCCCAAAGGGAGAGCCAAGGGGCGCTGCCGTATCTGCCCGCCAAATTACAATTTGCCGGGATGCTGAGTTAACCCGATCATCCCTTTTCCTTTTCAACTTTCTATTTTGTCCATATTTCGCAGGGCGGTTTTCTGTCCCTGCTGCAAAACGCTGCGAATATCTTATATCTTGTATCTTATATCTCATATCTTTTTCGTATTTCATATCTTCTCTTGAACTTTATAAAGGAGCGTGAAGCCCTTGGAACTTGAAAAGAACTTTACTCCCCATCCCGACGAGGGAAAAATTCCCGCGGTAAAGATGCGGAACATCACCAAAGCCTTCGGCACGGTGCTGGCCAACGACAGAGTCTGGCTGGACATCTACCGGGGAGAAATTCTGGCCCTGCTGGGGGAAAACGGCAGCGGCAAAACCACCCTGATGAACATGCTCTCCGGCATCTACTTCCCGGACGAGGGAGAAATCTCCATCGACGGAAAGCCGGTGGTGATCTCCTCCCCCAAGGATGCCTTTGCCCACGGCATCGGCATGATTCACCAGCACTTCAAGCTGGTGGATGTGCTTACCGCCGCGGAGAACATTGTGCTGGGTCTGCCCGGACGGCTGAATCTGAACGAGGCCCGGAAGAAGATCAGAGAAATCTGCGACACCTACGGCTTCGACGTGGACCCGGACCAGAAGATCTACAACATGTCCGTCTCCCAGAAGCAGACGGTGGAGATCGTGAAGGTGCTCTATCGGGGTGCCGACATTCTGATCCTGGACGAGCCCACCGCCGTGCTGGCCCCCCAGGAGACCGAGCGGCTCTTCGCCGTGCTGCGGAACATGCGCGACGACGGCAAAGCCATCGTGATCATCACCCACAAAATGCACGAGGTGGAGGTCCTGTCCGACCGGGTGGCCATCCTGAACAAGGGCCGGTTCGTGGGCGATATGCTCACCAAAAACACCAACGCCCAGGAAATGACCAACATGATGGTGGGCCACGCGGTGACCCTGAACATCCAGCGGCCGGAGCCCGTGGACCCCAAGCCCAGAGTCCTGGTGGAGGGGCTGACGGTGAAAAGCCCCGACGGTATCCTGAAGCTGGACGATGTAACCTTCACCGCCTACTCCGGTGAAATCCTGGGCATCGCCGGCATCTCCGGCTGCGGCCAGAAGGAGCTGCTGGAGTCCATTGCCGGACTGCAGAAAACCGACGCCGGCACCATCGGCTATCTCGAAGACGACGGCACCCGGGAGGAGCTGCTGGGCAAGGATCCCCTGGAAATCGCCTCCATGGGTGTTACCCTCTCCTTTGTTCCCGAGGATCGGCTGGGCATGGGCTTGGTTGCCAACATGGACCTGACGGACAACATGATGCTCCGCTCCTTCCGCAAGGGCCGTTCCCTGTTCACCGACCGGAAAAATCCCAGGAAACTGGCCCAGCAGGTGGTGGAGGAGCTGGAGGTGGTCACCCCCAGTGTGTCCACTCCGGTACGCCGGCTCTCCGGCGGCAACGTGCAGAAGGTGCTGGTGGGCCGTGAGATCGCCTCCGCCCCCACCGTGCTGCTCACCGCCTACGCCGTGCGGGGCCTGGACATCAATTCTTCCTACGCCATCTACGACCTGGTGACCAAGCAGAAGCAGCGGGGCGTGGCCGTGGTATTCGTGGGCGAGGACCTTGACGTGCTGCTGGAGCTGTGTGACCGGATTCTGGTACTCTGCGGCGGCAAGGTAAGCGGCGTAGTGGAGCACCCCACTCCCCAGGACAAAAACCGGATCGGTCTGATGATGACCAAAGTAGGAGGCTAGGATGAAACAGAAACTCTTCCACCTTTCCAAGCGAAAGGAGCTGCCCTGGTACGCTGCCTGGGCCATTCGGGGCATCGCCATTTTGCTGGCGCTGGTGGTCTGCGGCTTCGTGACCACCGCCATGACCGGCGAGAATCCCATCGCCATCTACAAAACCATGTGGGAAGGCGTCTTCGGAACCAACCGGAGAATCTGGAACACCCTGCAATACCTGTCGCTGCTGCTGTGCATCTCCCTGGCAGTGACCCCCGCCTTCCGGATGAAATTCTGGAACATCGGCGCCGAGGGCCAGGTGCTCATGGGCGGTCTTGCCACCGCCGCCTGCATGATTCTGCTGGGCGACAAGCTGCCGAACTACATTCTCATTCCCGTTATGATCGTCTCCGCCCTGCTCGCCGGTGCCATCTGGGGCGGCATCCCCGCCTTTTTCAAGGCCAAGTGGAACACCAATGAGACATTGTTCACCCTGATGATGAACTATGTGGCCACCCAGCTGGTCGCCTTCTTTGTCATCGTGTGGGAGGTGCCCAAGGGCTCCGGCAAAATCGGCATCATCAATCAGTCCACCCAGTCCGGCTGGCTGCCCACCATCGGCGGGCAGAAATACATGCTCACCGTGCTGGTGGTGGCCATTCTCACGGGTGTGCTGTACATCTATCTGAACTGGTCGAAGCAGGGCTATGAGATCGCAGTGGTGGGCGAATCCGTGCGTACCGCCCGGTATGTGGGCATCAAGGTGGATCGGGTGATCATCCGCACCATGCTGCTCTCCGGCGCCCTTTGCGGCGTGGCAGGTCTGCTGCTGGTGGGCGGCTCGGATCACACCATCACCACCAACACCGCAGGCGGACGGGGCTTCACCGCCGTCATGGTGTCCTGGATGGCAAAATTCAACCCCATCGGCATGATTTTCACCAGCCTCCTGCTGGTGTTCCTGGGCCGGGGCTCCAGCGAAATCTCCTCCAAATTCCAGCTGAACGACTCCTTCGGCGATATCCTCACCGGCATCATCCTGTTCTTTATCATCGGCTGCGAGTTCTTCATCAACTACAAGATTTCCCTGCGCCGGGCATCCAAGAAGGAGGACAAATCAGATGTTTGATCTTTTGACCTTTATTCCCCGGGCGGTGATGCAGAGCATTCCCCTGCTCTTCGGCTCCACCGGCGAGACGCTGACGGAAAAATCCGGCAACCTGAATCTGGGTATTCCCGGCATCATGTATGTGGGCGGCATCGGCGGTGTCATCGGTGCGTTCCTGTATGAGCAGGCCGTGCCCGCCGCTGAAATGAACCCCTTCCTCGCCGTTCTTTTCCCCATGCTGGGCTGCCTCGCGGGTTCGGCGCTGATGGGCCTATTATACTGCTTCCTCACCGTCACCCTCCGGGCCAACCAGAACGTCACCGGTCTGGCCATGACCACCTTCGGCGTGGGCTTCGGCAATTTCTTCGGCGGTTCTCTGATCAAGCTCACCGGGGCGGACGTGCCCTCCATCGCCCTGTCTGCCACCAGCTCCTGCTTCCGCACCACCCTGCCCTTTGCCAAAACCACCGGGGCAATCGGACAGCTCTTTTTCTCCTATGGCTTCCTGGCGTACCTGGCCATTGCCCTGGCGATTCTTTCCAGCTTTGTGCTCAGCCACACCCGGGTGGGCCTGCACCTGCGAGCCGTGGGTGAGAATCCCGCCACCGCCGATGCCGCCGGCATCAACATCACAAAATACAAGTACGGCGCCACCATCATCGGCAGCATGATCGCGGGCCTGGGCGGACTGTACTATGTGATGGACTATGCCAACGGCGTCTGGTCCAACAACGGCTTCGGCGATCGGGGCTGGCTGGCCATCGCCCTGGTCATCTTCACCATCTGGCGGCCCAATGTGGGCATCCTCAGTTCCATCCTGTTCGGCGGACTGTATATCCTGTACCTGTTCCTGCCCAGCTCCAACCTGGCCATGAAGGAGCTGTATAAAATGCTCCCCTATGTGGTCACCATCATCGTGCTGGTGATGACCAGCATGCGCAACAAGCGGGAGGATCAGCCCCCCGAAAGCCTGGGCCTCTCCTATTTCCGGGAGGAACGGTAACATTCCCCGGCGGTTCCAATGGGAACCGCCGGGATTTTTTTGCCCCATTTCCGCCAGGTAACGATCCCTGCGTGCCTGGTTGAATGGGATACAGTTCGTCTTCACCATAGGGAACGGTTGACTGGCGCGGATTCGCCGGGGCTTGGATGGGAAATGTACAAAAATGCGGGGCCACATCGGCTGCATTTCTCGATTATTCACAAAATTCCAAAAATGCGCATATTCCATTGACATTTATGCAAAAATGTGTATAATTATTGCATATTTATTCATTTCCATTTTCATCCAGGGGGAACCGGATATGACCAAGGTATTTATTGACGGCAGCGCCGGCACCACCGGCCTGCGGATCTGGGAGCGGCTGGCGGAGCGGAAGGATCTGGAGCTTCTGTCCATCCCGGAGCGGCTGCGAAAGGATGACGCCGCCCGGCGGGAATTTCTGAACCGGGCGGATGTGGCTTTCCTCTGCCTGCCGGACGGGGCGGCGATAGAGGCGGCAGAGATGGTGGAAAACCCCGACACCGTGGTGATCGACACCGCCGCTGCCCACATTGCCGGAGCCTTGAACGCCGAGCGACTGATCATGATGACGGACATCGCCGGACTGCTCCAGGATAAGGACGACCCCTCCACCCTGATTCCCCAGCTCACCGTGAGCCGGGCCAGGGAGCTCCAGGGGCAGGGCATCATCTCCGGCGGCATGATTCCCAAGGTGGAATGCTGCATCGATGCCATTTAGGCTGGGGTAAAGCATGTGGTCATGATGGACGGCCGGGTGCCCCACTCCATTCTCATGGAGCTGTTGACCGACGAGGGCGCGGGCACCATGGTCACCGAAGGATAGGAGGATACCATGAGCATTCAGAGCATTGACAAAGAATACATCGCCGGCACCTACAACCGCTTCCCGGTGGAGATCGTCTCCGGCAAGGGGAGCCTGGTTTACGACGAAACCGGCAGGGAATACATTGACATGGGCTCCGGCATCGGCGTCACCAGCTTCGGCATCGCCGATGAAGCCTGGCAGCAGGCCATCATTGCCCAGATCAGCCAGGTGCAGCACATGTCCAACCTCTACTACACCCAGCCCTGCGCCCTGCTGGCAAAGCTGCTGTGCGAAAAAACCGGCATGAAGAAGGTATTCTTCTCCAACTCCGGTGCGGAGGCCAACGAGTGCGCCATCAAGGTGGCCCGGAAATACGCCGCGGACAAGTACGGCCCCCAGCGGCACATCATCGTCACCCTGACGAACAGCTTCCACGGCCGGACCCTCACCACCCTGGCCGCCACCGGGCAGGACCACTATCATGAGCTGTTCCAGCCCCTGACCCCGGGCTTCGTCAGTGTGGACGCCGGGGACCTGGAGACGCTGCAATACATGGCCACCCAGGGGAAAGTGGCCGGCGTTCTCATGGAGTGCATCCAGGGCGAAGGCGGCGTGCTGCCGGTGTCCCCGGAATTTGCCCGGGGTCTGGCGGAGCTGTGCGCCAGGGAGGATATCCTGCTGATGGTGGACGAGGTGCAGACCGGCAATGGCCGTACCGGCGCCCTTTACTCCTACATGAATTACGGCCTGAGCCCCGACGTGGTGTCCACCGCCAAGGGTCTGGCGGGGGGACTGCCCCTGGGCGCCACATTGTTGGGAGAAAAGGTGGAGAACGTGCTGGGCTTCGGCGACCACGGCTCCACCTTCGGCGGAAATCCGGTGAGCTGCGCCGCGGCCATCAGCATCCTGGAGCGGCTGGACGATGCCCTTCTCCAGGAGGTCAAGGCCAAGGGTGAGTGGCTTTCCCGGTATTTTGCCGATATCAAGGGCATCGAAGCCATCACCGGCATGGGACTGATGGTGGGCCTGAAAACCGCCAAGTCCGCCGGTGAGGTGGCAAAGGCGTGCATGGAGCAAGGCGTTCTGTGCCTCACCGCCAAGGACAAGGTGCGGCTGCTCCCTGCGCTGAACATCCCCTGGGACGTGCTGCAAAAAGCCGCCGGAATCATCGCCCGGGTCTGCGCAGAAGAATAACCCCAAAAACGCCCCCTTTCGGGGCGTTTTTTATGTTGCGATTCCCGGACAAATCCGGTATACTGTAGAAAGCTGCATTTCCATCGACTATCTTACAAGGAGCTGCTTTTATGGCAAAACGCGAAACCTTCAGTTCCCGGCTGGGCTTCATTCTGGTGTCGGCCGGATGCGCCGTGGGAATCGGAAACGTCTGGAAATTCCCCTACATCTGCGGCAAATTCGGCGGTGCCGCCTTCATTCTCATTTATCTGCTGTTTCTGGCCATTCTGGGCTTACCCATTCTGGTGTGTGAATTTGCCGTGGGCCGCAGCAGCCGGAAAAGCTGCGCCGCATCCTTCCGGGTGTTGGAGCCGGAGGGCAGCCAGTTCCATCTCTACGGGCCCTTCGGCCTTGCGGGCAACGTGCTGCTGATGATGTTCTACACCACCGTGGCCGGGTGGATGATGTGCTATTTCTGGAAGTGCCTGTGCGGTGATTTCACCGCCGCCATGACCACCCAGGAGGTGGCCGCTCAGTTCGGCGCTCTCACGGCAAATCCGGGCCGGATGCTGTTCTGGGCCATTCTCGCCACGTTTCTTTCCTTCGGCATCTGCGCCATGGGTGTGGTAAACGGCGTGGAGCGGATCACCAAGGTGATGATGATGGGCCTGCTGGGACTGATCGTGGTGCTGGCCATCCATTCCTTGACCCTCCCCGGGGCCATGGAGGGTGTGAAATTCTACCTGATCCCCGATTTTGGAGCCATGGCAGAGCAGGGCGTGGGCAATGTGATCTTCGCCGCCATGAGTCAGGCCTTCTTCACCCTGAGTCTGGGCATCGGCGCCATGGCCATCTGCGGCAGCTATAAGGAGAAATCCGCCTCCCTGACGGGGGATGCGCTCACCGTCACGGTGCTGGACACCTTCGTGGCTCTGATGGCGGGCCTGATCATCATTCCCGCCTGCTTCAGCTTCGGCATCCAGCCGGATGC
>JALFGI010000228.1 GCA_022777455.1 Clostridiales bacterium | reverse complement strand
GCAGCCTGAGAGGGCAGCATGGTTTGATTTCGAGTGCAATTATCTTACTGCGGCACCCTCTCAGTCAGCCTGTTCGGCTGACAGCTCTCCCAAAGGGAGAGCCAAGGGGCGCTGCCGTATCTGCCCGCCAAATTACAATTTTCCCGCTTGCTGACGAAAGCCGATATACGCATGAAATTATAACACACTGCCTTTGCCTGTGTCAACGAGATTCCGCGTTTCCTTTACCTTTTCTCCCGAAAAAACCATAGGTTGCCGGGAGAAAGTTCCAGTTTTTTACAATTACGTTACACGCTTGCCATTTGGTCGATTTTGTGATAAAATAACCTTCAATGCTTCGGCCGCTTCAGAGCTGAAAAAAGAAAGAGAGTGGACAAGCCAATGCTCGGATTTTATGACTATACCGTGATTCTCACTTATATGGGTGCGCTGGCGGGCCTGCTGGGCATTTCCATGTCCGTGGGCGGGAGGTTTCTGGGAGCGGCGATGTGCATGGCGGTGGCGCTGATTTGTGACACCCTGGACGGCATCGTAGCCCGTCGGAAAAAGAACCGCACCCGGGAGGAGATGCTCTTTGGCATTCAGATCGATTCTCTGTGCGATCTTATTTCCTTCGGCCTGTGCCCGTCGGTGATGTTCTATATGCTGGGTATGCGGTCCCTGGGGGATCTGGCCCTGCTGGGGGCTTACTGCCTGTGCTGTGTGATTCGGCTGGCGTATTTCAACGTGCTGGCCATGGAGGCGGAGCTGGGCACCAAGGGGGATTACCACGGCCTTCCTGTGGTGTGCCTGGATGTGATGGTTCCGGCAATTTACCTGTTGTTCCGTCTGACTCCGGAAGGCTGCTCTTTGTGGATTCTCCGGACGGCGGTGGCCATTTTCGGCTTTTTGTACATTCTGGATTTCCGGGTGAAAAAGCCGGTGCTCTGGAAGTTTCTGATCCTGGGAGCCGTGGTGCTGATTCCCATGGTGGGCCTTCTGATTTGGTTCCCGGCATGACCTGGCGGGATCGGAATGGACGGACTGTCCCCGGAGACGCGGGGCAGGACCGGTTTTTGGAATGGATGTACGGCACGGGGCTGGGCCGCTGTCTGGTGCGGGTGATGATTCTCCCCTGGGTGAGCCGTGGAGCGGGCTGGCTCCTGGACCGGAGAATCTCCGCCCTGGCGGTGAAGCCTTTCATCAAAAGCAATCACATCCCTATGGAGGATTTTGAGCGTCGGCGTTACCACAGCTTTAACGATTTCTTCACCCGCCGGGTTCTGGAGGGGCGGCGGCCGGTGGACCCGGAGCCCGACCACCTGATTGCCCCCTGCGACAGTAAGCTGACGGTGTTTCCCATTGAGGAGGACAGCTGTTTTTGGATCAAGGGAGTGGCATACACCCTGGAGCAGCTGCTGCGGGACAAGGCGCTGGCAGAGCATTTTCTGGGTGGAACACTGCTGTTGTTCCGGCTGACAGTGGGAGATTACCACCGCTACAGCTACATCGACTCCGGTTTCATCGGCGAAGAGCACCGGATTGAGGGGGTTTATCACACGGTGAACCCCGCCGCGGCAGGCCGGTATCCCATCTATCGGGAGAATACCCGGGAATACGCCCTGCTGGAAAGTGAGCACTTCGGCACGGTTCTCCAAATGGAGGTTGGCGCTGCCATGGTGGGCCGCATCGTGAACAATCCCGGCGGCTGCAGGGTACAGCGGGGGCAGGAAAAGGGCCGGTTCGAGTTCGGCGGCTCCACGGTGATCGTGCTGCTGCAAAAGGACGCGGCCATTCTGGACGAGGATTTGATCCGAAACACCCGGGAGGACGCGGAGACCGTGGTCCGCCTGGGAGAACGGATCGGGAAAAAGAAATAACCCCGGGACGGTGGATGCAAATTCACCGTCTTTTTTTGCGCGTTATGCAGCACACAGATAAATTGTAGCGTGAAACCGGCCGGCGCATTCCCTTTTCCCGGGGGGACCTGCGAAAAAAAGGTTGACGAACGGTGAAAACTATCCTATGATAGAACGTGTTAAAACACTGTGAATCCCACACAGCAAAGGAGAAAAGATCATGACACCTTTTATGAATGCGGACTTTCTGCTGAAAACGGAAACGGCCCGGAAGCTCTATCATGAGCACGCCGAGACCGTGCCCATCATCGACTATCACTGCCACATCAATCCTCAGGAAATCTATGAGGACAAGCGTTACAACTCCATCACCGAGGTCTGGCTGGGCGGCGACCACTACAAGTGGCGTGCCATGCGCTCCTGCGGCGTACCCGAATACTACATCACCGGCGATGCCACCCCTGCCGAGAAGTTCCAGAAGTGGGCCGAGTCCATGCCCAACCTGATTGGCAACCCCCTGTACCACTGGACCCACCTGGAGCTGCAGCGCTACTTCGGCATCACCGAGCCCCTGAACGGTGACAACGCCATGGAAATCTACGAGAAGTGCAACGCCATCCTGGCCCAGCCGGATATGTCCGTCCGGGGCATCATCCGCAAGTCCGGCGTCAAGCTGATCTGCACCACCGACGATCCCGTGGACGATCTGCGCTGGCATGAAAAGCTGGCTGCCGACCCCACCGCTCCCGCCGTGGTGCTGCCTGCCTTCCGGCCCGACAAGGCCATGCGGGCGGACAAGCCCACCTTCCCCGCTTACGTTGCCCAGATGGAAAAGGTGGTTGGCTTCCCCATCAACACCGTGGAGGATATGCGCAAGGCCCTCATTAACCGGATCGGCTACTTCAACGACCACAACTGCCGGGTCTCCGACCACGCTCTGGACTACTGCTTCTGCGTGGAGGCCACCGAGGAGCAGCTGAACGACATCTTCGCCCGGGCCAAGGCCGGCAAGGGCATCACCTGGAACGAGCAGCTGGCCTACCATACCGCTCTGCTCATCGCCGTGGGCAAGGAATACTGCCGCCTGAACTGGGTGAACCAGCTCCACTTCGCCTGTCTGCGGGACAATTCCACCAAGATGTTTGGCAAGCTCGGTCCCGACACCGGCTTCGACTCCATCAACGACCAGCCCAACGCCGCCGGCCTGGCAAAGCTCCTGGGCAAGCTGGAGGCGGAGGACGCCCTGGCCAAGACCATCCTGTACTCTCTGAACCCCTCCGACAACGGTGTCATCGGCACCATCATCGGCTGCTTCCAGACCGATTCCGGCATCCCCGGGAAGATTCAGCAGGGTTCCGCCTGGTGGTTCAATGACCACAAGCCCGGCATGGAAGCGCAAATGACCAGCCTCATGAGCTTGGGCGCCATGGGCACCTTCAACGGCATGCTCACCGACTCCCGCTCCTTCCTGAGCTACACCCGGCACGAGTATTTCCGCCGCATTCTGTGCAACCTCTTCGGCCAGCTGGTGGAGGATGGGGAGTATCCCGCCGATATGAAGACCCTGGGCAAGATGGTGGAGAACATCAGCTACTACAATACCCTGCACTACTTCCGCTTTGATGAGCTGATCAAGTAATTATTCCTCAACATTTTTTCTCCCCTGCCAAACCGGCAGGGGAGAACCTGTAAGTGGTGATCGTATGTTATGTGACTGCCATATTCATATGGTTCTGGACGGGGCCGACTGGAAGGCCGCCATTGCTGCCCATCGCAGCAGCCCTGTCGATGCCCTGATTCGCCCCCGGCTGGCCCGGTACCGGGACTTGGGCTTTTCCTACCTCCGGGACGGAGGCGACCGCTGGGGGGTAGGAGAGCGGGCCAGGGAACTGGCACCGGAATACGGCATCTGCTACCGCACTCCTTTGGCGCCCCTGTGCAAGGTGGGGCACTACGGCGGCTTCATCGGCAGACGCTATGAGAATCTGCAGGAATATGCCGCCATCGTCTCCGGACTGCGGACACAGGGGGCGGATTTTGTGAAAATCATGATCTCCGGTCTGATGGATTTTGACCGGTTCGGGGTGCTGACGGAGGATGGCCTGGCTCCCGGGGAAATCCGGGAGTTGATCCACATCGCCCATGAGGAGGGCTTCGCCGTGATGGCCCACGCCAACGGGGCCAGAACCGTGGAAGCTGCTGCCCAGGCGGGGGTGGATTCCATCGAGCACGGAGCATATCTGGATGAAGCGGCTCTGGCCGCCATGGCGGAAAACGGAACGGTGTGGGTGCCCACCCTGTCCACCATCGGCAATCTGCGGGGCAGGGGGAGATTCAACGAAACCGCCGTCCGGGAGATTCTGGCCTCCGCCATGGAAAATGTCCGCAGCTTTGCAAATCTCGGCGGACTCCTTGCCCCGGGCACTGACGCCGGGGCCTGGGCCGTGCCCCACGGCAGTCTGACGGAATATGAATTGCTGAAGGAGATTTTCGATGGGGAAACGGAGCGTATCCTGCGCCCCGGCATTGAAACAATCATCCGGAAATTTTAGCCCGCTTTGCAGCATACGGGCAAATTGTAATTTGGCGATGCAATTTTGCCAAGCCACTGTAGGGGAGGCTCGTAGCCTCCCGCCAGGCAGGTTGCCTGAGTGTTTGGTTGAATGGAATCTTGTCGACATAGTACGGATTCGCCCAACCCGGATTATGATCGTGGGTTTGTACTGCGCGGGAGGCTGCGAGCCTCCCCCACTTCTGGCCGGGCGGATTATTTCGACAAACAATACAAAAAATCGCTCCACCTTGGAAATCAGGTGGAGCGATTTTTTTGAAGTCAATTAGCCGTTGGCACGCATCTGAGCGAAGCACTCGCTGCAGAACACGGGACGGTCGGACTTGGGCTCGAAGGGAACCTTTGCCTCGCCGCCGCAACGTGCGCAGGTAGCGGTGAAGAACTCACGGGGGCCACGGGTGCTGTTCTTGCGGGCGTCCCGGCATGCCTTGCAGCGCTGGGGCTCGTTCTGGAAGCCGCGCTCAGCGTAGAAAGCCTGCTCACCGGCGGTGAACACGAACTCGTTGCCGCAATCTTTGCACTTCAAAGTCTTGTCTTCGTACATTTGGAAATACCTCTCTCCGTTATTTTTGCCCCGTGAAAGTCTACCGGAATGGTTGATACGCAGGGTCTGGATTGAATGACAGGAAACTGCCATTGGAAAGGATTATACACACTCCGGTTCAAATTGTCAATCCTTTATAATAATTTTCGTAAATTTTTCGTGGCATTTATGCAATATCGCCATCCGGGGACGTTCGTTCATCCAACGGGGACAAAAAGAGGGGGAATTCTTTAAATACTGAATTGGGTCTGCCCCTCGTAGGGAATGTGCAGATGGTCATAGGCCAGGGCGGTGACGCAGCGGCCCCGGGGGGTGCGGGTGAGGAAGCCAAGCTGCATCAGGTAGGGTTCGTACACATCCTCCAGGGTGATGGCCTCCTCGCCGATGGTGGCCGCCAGCGTTTCCAGACCCACCGGGCCGCCATTGTAATTCTGGATGATGGCGGTGAGCATCCGCCGGTCCACGGCATCCAGGCCCAGCTTGTCCACCTCCAGCCGGCTCAGGGCCAGGTCGGCGGCCTCCTTGGTGATGGTGCCGTCGCCCATGATCTGGGCAAAGTCCCGCACCCGGCGCAGGAACCGGTTGGCGATCCGGGGGGTGCCCCGGCTCCGGGAGGCGATCTCCATGGCGCCCCGGGGGTCGATGTCCATGCCCAAAATGGCGGCGGAACGGGTGACGATTTTCGCCAGCTCCTCCGGCTGGTACAGTTCCAGCCGCAGAGAAACGCCGAACCGGTCCCGCAGGGGGGCAGAGAGCTGGCCCGCCCGGGTGGTGGCGCCCACCAGGGTGAATTTGGGCAGATCCAGCCGGATGGAGTTGGCGCTGGGGCCCTTGCCCACGATGATGTCGATGGCAAAATCCTCCATGGCGGGGTAGAGTATTTCCTCCACCACCCGGTTTAAGCGGTGGATTTCGTCAATAAACAGGATGTCCCCGGGGTTCAGGTTGGTCAGCAGGGCCGCCAGATCCCCGGGCTTTTCAATGGCCGGGCCGGAGGTGACCCGGATGTTCACCCCCATCTCATTGGCGATGACCCCCGCCAGGGTGGTTTTGCCCAGGCCGGGAGGGCCGTAGAGCAGGGTGTGGTCCAGACATTCCCCCCGCTGCCGGGCGGCCTCAATGTAGACGGACAGATTCCCCTTGGCCTTCTCCTGGCCGGTGTAGTCGGAGAGCAGTTTGGGCCGCAGGCCGACCTCCGCCGAATCCTGGGGCACAAAGGTGGGGGTAATGATGGGCGCTTCCAGCCCTTCGGAAAATTCCAGACTCATTTCGTTCTCCTTACTTCATGACCATGGCTCTCAGGGCATAGCGCACCATTTCCTCGGTGCTGGACTTGGGATCCACGCCTTTGAGTGCGGTGTTGATTTCGGCGGGGGAGTAGCCCAGCTCCTGCAAGGCGGCGGTGGCCATGGCGAGAGAGCCGGAAGCCTGGGGTGCCGCCGCGGGGGCCCCGGCGGAGAAGTCCAGCTCCATGCTGCCGCCGCCGATTTTGTCCTTTAATTCCAAAATAATCCGCTGGGCGATCTTCTTGCCCACGCCCTGGGCGGCGGTGAGCATTTTTTCATCCCCGGTCATCACCGCCAGGGTGAAATTCTGGGGGCCTCCGGCGGAGAGAATGGCCATGGCTGCCTTGGGGCCGACACCGTTGACCCCGGTGAGCAGCTCGTAGCAGCGCTGTTCCTCCCGGGAGATAAAGCCGTAGAGATCAAAAGCATCCTCCCGGATGGATTCGGTGATAAACAGCCGGGCGTTGGTGCCCAGTTTCAGCTGGGCGGCGGTATAAGCCGTCACATGGCAGCCGTAGCCCACCCCGCCGCAGTCGATGACGGCAAGTCCGGGCTCCAGAATGGTCACATTGCCGGAAACATAGTAAAGCATAGGTTCCCTCCTGATGGAGAAGATTTTTGTTCTGATCGGTTTGACTCAGTAAACCGGTAAATTGTAATTTGAAGCGCAGCTCGCTACCCCAATGCGCACCGGCATATGTGTCATCCGGGGCTCTTGGGTGGTGCCCGGTAACGTTTTTGCGTGCCAGACTACAACAACCGCCCAGCCAGTGTAGGGGAGGCTCGTAGCCTCCCGCGCAGTATAATCAACAAAAATAAACCGGGTTAGGCGAATTCGTACGATGTCAGACACGATACCATTCAACGGAACACTTAATTTCGTTACGATGCGGGCGGATACGAGCCGCCCCTACAGTGGGTGCGGTTCAAACCATCAAATTACAATTTGTCCGCCTCCGGGGCAAGGGTGAATGGTGTTATTTCTTTTGTGCCGCTGCCAGCAGGGAGGTGCTTGACCGCGCGTGGCACAGTGCGATGGCCACGGCGTCGGCGGCGTCGTCGGGCTTGGGTACCGCGGACAGGTGGAGGATGCGCTTGGTCATGTCCATCACCTGATGCTTGCTGGCGCTGCCGTAACCCACCACGGCCTGCTTGACTTGCATGGGCTTGTATTCAAAAACCGGCACCCCTGCCTGCTGCACGGCAAGCAGAATCACCCCCCGGCTCTGGGCCACGTTGATGCCGGTGGTGACGTTGTGACCAAAGAACAGCTCCTCAATGGCCACCGCGTCCGGCTTCTCCATCATCAAAAGCTGAACCATGTCGTTGTAGATCACGCTGAGCCGCCAGGCAAATTCCGTGTTGGGCGGGGTGGTGATGGCCCCGCACCGCAGCAGCTGGAACTGGTTCCGCTCCGCGGCGATGAGGCCGAAGCCGGTGATGCCGTAGCCGGGGTCAATGCCCAGAATCTTCATCACAGGCCCCCCCGGCTGATGCACACCAGCTGATAAATCACAAACAGAATAAACAGGACCAGGCCGCCCCGGGCTGCCCACACCTGCCAGGTCGGGCGGGGTTCATAGCCTTCGGGCTGTTTTTCTTCATTTTCCATGGATTTCACCTCAAAGGGTATCATAACACATTTGTTCTCATTTTCCTACCACTTTTTTTGATGGGGAGAAAAAATTCCTCCTGCCCATACATTTTCTGCTGCTGCCCGGACATACTACTGCTGAAAAGGCGGGTGGGTAAATGGAGGAATTCTCCTTAGCAACCAGGATCTATGCCGGTGCAGGCGCCGTTTCGGCCTTGGAAACCTTCGGGGCAAAGCGCGTGTTTCTGGTAACGGATCCCTACTTTATGAAAAACGGTGCGGCCCAGCGGGTTGCGGCTCTGGCGAAGGCGGAACAGGTGGAATATTTTGACCGGGTTCAGCCAGACCCCACCGTGGCTCTGGCGGCGGAGGGCACCGCAAAGCTCCGGGAATTTGCCCCGGATTTGTTGGTTGCCCTGGGAGGCGGCAGCGCCATGGACTGTGCCAAGGCCATGGCCTATTTTGCCCAGGGAGAGGTGAAGCTGGTGGCTATTCCCACCACCTCCGGCTCCGGTTCGGAGGTGACGGATTTCGCCATCCTCACCCACGGCAAGGCCAAGCATCCCTTGGTGGATGAAAAGCTGCGGCCCGCCGCCGCCATTCTGGACAGCGACCTGCTGAAGGAGCTGCCCCCTGGGCTGATCGCGGACTCCGGCTTTGATGTGCTGACCCACGCTTTGGAGGCCTATGTGGCAACCGGTGCCGGTGCTTTCTCCGACATGCTGGCCCGGGAGAGCTTCCGCATTGCCTATGCGGTGCTGCCGGCCTCCTATGCTGGCAGGCAGGAGGTGCGGCTCAGGATGCACCTGGCCTCCACCATGGCGGGCATGGCCTTCTCCCAGGCGGGGCTGGGCATCTGTCATGCCATTTCCCACAGTCTGGGCGGGATGTTCCATGTGCCCCACGGCAGACTGAACGCCATTCTGCTCCCGGCGGTGATCGATTGCAACGCCACCAAGGCAGGCGCACGCTATGCCGAGCTGGCCCGTTGCGCCGGGATGGCGGGCAGCGCTGACGCAGTGGCCCTGCGAAACTTAAAAAACGGACTGCTTCGTCTGCGCCGGGAGCTGGGCTTGCCCCAGACCCTGGCTCAGGCGGGGATTCCGCCCCGAAAAATCAGCGAGAGCATGCCCATGATTGTGGAGGCGGTGTTGGAGGACCCGTGTATCGAAACCAATCCCATCAAGGTGGAGGAATTCCTGATTCGCCGGATTCTGGGCGAGGTGACGGGACATGGCTGAGCTGCTCAGCGTGGGGTTGGACGTGGGAACCACCTCCACCCAGATGGTGGTGTCCCGGCTGGAGGTCAGTAACCGGGCTTCCGGCTTTTCGGTGCCGGAATTCACCATCGGAAAGCGGGAAATCCTGTACCAAAGTCCGGTTTACTTCACCCCGCTGTTGGAGGAAAAGCGGATGGATGCCGCCGCCCTGCGTCAGATCGTGGAACGGGAATACCGGGCCGCGGGCATCCGCCGGGAGGAGGTGGACACCGGGGCCATCATCGTCACCGGAGAGACCAGCCGAAAGGAAAACGCCGCTGCCGTGATGGAGGCCATGGCCGATCTGGCCGGTGACTTTGTGGTTGCCGCCGCCGGGCCGGACCTGGAAAGCGTGCTGGCCGCCAAGGGGGCCGGGGCAGTGGAATACAGTGAGAAAACCGGGTGGACGCTCCTCCACATGGACATCGGCGGAGGCACCAGCAATCTGGCCCTCATTCGCCGGGGAGAGATTGCGGCCACCGGCTGTCTGAACGTGGGCGGCAGGCTCATCAAGCTGGAGAACGGGGTGCTGACCTATGTCTCCCCGGTGCTGCAGGGCATCTGGTCCGGCCGGGTGGGAGAAGTTCTCTCCCTGGAGCGGGCCCGGGCGCTGGCAGCACTGCTGGCCTCCGCTCTGGAAATGGCCGCCGGGCTGAAACCCTCGGATGGGCTCCTGGAGCAGCTGACCACCCGGGAGGCATCATCCAAACTCCCCCTGAATGAACCGGGAGAAGAAATCACCCTTTCCTTTTCCGGCGGGGTGGCAGACTGCATTGACCGGGAGGTGCCCTGGCAGGAATATGGGGATTTGGGCCCCCTGCTGGGCAGGGCCATCCGGGAAAGCGCCCTTTGCAAAGGAAACTATGTATTGGGCAGCCAGACCATCCGGGCCACCGTCATCGGGGCCGGCTGCCACAGCACCCAGCTGTCCGGCAGCACGGTGTTTTGCCAGAAGGTGGCCTTTCCCCTGAAAAACGTACCGGTGATTACAGAGATCGACCAAAGAAACCAATATGAAGACCCCTGTTTTTATGCGATACCGGGGCTGAACACCCCCTCCTATGGAGCGGTTTCGGAACTGGCGGAGGAAATTGCGGCCCAAATACCACCCCCTATCTACCTCTGCCTGGAGCAGGACATGGCAAAGGCTCTGGGCCAGGCCCTGGCCCTGCGGCTGGGGCAGCAGGCGGCGATTCTCTGCCTGGATCGGGTGAAGGTGTCCCGGGGGAGCTACCTGGATGTGGCCGCCCCGGTGGGCCCGGCCTTTCCGGTGGTGGTAAAGACCCTGGTGCTGTCCCAAGATGGGGCGAATTCCAGGGAGACATAGAAAGATGGGTTTTTAAATTTTAATTTATCGTACCAGCTACTGTAGGGGAGGATATCATCCTCCCGCGCAGTACCAGCCCACGAAAATAAACCTGGTTGGGCGAATCCGTGCCATGTTCCGTCCCAACTGTAGGGGAGGCTCGCAGCCTCCCGTGCGGGATAACTCCATTGCGAAAACCAGGTTTGGCGAATTCGTACGGCATCGGATGCGATACCATTCAACGGAACACGCAGTTCCGTTACGTTGCGGGCGGCTACGAGCCGCCCCTACAGTGGGTGCGGTGTAAGTCTACAAGAATGGAGGAAGTCATGAACAAACAGGAGCTCACCGCCATGGTGGCGGAGATATTGGGGCAGATGGGCCGGGAGCCCGCGGTGAAGGCCAGCGACTACCATCCCACCGCGCCCCAGAGTACCCGGCCCGATTCCGGGTATGCCGACGGGGACTTCGTGCCGGATGTGACAGAGCTGAATCTGCGAAAGCTCTACCTGGTGGAGCACCCGGAAAGGGGAGAGCAGTTCCGGCAGCTGAAAGAGAAGACCCCCGCCCGCCTGGGCTGCGGCAAGGCAGGGGCCAGATACAAAACCCTCACCATGCTCCGCTTCCGGGCGGACCATGCGGCGGCCCAGGACACGGTGTTTTCCCAGGTGCCGGAGGATTTCGCAGAGAAAAACGGCATGGTGGAGGTGAAAACCCGGTGCCGGGACAAGGACGAATATCTGACCCGCCCGGACCTGGGCAGGTGCTTCGATGAGGAAAACGCCCAAAAAATCCGGGCCAGCGTCCCGGGAACACCCCGGGTGCAGCTGGTGATCGGGGACGGACTGTCCTCTGCCGCCATTCTGGCAAACGCCCTGGACTGCGTGGCGGCCATCCGGGACGGACTGAAGCTGCGAGGCGTTGAAACGGCTCCGCCCATTTTCGTCCGGTACTGCCGGGTAGGCGCGGGAGATGCCATCGGGGACATCACCGGATGTGAGCTGGTGTGCATGCTGGTGGGAGAACGGCCCGGGCTGGTGACGGATAAGAGCATGTCCGCCTATATCACCTATCAGCCCCGCACCGGTGTGCTGGAATCCAGCCGCACGGTGGTGAGCAATATCCATGCCCAGGGTACCCCCGCCGTAGAGGCCGGGGCCCATATCGCGGAGCTTCTGGAAACCATCCTGAAGAAAAAGGTCTCCGGCGTGGCGCTGCATCTGGAGGAAGGGGCATGATTCCGGTCAAGGTATTGGCGGTGCGGTATCTGGCCAACGCCGCACCGGGACTATGCCAGGAGCTGGGGGTGCCGGAGGGGTACCCCTCCCTGGCCATGCTCACCACGGACTGTGACGACGCCACCTATATCGCCCTGGATGAAGCCACCAAGGCGGCGGACGTGCAGGTGGGCTACAGCCGCAGCTTCTACGCCGGGGCGTCCAATGCCTCCACCCCCAATGCCGGGGAGGTCATCGGCATCCTGGCGGCGAGAACCCCCGGGGATGCCCGCAGCGGCATGGAGGCGGCTCTGGCGGCACTACACCGGGTGGGCTTCGAGGATTTGAACGGTGTGCCCTGTTTGGCCCACACCGTAAGCAGCGCGGGCAGCTTTCTGGCAAAGGAAGCGGGAGTGCCGGTTGGAAGCGCTCTGGCCTATCTGATTGCCCCGCCGCTGGAGGCCATGTACGCCATGGACGCGGCGCTCAAGGCAGCGGATGTGCAGCTGTGCAGGCTGTACGCACCCCCCAGCGAGACCAATTTCGGCGGCGGTCTGCTCAGCGGCACCCAATCCGCCTGCGATGCCGCCTGTTCCGCCTTCCGGGAGCGCGTGGCGGAGGTGGCAGCCCAGCCAAAGGAATGAACATGCAAAGCAACGGCGGAAAAATTGTTATTTAGCGTACCGAAACCGACGCGCCCCTTGGCTCCCCCTATGGGGGAGCTGGCTGCCCCGTAAGGGGCAGACTGAGAGGGCAACACGGCTTGTGAATCTAAGGATGCTGTTGTCTTCCCTGCGGTACCCTCTCAGTCAGCCTGACGGCTGCCAGCTCTCCCAAAGGGAGAGCCAAGGACGCTGCCGCGCCAGTGCGTTAAACAACAATTTACCATTCTATTTCTCATACTCAAAATGAAAGGAACAGGAAAAAATGGACACGAATTCTTTGGGAATGATTGAAACGAAAGGCCTGGTTGGAGCCATCGAGGCGGCGGACGCCATGGTAAAGTCCGCCAATGTACAGCTCATCGGCAAGGAACAGGTGGGCGGCGGTCTGGTCACCGTGATGGTGCGGGGCGATGTGGGCGCCGTAAAGGCGGCCACGGATGCCGGTGCGGCAGCGGCGGAAAAGGTAGGCGAGCTGATCTCCGTCCATGTGATTGCCCGGCCCCACGTGGAGGTGGACAACATCCTGCCCAAGGGCAAACCCCTGGCGGGCGGGACGAAATAATGCTCTATACCGAGGAAGCGGCCCGGGCCAACATCCGCAGCCGGGATGGAAAGCGGGTGTTCTTCCTGGGGAAAAACGACCAGCTCACCAGCGCCGCCCGGGACTTTCTCCTGCGGGAGCGGATTGAGATTCTCCCGGCCCAGGAGGCAAAGCCGGAGCGCTACCGGCTGCTGGGGGGCGGCTTCACCGAGGAAAAGCCGGAGCACATGACCCATCTGGACGGCACCACCCTGGTGCCCAAGACCCACCCCCGGATCGTATTCCGGGGGAAGATGGATTCCCTGGAGGCGAGGTTACTTGCCTGCCGTCTGGCGGCACCGGAGTATGACCGGGAACTGGGAGAGATTCTCACCTTTGCCCGGAAGCTGCTGCGCGCGGAAGTGCTGGGGGAGCCGGTGGAAGAGGAAAAACTCTGCGGTCTGACGGAGCAGGAGCTGCGTGCCAGAAGCCATTTCCCCCAGGATTACTACAATCAGCCCCATTTCATGCCGGAAGCCGCCGACGGCCCTGTCATGGCCCAGCTGAACCTGGCCCGCTGCGCAGCCAGAGAGGCGGAGCTGGCGGCAGCGGCGGCCTTCATTGGGCCCCATGGGCAGGTAACCCGGGGGGATTTGATCAAAGCCATGAACCGGCTGAGCAGCGCCATTTACCTGCTGATGATTCGGCAGAAAAGGAAAGTAGGGACGTTATGAAGCTGAAAACCACCCTTTTGGGAAAAACATATCTTTTCCGGGACATCAAGCAGGTGCTTGCCAAGGCCAACGAGGAGAAAACCGGTGATAAGCTGGCGGGCCTGGCGGCGGAGAGCGCCCAGGAGCGGGTTGCCGCCAAGGTGGTGCTGTCCGCCCTGACCCTGGCCGATCTGCGGGAGAACCCGGCGGTGCCCTATGAGCAGGATGAAGTGACAAGAATCATCCAGGATGATGTGAACGAAGCGGTGTACAGCAGGATTAAGGACTGGACCGTGGCGGAGCTTCGGGAGTGGCTTCTGGATGAGAACACTACCGGGGCAGACATCCGCAGGCTAAGCCGGGGGTTAACCAGTGAGATGGTGGCCGCCGTGTGCAAGCTGATGGGCAACCTGGACCTGATTTACGCAGCGAACAAAATCACCGTCACCGCCCACTGTAACACCACCATCGGTCTGCCCGGCACCCTGAGCTGCCGCCTGCAGCCCAACCACACCACCGATGACCCGGAGGGCATCACCGCCTCCACCCTGGAGGGGCTTTCCTTCGGCGCCGGAGACGCGGTGATTGGCCTGAACCCGGTGACCGACTCCCCAGAGCAGGTGGAAAAAATCCTGCGCCGGTTCCAGGAAATCAAGGAGCACTGGGCCATTCCCACCCAGATTTGCGTGCTGGCCCATGTGACGGCTCAGATGAAGGCCGTGAAAAAAGGCGCGCCCTGCGATCTGATCTTCCAGTCCATCGCCGGCAGCCAGAAGGGCAACGAGGCCTTCGGTTTCTCGGCGGCCACCTTGGAGGAGGCCCGGCAGCTGCTGCTGAAGCAGGGCACCGCGGAGGGACCCAATGTGATGTATTTTGAAACCGGCCAGGGCAGCGAGCTTTCATCAAACGCCCATTACGACACCGACCAGGTAACCATGGAGGCCCGGTGCTATGGCTTTGCCAAGCGCTTTGCGCCCTTCCTGGTGAACACGGTGGTGGGCTTCATCGGGCCGGAATACCTCTACGATGCCCGACAGGTGACCCGGGCGGGGCTGGAGGACCATTTTATGGGCAAGCTCACCGGCATTCCCATGGGCTGCGACTGCTGCTACACCAACCACATGAAGGCGGACCAGAACGACATTGAGAATCTGGCAAGTCTTCTGACTCTGGCTGGGTGCAACTATTTCATGGGCATCCCCCATGGGGATGACATCATGCTGAACTATCAGACCACGGGCTTCCGGGAGACCGCCGCTTTGCGGGAGATCACCGGCAAAACCGCCATCCCGGAATTCCAGCGCTGGCTGGAGAAAATGGGCTTCGTGGAAAACGGCCATTTGACAGCCAAAGCCGGTGACGGCTCCAGTTTGATTTTCTGACGGGTGTTTATTGGAAATAAATGAGCAGGTAAATTGTAATTTGGCGGGCAGATAC
>JALFGI010000187.1 GCA_022777455.1 Clostridiales bacterium | reverse complement strand
GAGAGGGTGCCGCAGGGAAGACAACAGCATCCTTAGATTCACAGCCGTGTTGCCCTCTCAGGGGCGCCCCTTACGGGGCAGCCAGCTCCCCCATAGGGGGAGCCAAGGGGTGCGTCGGTTCCGGTAGCTAAATTACAATTTTCCTCCGGAATAATCCTTATAAATCAATTTGCGCTGTCACTTCCAGCAGGGGCAGATCCTCCTGGCGGTGGGTGACGAGGATCAGGGTGCGGCCATGGCGGAAGCGGCGGATGGTCTCGGCTGCCCGGAGGCGGCTTTCTTCATCCAGGCCGGTGAAGGGCTCGTCCAAAGCCAGCAGCTCCCCCGGATGCACCAGCGCCCGGGCCAGCGCCACCCGCCGGGCCTGCCCCCCGGAGAGGGTGGAAACCGGCTTGTCCCAGCAGTCCGACAGGCCCAGGGCCGAAAGCACCTCTTTGGCCTGGGCTTCGCTGCACTTTACCGCCATGCGGATATTCTTTAAGGCGGAGAGCCGGGGGAACAGCCGGTCCTCCTGGAATAGGGCCGCTTTGGCCGCCGGAACCCCCAAAACCTGCCCGGCGTCGGGCTTTTCCAGGCCCAGAATCAGCCGGAGCAGAGTGGTCTTCCCCGCCCCGGAGGGTGCCATCACGGCGCAGCCGCTGCCCTGGGGAATCCGGCAGGAGAAATGGGAAAACACTTGCTTTTCCCCGTAGCTTTTTGATATGTCCTGAATCAGAATATCCATCAGCAGCCCTCCAATGCTTTGAGCAGCCGGGCCAAAAGGCGGGTAAAAGCCCATTCAAAGCTCACGCTGATCAGAACGATCACCAGTGTCCAGGCGAACAGATCCCCGATCTCCAGGTACACCTTGGCATCGTACAGCATCCCGCCCACACTGCCGCTGCACACGCCGATGACCTCGGCGGCCACCCCCGCCTTCCAGCACAGGCCCAGGGCGGACCGGCAGGCGGAGAGACAATAGGGCTCCAGGGTGGGCAGATAAATGCAGCGGATGCGGCTGAGCAGGCTCATGCGGAACACCCTTGCCATTTCCAGCAGCTTTCTCTCCGCTGCCCGGATGCCCTGGAGCAGATTGGAATAGAGCACCGGCAGCACCATCAGAAAGGAGATGAAAATGCTCAGCCGCCGTCCGGAGAGCCACAGCAGGGCGATGACAATGAAGGAGGCCACCGGCACCGTCTTCACCGCCGCCATGTAGGGGTGGATCAGGGTTTCCGCCAGCGGAAACCGGGCGGAAAGGATTGCCAGAGCCAGGGCCAGGCAGAAGGCCAGCAAAAAGCCCAGCGTAATCCGGGAGAAGGTGAAGCCTACGGCGCTCCAGAATGCCTCTGTGCGTACCAGAACCCACAGCCGTCCGGCCACCTGCACCGGCCCCACCAGCAGCAGCCGATTGTCCACCAGCACCGCCGCCAGCTGCCAGACACACAGCGCCAAAAGGCTGGCAAATAACTTTGCCAGCCTGGATTGGGGGGTGAACCATTTGCCCTTATTCTGCGCCATAGTAGAAGTCGTTCCCGGGGAGGGCGCCGCCCACGGCCTTGGGGTTCTGATCGAAGATCACGCCCAGGCAGCCGGACAGGGCCTGCTTCATCTGCTCGCCGGTGATGCACACGATGTTGCACTGAGGGATGGCCTTCTGGGCCACGGGGGCCTTGATGATCTCATATTCGCCGCACAGGGCAGCAGCCTCGTCCACATTTTCGTTGACCCACTGGACGGAAGCGTCAAATTCCGCCAGGAAGGCCTCCACCGCCTTGGGGTTGGCCTCCACAAATTCGGACCTGGCCATCACCACGGCGGTGGTGCACAGGGTTCCGTTGTCCAGATTGGCCCACTCGTCGGACAGGGACAGAGCAACCCGGAAGCCCTCCCCCAGCTGGGTGGCTGCGGCGGTGACATAGGGCTGGGGCAGCATGGCAATGCCCTTCTGCTCGGCGTTCAGCAGGGCCACCACCTCGCTGGGCTCACTCTTCCACTCAACAGTCACGTCCTTGTCCGGGTCGATGCCGTTCTGAGTCAGCACATACCGCAGGAAATATTCCGGGGTGGAGCCCTTGCCGGTGGCATAGATGGTCTTGCCCTTCAGATCCTCCAGGCTGTTCAGCTCCTGGGTGTTGAACTCGCTGATGTACAGCACGCCCAGCACGTTCACCGCCAGCACCTGAACGCCGCCCTCGGTCTTATTGTAAATGGTGGAGGCCAGGTTGGCAGGAACGGAGGCGATGTCCACCTTGCCCTGCAGGATCAGGGGCATCAGCTCATCGGCAGCGCCCAGGATGGTGGGTTCATAGGTACCTTCGCCATCAGCCAGCAGCTTTACCATGCCCATGGCGGTGGGACCGGTGAGGGCGCCCACATGGATGGTTGCTTCCTCCGCCTGCACCGGCAGGGCCAGCAGGGCGGCAAACAGGCAAATGACACAAATCACAGAGAATAATTTTTTCATAGGAACGGCTCCTTCCTCCGGGGATTCCCGGATTGACTTTCTGGAGGTATTATACTATACTGAAGTTCAGAATTCCGTTGCCATGGCAACAGATAGGCGTATTGTAATTGATCGTACCAGGCACTGTAGGGGAGGCTCGCAGCCTCCCGCCACGTTCCGGGCCTGAGTGTTTGGTTGAATGGCATCATGCCCGACTTCGTACGGATTCGCCCAACCTGGTTTATATCGTGGGCTGGTACTGCGCGGGAGGCTACGAGCCTCCCCTACAGTTGGCGTTGCAATAAATTACATTTTACCGCTCTGCTGGGTCAAAGTTACATGCACATTTTTTGATGGAGGGTATATGAACGAAAAAGAACGGGAGATTCTGGTCTCCTGCGGCCTGTTCACGGGAATCAGCCAGCCCGAACTGGAGCGATTGCTGGGCTGCCTGGGAGCAGAGGCGGCCCATTACGACAAAAATGCCATCCTCTACCACGCAGGTCAGCAGGTAAGTGCCTGTGCCGTGGTGCTCTCCGGGGCAGTGCGGGCGGAGGCAGTAAACGCCGCAGGGCAGCACACCCTGATGGCCTGGCACGGCCCCGGGGCGCTGGTGGGGGACGTGCTCATGTCCACCCCCGGCGGGGTCAGCCCGGTGTATGTCATCGCGGCAGAGGCAACCACGGTGGTGTTTCTCCCTTTCCGGCAGGTCATGGGCGGCTGCGGAGAATGCTGTCCGGCCCACTCCCGGCTGCGGGAGAATCTCATCGGCCAGATCGCACAGAAATACTGGGCCCAGCGGCGCAGGCTGGGTTATCTCAGTGTCAGCTCCCTCCGGGGGCGGATCGCCATGTACCTGCTGGACCGGGCGGGAGATGCCGCCACCTTCTCCTTAGGGCTGAGCCGGGAGAACATGGCGGACTATCTGTGCGTCAACCGCAGCGCCCTGTCCCGGGAGCTGGGACGGATGAAGCAGGAGGGGCTGCTGGACTACTACCGGGACACCTTCCGCATCCTCAACCGGGAAGCCCTGGCCCACTGGGGGCAGTGAGGGATTGGGGTGAATTCCCACAGCCCCCGGTTCGAATGTAGGGGAGGCTATCGTAGCCTCCCGCCAGGTTGGTTAACCGCGTGTTTGGTTGAACGGTATCATGTCCAACGTAGTACGAATTCGCCCAACCTGATTGATCACGATGGGTTGTACTGCGCGGGAGGATGATATCCTTCCCTACAGTGGCGTGACGGTTATCGGCACCGGATACCGTTCAACGTTCAGTGAAATGAGCAGAAAAGGCAGGGGACGGAATATGCAGGAACAAAACATCAAGGAGAAACACGCCATTTTGATTGCCGGGTTCGGCACGGCACGGCCGGAGGCGCTGGAACAGGCCATTCTTCCTGTGGAGCAGGCCATACAGCGGGCCGCCGGGAAGATTCCCTGCTTCCGAGCCTTTACCAGCCCTACCCTCCGGCGGAAGCTTGCCGCAGAGGCGGGCATTTTGGTGGACAGCCCGGCCCAGGCCCTGGAAAAGCTGCGCCGGGCCGGGTTCACCCTGGTGAAGGTGCAGCCCACCCTGCTGCTGCCCGGGCGGGAATATGACCGGCTCCGGGAGGAAATTTCCTCCGCTGCCCAGGGGATGCGGGTTATTTTGGGCACACCCCTGCTGTGGGAGGACCGGGACCTTGCTGCCCTGGCAGAGGCGCTCCTCCATGCCTATCCCCTGCCGGAGGATACGGCGCTTCTGCTCATGGGACATGGCACCGGCCATGAGAGCGACCGCATCTACCCCGCCCTCCGCCGCCATCTGGAGGACCTTGGCATGGCGCTGTGCACCTTGGAGGGGGGACTGGATTTTGGTGCCGCCCTTCCCTCCCTGCTTTCCGGCCCCCGGCGGAAGGTGTGCCTCGCGCCCCTGCTGCTGACTGCCGGGGCCCACGCCCAAAAGGACATGACCGGGCGGCTGAAGCCCCTGCTGGAAGCAGCGGGGTTTCAGGTAAGCCAGTGCCTCACCGGATTGGGGGAGCTTCCCGCCGTGCAGGAAATGTTTGCCGAAAAAGCAAAAGCCGATCCAGACAAAATTTAAAGGATTGTTCCACCGGCTTTGGGTGAAACAATCCTTCTTTTTATATCTGCTTGTACATGGCAGCGGCATCGTCCTTGCGGACGGATTCGGCCACCTGCAAAACCTCCACGGCGACGGTGCGGCCGCCCATGGAAATCTCGATTTTGTCCCCTACCTTCACGTCGTAGCTGGCCTTGGCGGGCCGGCCGTTGACGCTGATGCGGGCATTGTCGCAGGCCTCGTTGGCCACGGTGCGGCGCTTGATGAGGCGGGAGACCTTCAGGTATTTGTCCAGGCGCATGGGATTACTTGCCCAGAGCGTCCTTCAGGGTCTTGCTGGCTTTGAAGGAAGGCACCTTGGAAGCGGCGATTTCCATGGCTTCGCCGGTGTGGGGGTTGCGGCCCATGCGGGCCTCCCGCTCCTTCACCTCGAAAATGCCAAAGCCGCTGACCTGCACCTTATCCCCCTGCACCAGGGCGGCGGTGATGGCATCCAGAGCGGCGTTCAGAGCCTTCTCGGTATCCTTTTTGGTCAGGCCGGAAGCCTCGGCGGCGGCAGCGATGAGTTCAGTCTTATTCATAATTAAAAATCCTCTCTTCAATGAAAGTCAAACGGGGGAAAACCACCCATTTGCAGATAGAAAAATTGAGCTTTCTTAGATTAACATAATGTTTCGCAAAATGCAAGATTTTTCTTGCAAATCATCACAATTTCAGCAGCTTTGCAATTTTCTCGCCCTTGGGCAGCAGCAGGCAGTCCTCCCGGGTGATAACCTTGAACACGATGGCGGCGATGACATACACCACAACGCCCACGCACACGGGAACCCCGGCCAGCAAAACACGGCTGGAAATGCCTACGGTACTCATGCTCCACCAGCACAGCCACACTGCCACGCCCATGAGACAGGCAGCCAGGAGGGGCCGCACCAGATTTCTGATGATATGGGGCGGGTCCTCCACCAGAGAGCGAATGGAGAACACATTGAGAATGCAGATCACCACATAGCTCAGCAGCGTGCCAATGGGCGTGCCCACAATGCCGATGGCGGGATTGCCCGTGAGGACATACACCACGATCAGCTTTAATACACCGCCGATGAGCATATTCACCACCGGGCGGTTCACGTTGCCGTGGGCCTGCATAATGGCGGTGGTCACCAGCACCAGGGCGTTAAACACAATGGAGATGCCCAGCACGGTCATCATCTGGGTGGCCAGGGTCAGACGCTCTCCGGAGTAACCGCCAAGCAATGCGGTAATGGGCTGGGCCAGCACCGTCAGTCCCACGGCGCAGGGCATGGCCACGATGCCCGTGACCCGGATGGCAGATTCCTCGGTGAGCCGGGTCTGGCGGTACTTTTTCAGGGTGATCTGGGCGGTGATGGCGGGGATGATGCTCACGGTGATGGGGGTGATGAAGGCGCAGGGCATATTGTAGATGGTCTGGGTCATCACGTGAACGCCCCGCATGGTGTCCGCCGCCTCCTGGCTGACCCCGGAGGCCAAAAGCTGACCCATGTAGATTTTACTGGACAGGGAGGTGATGATGGACAGGCAGGTGGAGCTGAGGGTGATGGGAATGGCAATTTTCAGCAGCTCCCTGGCGGTTTCTCCAAAGGACTGGGGGGTATCCCCGGTTTCGGGAAGCACCCGGTAGCTCTTGCGGAACCGGCCGGACAGGTACACCACCGACACCAGGCAGCTCACCGTCACGCCCAGGATGGCGCCGCCCGCGGCCAATGGCACGCTGGCCGTGGCCTTCAGCACGATGATGGCGGCAAGCATGCCCACAATCAGCTTGGTCACCACCTCCAGCACCTGGGAAACGGCGGTGGGGATCATGTTGCTCTGGCCCTGGAAATAGCCCCGGTAGGCACTCATCACGCAGATAAGCAGCACACAGGGACCCAGGCAGCCGATGGCAGCCCAGGCATCCGGCTGATTCCAGAAGGAGGCCAGCTGGCGGCAGAACACCGTCATCAGCAGGCTTCCGGTGATACCCAGGATCAGAAACAGCTTCCGGGCAGTGGCGTACACCTGGCGCACCTGGCCATAATGCTCCAGGCTGCTGGCCTGGGAGATCATCCGGCTCATGGCCACGGGCAGGCCCGCGGTGGAGATCATGAGCAGGATATTATAAATTTCGTAAGCGGTGCTGAAATAGCCGAAGCCCTTTTCTCCGATGATGGCATTCAGGGGCACCTTGTACAGGGCGCCTACCAGCTTCACCACCAAAGTGGCAATGGCGAGCAACGCCGTGCCCTGGAGGAAATTCTGCTTCTTTTGCGCATCAGACATTGGTTTGACCTCCATTTTGGGCTGCACTGGGCTCCTGGTCCTTCCGGAAGAGCCTGGGAATGGCTTCCTCCGTCAGCTCCTGCACCACGGCAGCCAGGTCAATGGTGGGGAATTTACCGTTCTGGTAGAGGATTTTGCCCCTGACCATGGTCATCGCCACGTCGCCGCCCTTGGCTGCGAACACCAGGCCGCTGAGCACATTGTGGCAGGGCATGAGATGGGGAGCAGTGAAATCCACCAGGGCAATGTCCGCATCCATGCCCACTTTCAGCATGCCGCATTCCTTGCTTCTGCCCTGGGCCTGGGCACCGCAGACGGTGGCCATCATCAGCGCAGCGGAGCTGGGCAGGGCGGAAGCATCCTGTTTGGCGGCCCGGACGGACAGGGAGGCGCCCCGCATCACTTCAAACATGTCCAGGTTTCCCGTCTCCACGGCACCGTCGGTGCCCAGGGCCACATTCATCCCGGCTTTGACGCAGTCCAGGATGGGGGTGCAGCTCATCCCGTTTTTGGCGGCGGCAATGGGCAGGGCCACGGCGGTGACCTTTTTCTTCCCCAATAGTTTTTGCTCAAAGTCCGTCAGATATCCGCAGCCCGCGGCAGTGGCAGGAACATTGAACAGGCCGTGGCAGTTAAGTAACTCTCCGGGGTTCATGCCCGTGCGGTCCAGGCACTCTTCCACCTCTCCCGCCGTCTGGGCCAGGTGGAGCTGAACTCCCAGGCCCTGCTCGCTGGCGTAGCCCAGCAGACCTTCCCAAAGCTTATAGTTGCTGGTGTACTCGGCATAGATGCCGGCATCGATTTTGATCCGGCCCTCATCGAAGCCGTTCCACTTCTCCGTCACACGAACCAGCTCCCGGCACTGCTCATCGGTATCGAAGTCGAAGTCCTCGTTCTGGTCGATAAACCGGTAGCTGGACAGGGCCAGGTTGGCCTTGATGCCGGACTCCGCCACGGCTTTGGCGGTGGCGTCGGGATAGTAGTACAAATCGGACACAGAGGTCACGCCGAAACGCAGGCACTCCGCAATGCTCAGCAGTGCCGCCACCCGGGCGCAGCGGGAGTCCATTTTGGCCTCCTTCTTTAATAGCTCCTCCAGAGCCTGGGTATTGCCCAGGTCGTCGGTATAGCAGCGCAGCACCGAGGAGGCCAGATGGGTATGGCAATTGATGAGGCCGGGCATGGCCACCATGCCGGTGCCGTCAATCACCGTCTTGGGCGGCTCCTTGGGGGGTGTGCGGTCAATGGAGGTGATTTTTCCGTTTTCGATGCCGATGTAGGCCCCGAAAATTACCTCCATTTTGGGATTCATGGTCACCGCAGTGACATTTGCAATCAAAGTATCCACAAAAATGTGTCCTTTCCGTTATAGCAATTCAAACAGCTCTTTCTTCTGTTCCAGCACCCGGGGGAGAAGTTCGATGTACTGCTCCGGGAATTTGGGGTTGTGGAAGCGCTGGAGATGGCCGTCGGGAAGATTGACCTTGTTCATCCCGCCGCCACCCAGGGAGAGGATGGTGTGAACCTCCTCCATCATGTAGATGTTGTACAGGCAGTCCATTCCATCCCGACTCCAGCCCACGTTCTCGAAGGAGCCGGACATATACTTCTGGCGGTACAAATAGTAGGGCTTGTAGCCCAAGGCGGACAGGGTCTTGTTGGCATAGGCCACCATTTCCGTCACCTCTTCGGCAGCGGGCAGGCTCCCCCGCTTTTCAAACAGGTCGGCCCCCTTTTTCAGCGCCAGGGTGTGGACGGTGATATTGGAGGGGTTCAGTGCTGCCACAGCGTCCAGACTGCGGCAGAAGCCCTCTACGGTGTCCTCCGGCAGCCCGGCGATCAAGTCCATGTTGATGGCGTCAAACCCCGCCGCCACCGCCTGGTGATAGGCCCGGACGATGTCCCCGGCCTTGTGGGGTCTGCCGCAGGCCCGGAGCACGGAATCCTCCATGGTCTGGGGGTTGATGCTCATGCGGTTTGCTCCGTGGACACGAATGGCCCGGAGCTTCTCTTCATCCAGGGTATCCGGCCTTCCGCCCTCCACAGTGAATTCCAGGCAGTTTGATAAATCGAAAGCGGCAGCGATGGCATCCATCAGTCGCCCCAGCTGCGGGGTGGACAGGGTGGAAGGAGTGCCGCCTCCTATGTAAATGGTACGCACCCGGCGGCCGGATTTTGCCAGCAGAGCGCCAGTGATTTCAATTTCTTTCAAAAGGGCATTCAGGTAGGGCTCCAGCAGCTCGGTCTTCTTCCCCACCGTCCGGCTGACGAAGCTGCAATAGGTGCAGCGGGTGGGGCAGAAGGGAATGCCCACATACAGGGAAATGTCCTGTGGTTCCAGCAGCCGGGCCGCTTTCACCGTGGACTGAGAGCACTGCACCGCCAGCTTCCGCCGCTCCGGGGTGACGAAGTACACATCCTTCAGGAGTTTGTCGGCGGATTGGGGGGTGCCCCCTTCCAGCAGGTGCTTGGTGGTGATTTTGGTGGGCCGCACGCCGGCCAAAGCCCCCCAGGCGGGCTGGGTGGGCAGAAGCTGGACGGCAGCCAGATAAACGCTCTGCTGCAATGCCCTTCTGCGCAGGCGGACGGTCTCGTCTGCGGTTTTCAGCCGCCGGACAGCCTGGACGGTTTTTCCATCCAGGGTAATGGAGGCCCGGGCCGTGATCCAGACTTCCCCCCGGTGCAGAGAGGACACCGCCTCCAGGGGGGTATTCTCCGGAAACAGGGACAGCAGCAGCTGCTCCACGGCGTAGCGGTCGTCGTGACCGGAAAGGGTCAGATTCATGCTCTTCGCTCCTTACAGGTAGGGATTGCTTTGCCGCTCCCGATCCAGGGTAGTTTCGCCCCCATGGCCGGGGAGCACCCGGTAGTCCCCGGGGAGAGCGGCCAGCGTTTTCAGAGAGGCTGCAATCTGCTCCCAGCTTCCGCCGGGCAGATCCGTGCGCCCGCAGCTGCCCTGGAACAGGGTATCTCCGGAGAACATGGTGTCCTCCACCAGCAGGCAAACCGAGCCGGGGGTATGCCCCGGGGTGGGAAGGACGCGGATGGCCAGCCCAGCCAGGTTCAGCGTTCCCGAGGCGGGATAGGTATGGGTATAGTACAGTTTTCCGTTCGTGATCATGGGGGGCAGACTCAGGTCGGCTTCGGCAATGTAAACGTCGCAGTCCGTCTCCGCGGCCAGGTCCTGCACCGCACCCACATGGTCAAAGTGACCGTGGGTCAGCAGGATGGCCTCCGGCTCCAACTGCTTTTGCTGCAAAACGGAAAGAATCCGCCCGGCTTCATACCCCGGGTCAATGATGAGGCACTTGGAGGAAGCCTCCTGCCGGAGGATATAACAATTGGTCATATAGCCGCCCAAAGTCAAAACCGTAATTTCCATGGGGATTCTCCTTTTTAGAATTGAATACACCGCTCAGTGTCTGGGGGTATTCATCAGCTGGTCGGTGTCCAGGATCAAGGTGACGGGGCCGTCGTTTAAGGACTCCACCTTCATGTCCGCGCCGAAGCGGCCATGCTGGGGCGGGTAGCCCAGTTCTTCGCAGATGGACAGGAACTTTTCGTACAGTGCATTACCCAGCTCCGGACCGGCAGCCTCGGCAAAGCTGGGCCGGCGGCCCTTGCGGCAGTTGCCGTAGAGGGTGAACTGGCTCACCACCAGCACCTGACCCCCCACCTGCTCCAGTCCCAGGTTCATTTTGCCGTTTTCGTCCTCGAAAACCCGCAGTCCCAGGGCCTTTTCCGCGAGAACACGGCATTCCTTCTCCGTATCCTCCGGGCCAACCCCCAGCAGAATGAGAAAGCCGGGGCCGATTTTTCCCACCACTTCTCCGTCAATGGTAACGGAAGCATACTTCACTCTTGTTAAAACAGCTCTCATGTTAGTTCTGTCCTCTCCGGGAGCCGGTGACATCCCGAATGTTCAGCAGCCGGTTGCGGATGGCCTCCAGCTCGGCCACGTTCTTCACTTCAAAGCGGATCAGGCAGGTGCTTCTGCCGCCGGGCAAATCCTTGGCAGCCAACTCCTTCACCCGCACCCGGGCGGTGGTGAGCACGGTGGCCACATCCAGCACAATGCCGTCCCGGGTCAGGCAATCCAGCTCCAGGGTGGTCTCGAAGGGCTGCTCCTCCTGGGAGGCCCAGCGCACCCGCACCCAGCGGGCGGCCTGCCGGGGATCGTCCCGGTTCTGGGCATTGGGGCAGTCCGCCCGGTGGACGGAGACGCCGAAGCCCTTGGTGATGAATCCCACGATGGAATCTCCGGGCACGGGGGTGCAGCATTTTGCAAATTTGATCATGCAGGAATCAATATCCTCCACGATCACCCCGTTCACCGCATGGCGGTTCTGCTTCACCGCCTCGGAATCCGGGTTTAAGCGCAGGGGGCTGACATTCCGCTCCGCGGTCTGGGCTTTGACAGCCCGGGAAACATCATCCCGGATTCTGCCCACGGCCTTCACGGCAGTCAGGCCGCCGTAGCCGATGGCGGCATACATATCGTCCCAGCTGTCGAAGGCAAGCTTTTTCAGCAGATGGGGCTCCAGCTCCTCGTCGGTGAGGGCGGACAGGGGCAGGCCCACCCGCTTCATCTCCGACTCGAAGGAGGACTTTCCGTGGACGATGTTCTCCTCCCGCTTCTCCTTCTTGAACCACTGCTTGATCTTGGTTCTGGCCTGGTTGCTCTGGCAGATGTTCAGCCAGTCCCGGCTGGGGCCCTTGGCGGTTTTGGAGGTGATGATCTCCACAATGTCGCCGTTGGTCAGGGGGGTGTCGATGTTGGCGATGCGGTTATTCACCTTGGCGCCGATCATGGAGTTGCCCACCCCGGAATGGATGGCATAGGCAAAATCGATGGGGGTGGAGCCGGAGGGCAGGGAGACGATGCGGCCCTTGGGGGTAAAGACGAATACCTCATCGTCAAACATATCGATTTTCAGGGACTGGACGTACTCCTCCGCGTCCGCGTCCTGCTGGCTCTCCAGCAGGCGGCGCACCCACTCGAAGTCCTTCTCCGTGCCGGAGCCGGTGCCCTGCTTGTATTTCCAGTGGGCGGCGATGCCGTATTCCGCCGTCTCGTGCATGTCCCAGGTACGGATCTGCACCTCGAAGGGGATGCCCTCGGAGCCGATGACGGTGGTGTGCAGAGACTGGTACATATTGGGCTTGGGGGTGGAGATGTAGTCCTTGAACCGGCCGGGCACCAGGTTGAACAAATCGTGGATGTGGCCCAGCACGTTGTAGCAGTCCGGGATGGAGTTCACAATCACCCGGAATGCGTAAATGTCATAGAGTTGGTCCATGGTCTTGTCCTGGGACACCATCTTCCGGTAGATGGAATACACATGCTTGATGCGGCCGTAGGTGGTGTTCTGGATGCCCATGGCGTTGAGCCGGTCGGTGATTTTGAACTGGATGGACTGCATGAATGCCTCGTCCTTTTCCCGGTGGGCCTGGAGATAATTTGTAATCTCCGTATATTCCTTGGGGGCCAGGTAACGAAGGGAGGTATCCTCCAGCTCCCATTTCATCTTCTGCATACCAAGCCGGTGGGCCAGGGGGGCATAGACGTCCATGGTCTCCTTGCATTTGATGATCTGCTTGGCGGGGGACTGGTACTGCATGGTGCGCATATTGTGGAGCCGGTCGGCGATTTTGATCAGCACCACCCGGATGTCCTTACTCATGGCCATGAACATCTTGCGCAGGTTCTCCATCTGGGCCTCCTCGGTGGAGGAGAAATTGGCCCGGGTCAGCTTGGTAACACCCTCCACCAACTCGGCAACGGTGGCGCCGAAGAGCTTTTCGATCTCCTCGTGGGAGGCGTCGGTATCCTCGATGCAGTCGTGGAGCAGGGCGCCCAGGATGGCATCCATATCCAGGCCCATTTCCACCACGATCTCCGCCACGGCCAAAGGATGGATGATGTAGGGAGAGCCATCCTTGCGCTTCTGCTGGCGGTGCTTGTCGTCGGCATAGTGGACGGCCTTATCGATCAGGTCCATGTCCGCAGTGGGCATTCTCCGGGCAATGGCGGCACACATGGAATCATAATGTTCTTCAAAGGTTTCCAAGATAGATCAGCTCTCTTTCGTTCTGGGGGCAAGCCCCTTTCCCGCGGTTAACGTAACATACTCATGTCGGGTACAAATAACGCACACGCCACTGCAGGGGAGGCTATTAGCCTCCCGCCAGGTGAGAAATCTGAGCGTTTGGTTGAATGGCACTTTGTCCGACGTGGTACGGATTCGCCCAACCTGGTTTATGGTCGTTGGGTTGTACTGCGCGGGAGGATAATATTCTCCCCTGCAGTCTGATCGGAATGTTGTGCGAATTCGCCCGCCCCGATTCACGATCGTGGATTTATACCGCACAGGAGGATCATATCCTCCCCTACAGCAGCGTGGCAAAAATTTAAGGATTCATCCAATGCAGCAAAAGCTGCATGGTGGCGCTTTGATTCAGGTCCGCCTTTTCGGTGCCGGGGGTGAGGCGGATGGTGATGTACTTGTGCATTCGCTGCTGCTGCAGCAGGCCCACATCCCGAAAAATATCCAGGCAGGTCATCAGCTGCTCCAGCTCCAGGGGCTTTCCGGACCAGCGGACGATCTTCCGGCACAGGCACATGGGGGACTCCTGAATGGCGTTGCCGGGCACCGAAGCGAGGTAGCGCCACACGATGGCCAGCATTGCACGGCTGGGAATGAGCAGCTTTGCCCCATCGGGGGTAAGGCTGCCATCCAGCAGCGCCCGGTAGTGGGCGGTTTCCGTGCCGCAGGGGGCGGCACAGCTGGGGCGGATGTCCGTCACGTTCATCTGCAGCTGCCGGTCACCCTGGAAGCAGTTCACCTGGGGCAGGAAGGCCACATCCACCACTTCGCCCACATGGAGGTTCACGGTGTCGGGATTCACGGAAAAATAGATGGCGTTGAAAAGCTGCCGGTCCCGGCGCAGCCGCAGCCGCATGTGCTTGCCGCCGCCCACCATGGTCACCCGGTCCACCACCAGACCCGAGAGCATCAGCACCGGCTTGGGGCAGCCGCTGCCCGTGGGCTCCAGAATCTCCAGTGCGTCGAATTCCGCCAGGGTCATCAGCTCCGGGGGCACCTCGCAGTCCACATCCAGGCTGGTGCGCAGGGTCTCACCGGAAAAAAATTCCGCCGCCAATGCACAGACCTGTTTGCGAAACTCCGGAATGTTGCTCCGGTTGATGGTAAAGCCCGCCGCCAGCTCGTGGCCGCCGTAGCTTTCCAGGAGGTCAGACAGAGCGGTGAGGGAGGCGAACAGGTTGAAGCCTCCGTGGCTGCGGGAGCTGGCCTTGCCGTGCTCCCCATCCAGGCAGATCAGGAAGGTGGGGCAGGCGTATTCTTCGGCGATGCGGCTAGCCACAATGCCAACCACGCCCTGATGCCAGTTCTCATCCGCCAGCACGATGGCCTCGGGCGCCTGGCCCGGGGGAAGCATGGATACCGCCTGGCGGTAAATCTCCGATTCGATTTGCTGGCGCTGGCGGTTCAGGTCACACAGTCCTTTGGCCACCTGGGCAGCCCGGTCCCGGTCCTGGGTCATGAACAGGTCCACCGCCAGGTCAATCTGGCCCATGCGGCCGGCGGCATTGATCCGGGGGGCCAGCATAAAACCGATGGACGAGGCGTTCAGAGCTGCCGGGTCGCAGCCGCATTCCTTCATCAGCGCGGCAAGGCCCGGCCGTTTGGTATGGCGCAGGGAGTCAAGGCCCCGGGAGACAAACACCCGGTTCTCCCCCACCAAAGGAATCACATCCGCCACGGTGCCAAGGCACACCATGTCCGCATAGCTTTCCAGCACCTGCTCCGTGTCTCCGCTGAGGGCGCAGGCCAGCTTGAAGGCCAGGGCCACGCCGGAAAGGCAGCGGTGAGGATAGGTGTCGCCGGGCTTGTGGGGGTCCACAATGGCCACGGCCTGGGGCAGCCGGTCTTTGCACTCATGGTGGTCGGTGATCACCAGCTCCATCCCCAGCCGGCGGCAGAGCTCCGCTTCTTCCACGGCAGTGATGCCGCAGTCCACGGTGATGATGAGCTTCACTCCCTGGTCGTGGAGGCTCTGAATGGCGATGGGGTTCAGGCCGTAGCCCTCCTCCAACCGTCCGGGGATATAGCTGACGCAGTCCGCCCCGCAGCTGCGCAGAAAATCGGTGAGCAGGCAGGTGGCGGTAATGCCGTCCACGTCGTAATCTCCGAAGACAGCGATTTTTTCATGGCTGTGGATGGCACAGCCCACCCGTCCCGCGGCCACATCCATTTCCGTCAGAAGAAAAGGAGAAGGCAGGGGGCAGTTGCAGTCCAGGGCTTCGTGGGCCGCCTGGGGATCGGTGATGCCCCGGGAAGCCAGAATCCGCGCTGCCAGTTCCGGATACCCACCCCGGCGCAGGCTGGCTACCGCCTGGGGGTCCGGTTTCGATACGTTCCAAATTCCATATTTCACAACAATACACATCCAAAATGCTTTTCCAGATATTATACCAAAAAAAGCATGGAAACACAATACATTTTTTTGATGAGACACGGAGCCGTTTTTGCCCCTCAAATCGGCAAATTGTAATTTGGCGACCGGAACCGACGCACCACTTGGCTCCCCCGCTGGGGGAGCTGGCTGCCCCGTAAGGGGCAGACTGAGAGGGCAGGCATGATTGATTTCGGGTGCTAATATCTTACTGCGGCACCCTCTCAGTCAGCCTGTTCGGCTGACAGCTCTCCCAAAGGGAGAGCCAAGGGGTGCTGCCGTATCTGCCCGTCAAATTACAATTTGAAGGACAAACAGACATAATAACAGCTGCCCCACGTTTGGTGAGGCAGCTGTATTTTAGGGGTTATTTAGGAGTATCTGCCGT
>JALFGI010000184.1 GCA_022777455.1 Clostridiales bacterium | reverse complement strand
TCCCGGATTTCATGCCACCCCGGTGCGCCATTGGGGTGAAGCGCCCTGCGCTTCAAACTCCAATTTCTCAATACCATGAATCGATGAAAAAATGGGTGCCGGCGGGCACCCATTTTTTGGCTTTATTTCCGTCCCAGCTGCCAGAAGGCCACGGCACTGGCGGCAGCTACGTTCAGGGAATCCACCCCGTGGGACATGGGGATTTTTACGGTATAGTCGCAGTGGGTTATGGTGCTCTGGGCCAGGCCGTCCCCTTCGGTGCCCAGCACAATGGCAAGCTTTTCTTCCTTTGCCAGAGCGGGGTGGTCAATGGAGACACTGTCATCCGTCAGCGCCATGGCGGCGGTTTTAAACCCCAGGGCGCGGAGCAGCTCCTGCCAGTCCCGGCCCAGATACGTCCAGGGCACCTGGAACACCGTGCCCATGCTCACCCGGGCAGACCGGCGGTACAGCGGGTCGGTGCAGGCGGGGGTGAGGAGCACTGCCTCCATGCCCAAGGCTGCGGCGGAACGGAAAATGGCCCCCATGTTGGTGGGGTTCATCACATCCTCCAGCACTGCCACCCGGCATGTTCCCGCCAGAATCTCCTCCGGCTTCGGCAGAGCCGGGCGGTACATGGCACACAGCATGCCCCGGGTGAGCTGGAAGCCGGTGAGCTGGGTCAGCACCGGCAACGGAGCCGTAAACACCGGCACATCCCCACAGGCTTCAATGGCCTCCATTGCCTCCTGATTGCAATGGCTGCGCTCCACCAGCAGGGAAACGGGTCTGCACCCGGCATCCAAAGCCCGCCGGATCACCTTGGGACTCTCGGCAATGAACATCCCCTTTTTGGGCTCAAACCGGTTTAACAGCTGGGCCTCGGTAAGCCGGGCAAACACATCCAGCTCCGGGGCATGAAAATCCGTGATTTCAATAAAGTCCTTCATCTGCTTGTTCTCCTTCGGTCTCGTCCGCTGGGGTTGTAGACGCTTCCGGGAGTTCCACCGTAGATGCCTCCGTTGGCACGGGAATGGGTACCTCCGTGGGCGCTTCCGTGGGTTCCGTCTGGGCGATGGCAGCATCGGCTTCTCCGCCGATGCGGATCTTCACCCAATCGGACACATTACACTGCTCCTTGCTGTTGCTGCCCGTGGCCACCACGGTGCCGTCGGCCTTTAATCCCACGGTGTGGTCGTCGCCGCAGACGATTTCGATGATATCCGTCCAGGCCGATACGTCGCAGGCCCCGTAAAGGGTGAAGCCCGTGGCCACGGCGGTGCCGTCAGCCTTCAGACCCACGGTGTGGTCAAAGCCGCCGTCGATGGCCACGATGTCCCGCCATTCGCCAACGTTGCATTTGCCGTTGCCGTTGGCGCCCACGGCGATCACCGTGCCGTTGCTCCGCAGGCCCACGGTGTGGTTATACCCCGCGGCAATGGCCACGATGTTGGACCATTCAATGATGTCGCACTGGCCGTTGGCGTTTTCGCCCACCGCCACCAGGGTACCATCGGCCTGCAGACCCACGGTGTGGTAGCCGCCGGCCGCCACGGCAATGATGTTCCGCCAGTTGCTCACCTCGCACTGGCCGTCCTTGTTATACCCCACGGCCACCACGGTGCCGTCTGCCTTCAGGCCCACGGTGTGGTTGGCGCCGGCGGACACGGAAACCAGGTCCGTCCAGTCCCCCACGTCGCACTGGCCGTATTTGTTGTAGCCCGCAGCCACGGCGGTGCCGTCGGCCCGCAGGCCCACAATGTGGTCGGCGCCGGCGGACAGAGCAAACACATCCCGCCAGGTGGCGCTTTCCTCCACACTCTCCTTGCAGGAGCCTACGGTGACCACCGCGCCGTTTTCCAGTACCCCTGCTGTCAGGGTGCCGCCGGCGGCAATGGGCTTGCGCAGATGGGCGGAATCCCGCACGGCGCTTTCAAACAGACGGGTTCTTCGGACCTCCAGCACCTGCTCTGCCGCATCCTGGTAATCACCCAAAGCGGCAAACATGGCTTCCGCCTCGTCATAACTCCCGGCCTGGAAGAGGGCGGCGGCCCACCGGTAATTGGTTTCCTGCACCCGCTGGGGGGCATCCTGGAATTTGCCCAGCTTGGCAAACAGCGCCGCAGCATCTTCATACTCCCCTGCCTCCAGCAAGGCTTCCGCCTGACCGTAGAACAGGGCAGCGCGGGTCGTTCGCACCTGCTCCAGCTGCTGAGCGGCATCCTCATAGTCCCCCAGTGCCAGGAACAATGCTTCCGCATGGTCATAATTCTGGCTCTGGAATTCTGTGGCGGCATAATCATATTGGGTCTGCAAGGCCAGCCGGGCCGCATCCTTGTATTCTCCCAGCCCCTGGTACAGGTCAATGGCCTCCTGGAAATTCCCTGCCTTGGCCAGTTCCTCCGCCCGGACGTAGGACATCTCCATCTGCACATCCTCCACCCGCTGGGGGGCGTCGGCGTAATTGCCCAGGGCAGCAAAGGCTTCCGCGGCCTCGGCGTAGCGCCCGGCCTCCAGGCTGGTCTCGGCCTTTTTGTAGCGCACCTCCAGCACCCGCTCCCGGGCATCGCCGTAGGAGGTCAGGGCTTCAAAGGCGGCCTCCGCCTCGTCAAATTTTCCCATGGCAAGCAATGCCTCGGCATTTTCGTACCGGGTGGCCTGGATCCGGTCGTAGGCATCGCCGTAATCCCCCAGGGCATAGAAGGCCGCGGCAGCCTCCTCATATTTTCCCTGGGCCAGCAGCTCCTCCGCCCGGGCGTAGCGCACATCCCGGATGCGGTCCTGGGCATCGGCGTAATCCCCCATGGCCTTGAAGGCGGAGATGGCCTCCTCGAACCGGCCTTGGTGCATCAGTTCCTCCGCCTGGGCATACCGGGCCTCCCGGCTGCGATCCTGGGCATTGCTGTATTCTCCCAGGGCATCGAAGGCAGCAGCGGCCTCCTGGAATCTTCCGGCCAGCATCAGCTTCTCCGCCTGGGCGTAGCGGTTCCCCGGCACGATCACCCGGGCGATCATGGCCCACAGCAGCAGGAGCAGAATGGCCACCCCCAGCAAAACGCTTGCCAGGCGGGTTTTATTTTCGGTTTTCAGCTTTTGAAGCAATTCATTCATGGGGTATCCTTCTTTCGGGAAAAGGGGGGTATCAGGTAATACATGGCGCAGTGGTTTTCAGGGGTGGAAGGACAGATGTGGTTTGCAAAACAGAAGCATATTTCCATCCGACAATGAGAAACCCCCGCTTTCTGTTTTCTTATTTTATCATATTTGCCCCGCTTGTCAATCCGGCAAAGGCAGGGAGCGCCGGGAAGAAACGGAAAGGGCAAATATGAAAAAACCGCCGGAAACGGATTTTTCCCTTGCGCCTTCCCCCACCGGTGAGTATAATTGATTTGAAAGTAATCCGGTAAATTGTAATTTGGCGGGCCGGGATTGACGCACCCCTTGGCTCCCCCTATGGGGGAGCTGGCTGCCCCATAGGGGCAGACTGAGAGGGCAACACATGGATTTTGGTTGCCATTGTCTTACTGCGGTACCCTCTCAGTCAGCCTGACGGCTGCCAGCTCTCC